>CAYVBH010000001.1:0-37255 GCA_964449015.1 uncultured Bacteroidales bacterium
CCCGGGCGCAGGTTATTGTTAACTATCTGATCAACAGAGGCGTTTCCGCAGGCAGGCTGACCCCGCGAGGTTACGGAAGTACGCGTCCTGTAGCCTCGAATACTGACTGGCTAAATCGCAGGCTGAACAGGAGGGTGGAGTTCATGATAATAAGATGATCTGTTATATAGTCAATAAAACCCAATGAAGTTTTATTAGTGTTAGTCGGAATTGTTTGGGAACATAATTTAATGAAGATGCCTATAATCTGTCAGTATTGGTAACTTTTAAAACTTTTTTGATGACACTTCCGTTATACTTATTAGATTAATTCCATTCTGAACAGTATATGAAATTTACACTGACGGTATTATTTTACCTAGTTTCAACTGCCGTTTTATTCCCACAAACTATCCTTATTATTGAAGGACAGGAGATTGTAGATACCGAAACAGGTGTATCCAACGGTTACAATATACCAAGAAATCAGGTCACTGACCTTAAATTCCGCAATAATTCACTTATTTCAGTTAATTCAGCCGGATATATCCTACAGGCTGGGGATGAGATACCTGGAATTAATAACAACCATCTTGATGGTGCCGTAATTACCGGCAACAGGATCACCTGGAATGGAACGGATGAAAACAGCTGGACACATGCCATGTTCACCGGGTACAATATTAATGTAATAATAAAATATAATTACCTTCTCAACACCCCTAATGGAATTCAGCGCAAATCAAATGGAATGACTGATTTATCGGGGACTATAGCTTATAACATCATAAAAAATCCAAGGGTCGGCATTGTAGTTAAAGGGATGAACGGAGTCAGAATTTATAATAATACCCTTTATACAGAAAAGACTACAACACAGACATCCCGTGGTTTAATTGATGTTCACACAAATACTGATAACGGATTGAACGCAGCCTCGACAGGAACAAGGATTTTCAATAATATTTTCTATACAAAATACAACACTCTATCAATTAATGTAATGGATGCTGCAAGCCTCGTAGGCTTTCAGTCGGATTATAATATATTTTACTGTGAGTCCGGTACCCCTCGTTTCAGTGCCGGTGGTGCGATTAAGTCATTTGCAGAGTGGCAGGCACTTGGCTACGATACTCACTCGGTTGTAATCAATCCCAATTTTAACAATTTCACCGATTTTGTCCCTGCCGCCAGGCTTGATCATGGCTTTGATCTGGGCAATGAGTTAGCAGATGGCTTGTCCACTGACGCTGTATGGGGAAGTGTCAATCCGCGTACAGTAAAACAAAATGGCCACTGGCAGGTGGGAGCAAGGATTTATGAAGCAGTAACAAGCGATTCTGTGGAACTCCCACAGGATGCAACCATGATTTATCCTAACCCCTGTTACGGTTCGTTTTATGTTTTAATGACTGATGAGGATAGGGCGTATGATATACTTAAGATCTATGATTCTCTGGGGAGAATGGTTCATATGGTTCACCTCGGTTTTGACAGAATCAATACAATCACCCTGCCTGAGAATATTGTTACCGGGATATATACTATATCTCTTGAATCAAATGATCTGACCCCGTTCCTCAGTCGATTGGCAATAATAAATTGAAGAGGACTACTTCTTGATAAACTTTTGAGTCGTCAGGGTTTTTTCTGCAGAAACCATTACCACATAAATTCCCGGAGTCAAATGAGAGAGATCATACTGTTTCTCGAACTGATCCTGCGAAAATTCCTCCTTCATCACAATAGTCCCGCGATGGCTGACCACCGACAGGATGAAAGAGTCGTGTTCTTCCGGGGCAGTGAAGTCAATCGAGAAATGCCCGTCATTTGGGTTGGGATAGATATTCAGTAAGCCTCTTGTAAGCTCAGGTGCGGTAACATGAAAATCGAGTGCGGATGATGTGGCAGAAGACTTCAGATTGTCAGTAGCGACGGCATGAAGTGAATATGAGCCCTCCTTCAGTTCCTTAAGGGTGAAGGTAAAAGGGGCGCTGGTCCTCTCTCCCAGCTTTTCGCTCCCATTGTAGAGTGCAACAGTCTGGATTGTCCCGTCAGGGTCAGAAGCTGTCACTTCTATTTCAACTGTTGCAGGTGAAGTGAATGAGCTGCCTTTTATAGGTGAGGCTATGCTGATTACCGGTGGCTGATTTGGTGGTGTTGGCGGCTGGACCGGTGGTTGTACCGGTGGTTGGGTTGGCGCAGCACAGTTGTTCGTTACTGCCTGATCGCCAAATGAAGCAGCCTGGGCCCCTTCCGAGGTTTGGAGCGGATTTCCCGACGGTTTGGTATATGCTACTGTAATTACTTCTCCGTAGTTTACACGGCTTGAAATGGTAATCAGAACCTTTGTGCCTGATATGGCGACTGAGCTAACCGACCGGGCTGTACCGTTGACCTTGACTACGAAGGAGGAGACGGCAGGAAGGATATTGGCAAGGGAAAGATTATAATTAAGGACTATTACTGAAGGTGCATTGTTTTCTACAGTTGCCCCTGAAAACACCGGTGTTGCAGGGGTATAGGGATTGGGGTCAGGCATCAGAATGACTGATGTATAGGGCAGCAAAGTCACCGAGCCAGTGTACTTCTTGCCAGTGACATCAACCATTGGCTGGTTCAGCGCGATGACCTTGTTTGATGTCGTCGGGTTGTAGTAGAAATCAATTTTGGAAGTATCGCTTACAGTAACTGCAGATTTTTTTGAGTTCCAGTCTTGGTTTGTGAATGATTGCCAGCTTGCAAGTGTCCTGTATTTATAACCGGTTGAAGGTGAATACGTGAAAATTATATCATCGTCATCTGCTGGTCTGGCATAATAATTATTATCAGCCGTGCCAAATGAAGGAATATCATCAGCGGTGCTGGTAAATTTAAGAGAGTATTGTAAAGGACCTTTTGCGAAGAAAATATTCCCTTTAAGTATGTTGTTACTTATAGTACTTCCTGATGAGTTCTGGAAAAAGAATCCGTTCTTATTGTTGAAAGAGGTATTGTTTTCAAATGTATTGCCACTTGCCCGGTGAATCATAAAGCCGCTTTCTGAACAATTGAAGGCTGTATTATTGGTTGCAATGACGTTTGATGAGCCGACATCGAGGTAAATTCCACGGGCAATGGGTCTTTCTGGATAAGGAGTACCTGAGGCATTTCCAATTACATTCATTATAATGTTTCCATCGATTATCCTTCGTGTCCCTTCACGGGCAGTATAAATCCCTCCCCCGTCATTTAATGTGAGAAGGACACTGTCAATTACATTATTGGTAATGTTTATAATATCAGCGGTCGAAGAAAGATATAAGCCGCAATAGCCGACTCGCCTTATACTATTCCTCTCAATTGTACAATTATCATTTCCTATATTTATTCCCGATGAGGCATCACCTTTGAATGCCTGCCCTGGCAGGATTCCGATATTGCTGATTTTATTTTCTCTGATGTTGTGATAATCACCGACAACGCTGATTCCTGCCTGATTGCAGTCCGAAATGATATTACCGGTAATACTACCTGACCTCCCCCATATTTGAATACCATCTGTACCCGCGTTGGTAAGATGTGAATTTTTAATATAGATATAATTATTATTGAAATATCCGTTACTGGTAATCAAGTTCTGAATAGAACCGCGAAGTGACAGATTTTCAATAGTAATATAGTCATTATCATTTATACAGACAATATTGTTCAGGGTTGCAACCTCAATTTTTAGGCTTTCAGGGGAAATGCTACCTAACAACAAATAGAATTTACCAGCACTCTTGCTATGGAACCATTCCCCAAAACCTGACAGTGTACGAATATCATTCTGAACGAAATAGCCATGACCTGCAATCGCATCCTGGGTGGTCGCAAGAGATGAGTAGGAAATCCGGGTACCTGAGTGATCAGTAATGATACAACGATCGATTGACCAGTCATTTTTCCTAATGGCAACTTCTGCCCCTTTCCAGTTTATTGTAGTGTTTAGCTCATTATCTGTAATAGAGACATTGGATGAAGCTGATTCAAAAATATTGTACGCAGAATCAGGCCACCTGCCCATAGCGAACTGTTTTCCATCAATAACTACCATATTGGTGAGTTCTTCTGAAACAACTGGTGCAGAATAAATTCCGTTGCCCTCATTGGTCCATGATGAAATGACTGTAAACCCGGTGATTACAGGATTGTCACCGGTACCATAAGCTCCGATGACTATTGGTGAGCCAGACGTTCCGGAGCTCTTTATTTTTATCGTACCATAAAAAGTTTCCCCTCTTTTGAAAAGGATTTTGTCTCCGGGTTTCATGGAGGTAAATGCAGTATTTACTCGTTCAACCGTTGCCCAGGCTGTTGCATCTGAAGTACCATCATGTTGGTCGTTGCCTCCGTTTTTAATAAAATAATCAGTTGCAGAGACCATAATGCTCAGGTTCAGGAGAAGGAGAGAAAAAAAGGTCTTCATAAAAGTCTTCTCTAGTGACGAATGTATATTATTTTTTGACTAACGCACTTAATTTTACGACGAATGTAGCTTTTTGTTACATATATGCCCTTAAAAAGCCAAAGTTCAAATTAAACATAAAAATCGTTACCACGTACAAGATAAACTGATTTTAGCAGTTGTTATAAAGATTGATGATAATCGAATGAACCTTAAAGACTCTTTGCAAGTACAGCATATAAGCAGATTATTCACCACCGGACATGAAAGAAGTGTCCGTGCTAAAAAGAACATCGCGAGTTCACTTTTAATCAAAGGGATTAGCATTGCCATCAGTTTCGTTATGCTTCCTCTAACTTTAAACTATGTTGACTCATCAACTTACGGAGTATGGCTTACAATGAGCTCAATAGTGGGGTGGTTTGTTTTCTTTGATGTGGGACTGACTCAGGGCCTCAGAAACAGGTTTGCCGAGGCCAGGGCTAAAGGAGATGAAGAGTTGGCAAGAAATTATGTAAGCACAACATATGCAATTCTTGCAATCATTTTTACTGGAGTTTGGATAATATTCATGATAGCCAATGAATTCATCGACTGGTCAAGAATTCTGAAGGTATCAGAGACAATGAGATCAGAAGTGACCTTACTTGCCATCATAGTTTTTACATACTTCTGTATCACATTTGTTATTAGAATAATAACAACCATTTTACTGGCCGACCAATATCCTGCGAGATCGTCATTAATTGATCTGTCAGGGCAGGTTTTGTCATTGCTTATGATTATCCTTTTGGTAAAAACAACAGAGGGATCATTGGTTAAGTTAGGGATAGCGCTATGTGCATCTCCTTTATTGGTTTTGTTTGCTGCCAACCTTTTTTACTTCAATGGTAAATACAGAAAGTACAGGCCCACGTTCTCCCGGGTAAAACTATTTTATTCGAAAGATCTTTTTAATCTGGGATTTAAGTTTTTCGTCATACAACTGGCATCAATAATTCAATATCAAACTGCTAATATTATAATTGCCAGAAATTTTGGAACTGATGATGTCACTGCATACAATGTGGTATATAAGTACTTTGGAATTCCATACATGATATTCAATATCTTCCTGGTGCCATTCTGGTCTGCATCGACTGAAGCCTTTCAAAAAAATGACCTTCATTGGATTAAGAATGGCGTGAAACGTTATAATCAATTGGGAATCGTCATGTTTTTTGGAACCATGATTATGCTTTTGTTTTCTGCTCCATTTTACAGGTTATGGTTAGGTGAAGGAAAGGTCAACATCGCATTCTCGCTTTCTTTATG
Source organism: uncultured Bacteroidales bacterium (assembly GCA_964449015.1). GTDB lineage: Bacteria > Bacteroidota > Bacteroidia > Bacteroidales > UBA10428 > UBA5072. The sequence continues at coordinate 5,723 of CAYVBH010000001.1, forward strand.
GGGATTTATTTATTATAATATAATGATATTTGGGGGTAAGTATGTCCAGTTCCTTAACGGAATAAGCGCCTTAAGGATTCAATTTCTGACAAGTATTGTCAGTCCGGTATTATATCTTGGCATTGTATTGCTTATGATAAAATACTGCCAGCTTGGTGTTTATTCTGTTTTTATAGGAACAATAATTGCAAGTTTCAATGGGTTTATTCTTGCGCCACTACAGTACCATATGGTAGTCAACAGGAAAAAAGGGGGAATATGGATAAAGTGATCTGTTAAATCTAAAAGGATATTTAATGGGCTTTAATCACAGAAATAAAGATGACATTTTTATTAATAGAGGAAAGTTTATGAGATTGGTATTATTTAATAGAGGATGATAATAGGTTAAGATGAATTCTCAGGAGACAGGCAAAGTCTTTTTCGGTGTAAAACAGATGGTTACAGGCGCTTTTGTCCTGGCGCTTATTTTTCATTTTGTTTTCTATTTTAACAGTTATGGCCCAACCATACCATTTTTCAATGGTTATATTATTTACCTCCTTGCTTATCCATCAGTCTTAATTATGCTTTTTATTTACCTGACTACTTATTGGAGGATTAATTTTAAGGATAGGTTGTCACTTCATATTTATGATATTTTGGTAATATGGATTTTAATTTGCCTTATAAGAAGTCTCCTTCTGATAGGCTCACCTGAAGACCTAAAGGCCTTCCTTTTTGATAATTATATGGCATTGTCGCTTTTCCCTGTTTTGTTCGTCATTCCCGGTATTAACTTAAAATATTTCCACTCGCTAAGCAGGATATTATTTTTATATATGCTGTTGGTGGCCATCATCTCAATATTCTTCATTGATTATTTTGAACTGCAGCTATTCCTGCTTATGCCGGTTTTCTATATTATTCTTACCATACCGTTAAGATCTGGCTTGGGGAAGCTTTTTGTAATACTGATTTCTGTCTCAATTATATTAGTTTCGCTTACCAACCGCGCAGGGCTTCTTCGTATTCTTATAAGTTACTCAATTGTGGCGGTATATTATCTGATTTTATACCTGAAAATAAATAAAAAACTCCTCGCTTTTCTGATTTTTCTGATACTGTTACTGCCCCCAGTTGCACTCTATATGGGGATAAAGGGCGAAAGCATATTTGAACTGATTATGGGTAATAATAATAATGAATACAGCCAGTTGGATCCTACAGTAGATACTCGCACTTTCCTGTACTATGAAGTATTTCAGGACCTGAAATCGAATAAGGCGTTTCTTTTTGGCAAAGGCCTTAATGCAGGATATTATTCAGCTGCATTTGTGACATACAACCGGCCTATTGTTGAAGTTGGGTTCCTACAGATAATTCTTAAAATGGGGATAGTGGGATTTTTGTTATATGTAATTGTTATTCTCAGGGCGCTTTTCAGGGCTCTTAAGCGATCAAAAAGTGTTTTTATTAAATCACTCGGATTGCTTTTAGCCTCCTATTTATTGATGTTATTTGTAGAGAATGTCATCGCTTACAACTTGCTTAACATATTAATTTGGTTGGTTGTAGGTATCTGTTATTCTGATGAAATGCTGAATAAGAATGATGAGGAAATTAAACGACTATTTAAATTGCCATTCGCCAGAGCCAGGAAAACATTTATATCTCCCTCTGACTGAAACCAACAGCTTCTTCATCCGTTAATGAAACAGATTATTTAAATGAATTGTATTAATGAAGATATTATGGATAACTAATATCCCCTTCCCGGAAACCTGCATAATACTTGGCGAGAAGGTAGCTGTGGGGGGTGGCTGGATGCGTTCACTGGCTATGGAGCTTTCGCAAAAGCCTGGAATTTGTCTTTATATTGCAACCACTTACCAAGGGATAACATTGTTCAGGCATCACGAGAATCGCATACACTTTTTTCTCCTTCCCCAAAGTCAAAAACAATTCAAATACAATAATTCACTTGAGGTTCAATGGAAAAAGCTACTCATTGAAATAGAACCCGATGTCATACATATTCACGGGACTGAGCTTGCGCATGGTCTTGCCTGTATTCAGGCTGCACCCTCATTCAGGTACGTGATTTCAATCCAGGGCCTGACAAGTGTAATCGAGAAATATTTCTATGCAGGCATACGGCAAGTTGAGTATCTTAGACATCTAACATTAAGTGACATTAAATCTCGTACTACAATTTATGATGGAAGAAGAGCAATAAAGGCTCGGAAGGCAATTGAACTGAAGTATCTTAATAGCTGCAATCATATAATTGGAAGAACATTTTTTGATTATTCTCATGTAAAATCAATTAATCCCGGCGTACAATACCATTATTGTGGCGAGGCTTTGCGTCCTCTTTTCTATAATTGTGAGAGATGGTCAATAGAGGGTAAGCATAACCATACTATTTTCATGAGTCAGGCATATTCTCAGTGGAAAGGCCTGCACAAACTACTCATGGCTCTTCCATACATTAAAGGAGAATATCCCGGGGTTCAGTTAAGAATTGCCGGGGCAGATATAACTGGTGGCACAAAGTGGATCCAGAGAATTAATGGTTATGGCTCTTATATCCGAAACCTTATAAAAAAATTGGGACTAAAAGAAAACGTGACTTTTCTCGGCTCGCTCGATGAAGAGAAAATGTCAGTCGAATATCGAAATGCTCATGTTTTCGTTATGACCTCAATCATAGAAAATAGTCCAAATTCCTTGGGAGAAGCACAAATTATAGGGACTCCCTGTGTTGCATCATTCGTTGGTGGGATCCCAGATATGGTTGATGATGGTGCAAATGGACTCCTTTACAGGTACGAAGACCATGTTTCCTTGGCTTTTAAGATTATCAAAATATTTAGTAATGATGATCTGGCAGTCATGCTTTCTGCTAATGCACAAAAAACAGCAGTAAAAAGACATGACCGCAATTCAATTACTGCCCGAACTCTTGAAATTTATGAGCAACTACTTACCAACTGATAATCCCGGATCTTCTTTTTCGATCTCTTTAATCTATATAAGATCCGCCTCCAGGATAACCAAAATGCTCTTTACTCCGATACATTATTTGCCATCAGAATATTAAGGAAAGCCGAATGAATCTACTTAATGATCAGAAAAAAATCAATGTGGGTATCCTTGTGTCACAGGTAAAAGTTGACGCCTGGATTTATAATGTCATTGAAAGACTTTCTCAAAATGCCAGTATAAACCTGAATGTTATTAAATGGAATGCTGGAGAGAATGCAATAAGACCCAATCATGGTAAGAACTGGATAGTAAGGCTGCATGAGAGGATTGATGCGGCCTTGTACAGAGGCCGGTTCAGTTATAACCAAAAAATCAGCCTTAATGGATTATTTAGAGAAGGAAATTCTGATTCATTATTGGATTGGGGTGTAATAAATGTCGAAGGAGAGAAGACAGAGCATAAACCTGGGTTTGATGTGATCATTGACTTTCTTAATCCCTGGGAAAGGGGGGAATTAACATGGACGTCTAATTTTGGAATTTTGTCTTTTGTTCCTATTAATTCAAATGTTGCTTGTGAGAACTATGCCGCTTATAACGAAATACTTACAAGAAAACCGGAAATTGTCGCTCAGGTAAAGATCTGGAAAGAATCAGGGCCAGAAGATGTAATTAACAATTCCTCTGTATCCTTATTTTCAAACTCCATACACATTAACAGGGACAGGATTTATTCACTTTCAGCCCTATTGATTCCGAGAATTATTGATGGGATCTGCAAGGACGGCGCTTCTTACATTGAATCATTGAAAATCAAATCGGATGGTAAGCCTAACCTAAATGCCGAAATGCGATTTCCACCCTCAACTGCTAGATCTATTTGGAACTTTATGAAGATTATTTATTCTTCTATAACAAAGCGTTTCTTCTTCATGGAAATTGGCAGATGGCATCTGCTTTATGATGATAATAATAACCAATTACCGTATCCTGTAAATTTTCAGAATTATCGTGAACTTAAAGCACCTAAGGGCAGTTTCTGGGCTGATCCTTTCGTGATTCATCACGAATCGAATACTTTCATTTTTGTTGAAGAATTTGTCTATTCAACCGGAAAAGGACATATTTCATTGCTTAGACGGAACAGCGAAGGTTTATTCAGTCCGTCGATTCCTGTTCTGGAGAAACCTTATCATTTATCTTATCCTTTTATTTTTTCTTTCAGGGGAGAATTTTATATGGTCCCGGAAACAAGGGCTACGGGTTCTATCCAATTGTACAAGGGAGACCCCTTTCCTGAATCCTGGCACTATGTGAAAGACCTGATGACCAATATTGATGCCACTGATACAACCCTTTTTCATTATAACTATAAATGGTGGCTATTTACTTCAAAAGTTGAGCTTCAAAACAAAGAGCTGGTACACACTGAACTATTTCTTTACTATGCGGATGATCTCTTTACTGACACATGGACAAGTCATCCTTGCAATCCAATAGTAGGTGAAATCAGCAGGTCGAGGGCCGCTGGAAGAATTTTCGAATATAATGGTTCTCTCATAAGGCCGTCTCAGGATTGTACGGGAGGCTATGGTAAAGCCATAAATTTCAATGAGATAACAATTATTAATACACATGAATATCGGGAGCGATTATTGACACGCATTAGTCCGGGTTGGGATGAGCGATTGTCCGGAATGCATACATTTAGTCAAGATGGCAACTTTTGTGTGATTGATGTATGTACCCCGAGAACCATATTCTTTAAGTAAATGAGTAATTGAAATTTACAATTCTTTAGCGGAAAGTTGAAAAATGATTTCAAACGTTCTTATAGTAACCTCAGAACCATTTCCTTATGGAATGGCCGGGACAAATCGTGTGATCAGTCTTGCCAGGGGTTTCATTGATCAGGGCAGGTCTGCTGAGGTTGTAACCTATTTCAAGTATGCAAGACAGCATGACAACTATAAACAGGTGCCTGCAAGTGGTATTTACGAAGGGATCAAGTACTCCTGCCTTTTTAAAGCCTCAGGTTGGCTTAGCGGATTTATAATAAAAGCTTTTGGAGGATTAATAAGGCCCCTTAAGGTGTTTGCCTATTCAATCAAGAAGATTGATAAAAAGACTCTGGTCGTTTATTATGGCGATAAAACCTGGCCTGCAATCTCGCTCAGGATTGCATGCCGATTTAGAAAGACCTTGATTTTTAAAGATGAGACAGAGCATCCTTTGATAAGGTCTGCTCACATCAAGGGTCCAAGCAGATATTACTACCCCTGGTTTCATTACAGACAGTTCGATGCATTATTGGTCATAACCAATTACTTGCGAGAGTACTTTGTGAATGATCTTAAATTCAAAAAACCGGTACAGATTGTACCAATGATCGTTGATTTGGATCGTTTCCCTCACGGAGATGCAGGCTACGGCAACTCAATTGTATTTTCAGGAGAGATTGATGATAAGAAAGAAGGGATAACTGCTCTACTCAGCGCTTATTCAATGATTAGCTCCAGGTATCCTGACCTTAAACTGGATTTATACGGGAGCGCGATAAACGCGCAGGAAGCTCAGAGGTTGGATAATCTGATTAAAGATCTTTCACTGGAGGAGAAAGTTTTTGTACATGGTTATAGTAACCGGGATGATATGAACCGCATTCTGATGAATGCAAGGATGTTTGTTTTCACAAGGCCACCAAGCCTTCAGGCGACTTATGGCTTCTCAACCAAGCTGGGGGAGTATTTTGCGACCGGGAAACCTGTCGTCCTAACAAACGTAGGTGAGATTGGGACCTATTTTGCAGATAATGTTAATGCATTTGTCTGTTCATACGAGCCTGATTCCATAGCCTTAAAGATTGCTGAGGTTCTTGATAATTATTCATATGCATTAGAGGTCGGCAGCAGGGGTAGAGAGACAGTCTTAAAGTATTTCAATAACAAATCTGAGGCAGGGAAAATATTAAGCACTTGTGAGTCGTTACAAAAGTAAGAAGGCGGGGTTATGAATCAAAAATTCATTGGCGGAAGATAAATAAATGAAAATGAGGAATATTAAATGAGATGAACAGGGTAATTACAGCAGATCTTTTTCGACACTTGGGATTAAGTGGCAGGAAAGGATTAATCAAGGGATTGTTTTATCCCGGATTTCGTTACACCTACATTTTCAGGAAAGCATCTTGGTACAGAAAGAACTCATTTCGCGGGTGTCTATACAGGTGTCTTTTACGCAGATACCGTTTTAAGTATGGTTTTGAGATAAATCTTGAAGCAGAAATTGGAGAAGGCTTTTACCTCACCAGCCATTGCAGTACAATTGTAATAGGCCCTGTTAAAATGGGGCGAAACTGTAATGTTGCTCATGGTGTGACTATCGGAAGGGGCATTGCAGGAGCAAGAAAGGGAAGGCCTGTTATCGGTAATAATGTATGGATAGGTACCGGCGCCGTCATCGTCGGAAACATTAATGTTGGAGATGATGTCCTGATAGCCCCCAATGCCTTTGTTAACTTCGATGTGCCTAATCACTCTGTGGTCATTGGCAATCCAGGGAAGATAGTCAGCAAAGAGAATCCGACAAGGGGTTATATTAATTACGCAATTCAATAGAATGGAATAATTTGTCAAGTTGAATTTTTACCTGGGCACACACCAGCCAGATGGAAAAAGAGTTGTTATTGGATAAATGAAAAGTGAAGGAGAAAAGGAGTGTTTTATAATATCATCAGCCCAGTTGGTAGATGGTAAAAATGCAGGTGCCAGAAGAGTGAGGCTTGTTTCAAAATCTTTGGCACATCAAGGGGTTAAGGTTTTTATTTGCACTCTGTTCGATATTCAAGGCGAAATAGATAAGATAAAAGAACTTGCCCCTGGCGTCTTTGCTCTTTCAGGAGGTGAAAGACAAAACAGGGAGAATTTGTCTGTATTTAAATTCATTAAAGCAGCTACACAGTTTATTAATTCACGTGAATCCGAGAGAGTAATCTATCTCTATCCAACTACTTTCATATTCAAAGACTTATTATACCTGATCTATTTTAAGTACATTGGCAGATTGAGGTTCTTCTGTGATATTAATGAGCTAAGAAGCTCAATTTCTTTTTTCTCATTACCGACCGGCAGTTTCCTTTACCGGTTATGGTACTATATTAAATCTCCTTTAGAGTGGGTCTTTTACAAGCTCAATGAATTCCAGGCTCTTTTTTATGACGGAATAGTTGTAATATCTACGGCCCTGTCTAAGCATTACTCTGTATATACAAAATCTTCACTCAGGATACCTATTCTTTGCGACGCAGACCAGATTGTCAAATCGGAATCGATCCGGTTTTTGCCCGGAGAAACTTTCAGGATTTGTTTTGCAGGATATGTCAGTTTTGCGAAGGAGGGTTTTGACGTTTTGTTAAAGGCTCTGTCAGAAGTTCAGGATTCTTATCGGGCTGAGTTGTTCCTCTACGGATTTTTAGATGAAAAAAACAAGTTTATGATTGACAGACTTGCCGTGAAGCTGGGAATTAAGGAGAACATAAAATTCATGGGTAACCTGGATCCGGATTTATTGCAAACCGAATACTTGAAATACCACCTGCTTATCCTTCCAAGGCCATCGAACAGGGTTACCAGGTATGGGTTCTCGACCAAGCTTTCCGAATATCTTATGGCCGGAAGACCTGTAATGGCGACTGATGTAAGCGATAATGCCATGTATTTGAGAGATAATTATAACTGCTTTTTGATTAAACCCGGATCCTCGGCTGTAATGTCTGCCCGGATGCGAAAAATAATGGATGGGTATAATCAACAGGCAGCCTTAATAGTAGAAGGTGCTCATGCTACAGTCAGGGAGGAACTCGATTACAGAATATTCTCAGAAGATCTTATCAGTTTTCTTTACAAAAGATAAGTGGGACAAAGTGACAGGATGAAGATATTATTCTTTATTGAATCTCTGCATCGGGGAGGGAAGGAAAGGAGAGCAGTTGAGTTGATGCATTACCTTCTTGATAACAGGAGTGTTGAGATCCTGTTAGTTCTTACAGAGCCTGAGATCTACTATAAATCTGTATTGGATCTTCCTGTGGAAGTGATGGTGCTAAAGAGGCGGAAAATCAAATATGATATAAGCCTGTTTACAGAATTTCATAGATTATGCATAAAATTTAAGCCTGACATTATAAATGCCTGGGGCAAAATGACCACCTTCTATGCAGTCCCAGCCAAGCTCCTTCTCAAGATACCTCTGATATCAAATCTGGTCTCTGACGCAGAAGGGAGATACAAGAAATTATCATTTGATCCTATTTTCTATCAGATTGATATACTTGCTTCAGATCGCATTGTATCCAATTCATATGCAGGGCTGAGTGCCTATAAAATAAATAACTCCAAGGCATTAGTCATTCCAAACGGAGTCAGACTGGAAAGATTTCAGCAGAATTCAGACAATCAGCGACTGAGAAAGGAGCTTGGAATCAGGTCGGGCCCCGTTATTACTATGGTTGCCTCCTTTACCAGATATAAGGATTACGATTTGTTTATTGATGTGGCAAAAGAATTTGACAGAAGACATATCAATGCCACTTTTGTTGGTGTGGGTGACGGAGAAGATTGGCATCGGATCCACAAAAGAGTAATGAATGAGGGAGTAAATAATGTCATCCTTACCGGGTTGAGAAATGATGTGGAATCATTGGTCGCAATGTCTGATATTGGACTCTTATGCACCTACTCAGAAGGAATTTCAAACTCTATTATCGAATACATGGCTATGGGAAAGCCAGTTATCTCCACAGACTTGTACGGTGGCAGCAGGGAACTTATTATACATGGAGAAACGGGATTCTGTGTGGAGCATTCATTATCGGCAGTTTTGGGACATATAAACATTTTGCTGGCTGAGGAAAACCTGCGTCTGTCAATGGGAAACAAAGGCCGGGAGCGCATCTGGTCTTCGTATTCAATCGATAGAATGGGAGCCAGCTATTTGGATTTGTATAAAAATCTCCTGAAAAATGAGAAATAGTGGAAGAGTTTTGCTACTTGACTTCTGCAATTTTGAGGATTATCCCATTGGTGGCTACCTCTCGTTTGCAAAGAATATGATCCATTCATTCGGTCCTGGTATTGCATTGGTTGGAATTTCAACAAACAATGCCGATCCCATCGGGAAATGGTTTCGGAAAGAGATCAATGGAGTGGAATACGATTTTTTTTCAATTGCGAGGTACAGTAATTCCAAAACAAAACATCTAATTCCAGACCGGGTAATGTCATGGGTCCTGCTAAAGATTTTCAACAGAAGGATTTTTAATATAGGTATTCAAAATATTTTTGTACAGAGACAGGAAATACTATTGGCACTTCCCGGAATTGACAGGATGAATATTTGCTATTGCTTTGCCGGGCTTGAAAATCCCCTTTCTATATCAAAATATCAATATGCCAGGCATTTATCAACGATGTTTGAAAGGCTGTTTTTTACGAAGCTTAGGTTGGCAAAGTCAATCCTAGCCTCCGGAGATGATACTGCAATAAATGAGATGGCAGGTAGGAGCGGAGGCAAAGTGACGCCTGAACAGATAAAAAAATTCCCTACCAGGGTAAATACCGATATCTTCAGATTCATTGATAAAGAAACTGCCAGAGATTTTCTAAGATTGCCCTTATCGACAACGATTGTTGTTAATACGGGCAGACTAGCTACCCTTAAGGGATGGAAATTTATGGTGGACTGCTTTATAGGTTTCAAAAAACAGATGCCAGATTCTCTCTTATATTTAGTCGGAGATGGAGAAGATTACAACGAAATTAAGCAGTATATTTCCAAAAATAATTTAAATGAGAAAATAGTTCTGGCAGGGAACAGGAGTCTTCAAGAAATTGCATTATTCCTGAATGCCGCTGATTTATTTATCATGGGTTCATACAAGGAGGGATGGTCAACATCACTGATGGAAGCTGTTTCATGCGGGGTGCCAGTGTGTACAACGGATTTCAGTTCCGCAAAGGACATAGTACTGAATGGTGTTAATGGCTTTGTGATAGATAACCGTGATCAGGAACAGTTTGTTAATTCAATGCTGGAAGCAATTCAATTTCCGCGTCCTGTGCAGAATGGGCATGTAACAAGGTACTCCGTTGAGAAAATGAAGGAAGATATGTTATCAATCTGGAAATTGTCATGATGCGAATAGTTCGAAAATTAAGGGTTTTATTTCTTGTTTGGATTAAATGGAGGAAGTATTCGTTCGGCCGGAATGTTTATATTGGCAGAGCGGTCTACATGTGGGCAAAAAATGGCATAGTCATCGGTGACAACTTTTATATTGGAAAATATTCCCAAATTGAGTGTGATGCAGAAATAGGTGATAATGTAATGTTTGCTAACCGCGTCGCATTAGTTGGGAGACATGATCATGATTTCAGTGAAATTGGCACACCGACAAGACTTTCAACCAGTATCCGGCATAAGAACTATACAGGTCGTGGCCTCTATGAAAAGGTTGTGATTGAGGATGATGTGTGGATAGGGTATGGTTCTGTAATATTATCTGGTGTCGCGGTCGGTCAGGGCAGTATTGTGGCTGCAGGTTCCGTGGTTACAAAGAACGTCGAGCCCTTTACAATCTACGCCGGGAATCCGGCTCATAAAATTAGGGATCGTTTCTTGAACAGTGAGCAGAAATCAGAACATATACGGGCCTATAACACCAGATACGGTAAGCCATAAGTTATAAGGCTTAATTGGCAGGGTAATCTGGGAATTACATGGGATTCATGGAGCAAATAGAAGCATTTAATATTAAATTTCATCCTCTTACCAGAACTGAGTTTGTCAAAGTAATAAGGAAAAAAATCGAGAGCGGGATCTCTTTGGTCCAGTTTGGCGTTAATTCTGCAACTGTGGTTGATATCGGACAGGACGATGATTACAGGAGAATAATAAACGACGCTGATTTGGTGAATATTGACGGTATGGCTGTCGTTTGGGCTCTCAGACTCTTCGGATTCAGTATCCCTGAGAGGGTTGCCACGCCTGATCTTGCACATGGCATACTTGAAATGGCAGCAACAACCGGAAAGAGCGTTTACCTTCTTGGTGCCCGTGAGGCTGTAATTGATTCTTGTGTTAGCAGCCTGCACAAAAAGTTTCCCGACCTTAGGATCGCAGGAAGCAGAAATGGTTATTTTCATCCGGTGGAGGAACTAAGTATTGTTGATCAGATTAACGATGTCCATCCTGATATTTTGCTTTTAGGAATGTCATCTCCACAAAAAGAATACTTCATATCAAAATACAAGTATCAGCTGAAAACTAAATATATTCTTGGAGTCGGAGGCTATTTTGATATATTGGCCGGTAATACCCGAAGAGCTCCTGGCTGGATGCAGGTTGCTGGCTTGGAGTGGTTATTCAGGCTGATACAGGAACCAAAACGGATGTGGAAGCGGTACCTGATTGGCAACATCAGGTTCATGAAAATAGTCTTTAAAGAGTCTTTGAACAGGAAGATAAAAAGAAGTGTACATGGGAATGCAAGTTGACCATATTTGTTTTGCTGTAAAAAATCTTGAAGAAGGAATTGCTTACTGGATTGAAGTCTTCGGATACACACAGAAAACTTCAATTGTGGTTAACAGCCGACAAAGGGTTCGTGTAGTCTTTCTTAGTTTGGAGGGTAGTGTTCTTGTGAAATTGATCGAACCATTGTCAGGAAATACATCCCTACAGAATTATGTTGATTCAGGAGGGGGCTTCCATCATCTATGTTACCGTTGCGAGGACCTAAGTCTCACAATGGCTGAACTTCAGGGGAAGGGTCTGTTAACACTGCAGTCACCACAGCCCGGAGAGGCATTCAATAATCACGAGATTGCATTTTTACTGGCCCGGAATGGAATCAGGATAGAATTGATAGATACAGATGAGAAAGCCGGGATCCTGGGTATGGAGCCTTAATTTCCGTACCGCAGAAACAAAGTAGGCAAATCAAAAATCGGGAAACTTTTAGTTGTTAGCGGAGGAAACATTACAAACCAAAGTGCTTCAAAAGTGCTTCCTTTTTAAGACTCAGGGGCATATCCCTTATTTCAAGAAAGTTTGGATTGTTAACATATAAAAGTCTCTGAATTGACGTTGACATTACGCTTTTTGCCGGATTTCCGATTATTACTGTGTTGGCAGGGAAATCGCCTCTGATTACAGAACCGGCTCCAACAATGCAATTGTCTCCGATACTTGTGTTGGGTAAGATCGTGCAATTGATGCCAATAAAAACATTGTCACCAATCTTAATTTTGCCAAATACATCTCCGTTTTTTAGTTCGTCCCTGAAACACCACATGGCTCCGTCGTGGGTTATAAAACTCGTTCCTGCCGCAATGGCAACATGGTTTCCAATTTCGATAAGGTAAGGTTCGGTAGAGAATATAACATTGTTTATCAGGCAGTCGCGGCCGATCTTTATCCCTTGCCTACGCCAGTACCATATCCTGATGGTACTTCCGCTTCTTGAAATGAAGAAGAGGATAATTCGTTGCAGGAGATATTTAATACACATGAACCGGAAGTGTTAAAGATTTTTCCTCTATTCGGTTTTTGATTCAATTACATCAATAATGTATTGTGCAAAGACAGGTGCCATTTTACCGGAGAACTCTCTGTTTGGATGTGAGTTGTCAGGGTTTACTGCGTTTTTTTCTGCGAGATATAGTCCACCCTCAGTTTCATAAGAGTAAAAGTCCCATATAAATATGTTATCTTCTTTTTCATCCCAATCATTGACAACCCAATCACGAAACTCCCTGGTTCGGATAGCCTGCTCCTCGGTCATCAGATTCTGAGTATTGACTGCGGGCGTCCAGATTATGAATTTTTTGGTTGGAAATTCATGCAACTTCTGCTTCAGTGCATTATACTGAAGCTTATAATTCTCAAAGGTTTTTTCAGTAGAATTTATATCTGGTATTGTGTCTGCATTAATATTGCTTACTGGGAAACAATGCTTGAAAACAATAACATCATATTCAGGTGTAAGAAGCTCGAGTGTCGATTCTTCCATATAAGGTTGATTGCCTGAATTCTTTACCCAAATATTGTAATAATCAAAGGGGTAATTATTCCAACCATAAGGTTGGCTTTTAGGGAAGAACCTTTCAGTTATCTCGTAACTGGTTTTATTTTTCCCATTGTATTTTTCTATATATTTCTGAACATCCCCCTTTTTGGTGACCTTATATACATAATTGTTGGTCTTTCCAAGCCATACCAGGTAACCTGTACTGTGATGAAGAAAAATAACTTTTTTCATTGGTTCCGTTTTCCCGCTGCAACTGGCCATCATTAAGGCAACTAATATTGAACTCAAAATTCTCATAATTGTCCTGCGATATATTGGGGATAAATTTACTAAAAATTAAGTTCCGGTTTATCTGATTCAAATGAATTTCCCCAAAACAAGGAGGCTATCCCAGCAGGATAGCCTCACTTTTATTGCGATTTAACGATATCCTACTGATTCTTTATGCACCTAATTGACTTGCCGGCACGCTTGTAGGTTCCGTTTTTATACACCATATTATTATCTCCGTCAAGTCTGCGATAGACCGCAATATCATCATTTGGAGCAGTTGAGGTCCACCAGTATGTTATGACACCTATTCCTTCAAAGATACCGGAAGCATAAGCCCTGTAACCTGAAGGTAAGGCAGAGAATCCGCTAGTGTTGGTTCCGTTCGCTCCCTCAGCCCATCCTGTAGTATTTTTAAGCTGTTTGCCCTGGTCAGTTCCACGCCATTCAGAGGCGTTGGCCTGCTCAGAAGTCATACCAAGACTGATTTCAAGGATCGCAAACTCACTGTCTGAGGGTACATGCCAGCCTGTCGGGCAAAGCTTGCCTGTTTCTACAGCATACCAGTTGTACAGGCCTCCATAAAGTGATTTGTACGTGGCTTCATCGTTTTGTGTCCAGCAAAATGCTTCAGTAGTACGAGCTATCCACTCAGAACTTTCAGCAACATTGGTAATAGTTGTGGCATCATTATACTTTGTAACCTTGAGGTTTTCAGCCATCCATACCTGGTTGCCGATTTTAACTGTTTTGTATACGTTGGCATCGACATCAGTCAAAGGCGTAATGAAATTGTATTCAGGTCCGTATGTCGTCCCCGAACTGTTCGTTGCGTAAGCACGGTAATAGTATACTGTTCCGTCTGAAAGTCCCGTAAGATTGCTTGAAAAAGTTCCGGTCCCGGTCCCGTCTGATGTTTTGTTTCCCGTTATTGTCGGATTCGGGGTTGTTCCCCAGCAAATACCTCTTGCAGAAATGGTTCCTCCTCCTGCATCAGTAATGTTGCCGCCTGAAACAGCAGTGGTGGAAGTTACAGAAGTGACCTGGGTGGTTGTCAGGACCGCCCCTGTTACCTGGTCTGTGGTGAACGATAGCTCGTTCCCGTAAGAAGTGCCGACATCATTCGTGGCATAGGCACGGATGTAATATGTGGTTCCTTCAGATAAACCTACAATATTACTTTCAAAATTAGTTGCCCCTTTACCGTTGCTGGTTTTGGAGTCAGCAATTGTTGGATTTGCGGTTGTGCTCCAGCAAACTCCTTTTTCTGTTATCTCCTCGCCTCCGTCTGAGATAATTGTGCCGCCTGATACCGCAGTGTTCAGGGTAATTTCTGTGACCTCAACGGTTGTAAGTTCAGGAGGTGTAGGTTTTTTACATCCCTGAAATGTTGAAGTTACCCCGACGAAGCACGTTAAAACAAAGAAAATTAAGCCTTTTTTCATGATTTTGTATTTACAGTTCAACTTGTTCTTATTGTTTATACTGAAAATTTATGATTTTGTTGCCTGAGGCGGCAGATAAAAGCTTGCCTAATCTTTCACACATCTTACATATTTTCCTCCCCTCTTTGAGGTATACATTCTGTATATGTCGTTATTTGTCCCGTCAAGGCGCCTGTACCATGCATAGTCTCCGATAGGATCCGAACTCCACCAGTAAGTAATCAGCCCGATGCCATTAAAGGCACCGGTCTTTGCCCACCTGTATCCACCCGGCAGACCTGAGAATCCGCTACTGTTATTCCCGTTTTCACCTTCAGCCCAGCCGGTACTGCTTTTCATCATTGCCCCCTGGTCAGTTCCTCGCCATTCTGACAGATCAAGCTGGTCAGATGCCATTCCGAGAGTCTGTTCAAGAATTTTGAATTCATTGTCCGTAGGAACATGCCAACCAGAAGGGCAGAGTTTTCCAGTTTCTACGGTAAACCAGTTATATAATGCCCCGTAGGTGTCCTTGAACTGTATGTCGTTACGCAGCCAGCAGTATGCCGGAGTCGATAAGTATACCCAGGTAGTATCGTCCGATATATTGGGTATTTCCGTATTATCATTGAGCCTGGTTGTTTTCAGGTTTTCAGACATCCAGACCTGGTTTCCGATGTAAACAACTCCGTAAAGATTACCATCAGTATCAGCAATTTTGGTAATGAAGGTGACCTGGGCGCCATAAGCAGTACCTGCGCTGTTCTTTATGTAAGCTTTTGCGTAATACCTTGTCCCCTGCAGCAGGTTGGTCATTGTTGAAGAAAAGGTTTCATTACCAGTGCTGATATTTGTATGTGAATCCTGAAGGTCAGGGTCAGGTAAGGTACTCCAGCACATACCTTTTTCAAGAATAGGCGCACCTCCGTTGTAGGTTACGGTACCTCCGCACACGGCCGTTGTGTTAGTAATTCCTGTTACTGCTGAGGTTGTAACCGTCGGGGCTGCTATGCCTGTGACGAAGGTAATATCGTTCCCGTATGCTATCCCGACACTGTTTTCGGCGTATGCCCGAGCGTGATATTCTGTGTTTGGAAGCAATCCTTCGATTGTACATGTAAATTCACCGGTGCCGATACCTGAAGCCTTATAATCGTCATTAAGTGTTGGCTCGGCCTGAATGCCCCAGCAAATTCCCCGTGCTGTTATTTCAGCTCCTCCGTCACTGGTTACCTTACCGGTAATTATTGCAGAAACAACGGTCACATTGCTTGCTTCACCAGTGGTCAGGTCAGGCAAGGTCGGGTCTTCCTTGCAACCATTCAGAAGCCATATGACAGTTATGAAAAATACAAAATGCAGTATCTCTGGAAGTTTCCTGTAACTTGACATAATGAAATTGATTAGACTTAATACTACTAACGCAACATTGCCCTTATAATTATGCGAAATCATTCAGACATGGTGCTGACAGTTTTGCGATGTAAAGAAAGGCCCGATTTATTTTACTGACAAAATAATTTTGACCAAGTGGGCCAAACCTGTTCCTAATGCAATGATTCAGGTAATCTTGAAGGAACAGGAAAACGGTTTGAAATAACCGGCGCGATCAGTATTTCAGAAACCTTTTTGCTGTAAGGACTTTCATCCCGTCTGTTATCCTCAGGATGTAAAGACCGGGGAAGGCGTCGGTCATATCGATCCTTCTTGTTGTTTCTTCCGGAGTCAGAGCGCACTGATAAACCGTCCTGCCTGTCAGGTTGATGATTGATAAGCTTATCTCACCTGAGATTTCAGCCGGAAGATTGATATCAACTGTAAAGTATCCATCATTGGGTGCCGGGTAAAGGTTTACCTGATCGGGATACACCCTTCCCGGATTAACGGATATTTTAACCGGCAGTGATGTTGTCTTTGCATTCAGATTGTCGTAGGCAATAGCTGTAAAATGGTAAACACCTGCCGTATCGCATCCGAATGCGAACGAAAAAGGGGGCATGCTGCTTTCCCCGATTTTTACTCCACCCAGGAGGTATTCGACCTTCACTACTGATCCGTCAGAATCTGTGGCAATGGCTGTCATGGTTATAATTGCAGGAGCCTCAAATAACCCGTTGTTCAGTGGTACAGAGATGGCTATTGAGGGTGCCTCGTTTACTGCAGGAGCTGACTTTTCAACGACCACCGAAACAGCCGCCGAGACTGTTTTAGAGTTAAGGTTGTCGGTGGCTGCTGCTGTAATGTTGTAGTTCCCTTCCGCGACGTCTTTCCATGTAAAGGACCAGGGAGCAGATGTTCGCTCCCCAAGTTTGATTGTTCCGTTATAGAATTCAACTCGGGCAATTGATCCGTCCGGATCAGAAACTATGGCATCAATCGTTATTGTCGCCGGGGCGGTGAACGCAGTGCTCTTTATCGGGGAGGAGATACTGATCAGCGGGGAAAGGTTTGCCGGCGGTTGAACAGGTTCGGGATTTATAACCTCCTTATAAATTACAGCCCCAACCTGCCATTTGCCGTTTTGATAAGCTGTCTCAGGGCTGGTAGTCCCCCAACTCGCATTGACTGAAAGGCCTTCATTCCATGTTGAACCGAGGTCGGTGCCGTAGTCAAGTCTTGCTGCCGGAACAAATTTTATGAAATCCCGGAAATTCGGATTTATGACTCTGGAATGCTGGTCAAAGCCCATTGCCTGCCATTCTTCGAAGGTTTTGATTGCGCCGCCTGCGTTGAATTTCGGAGATCCCGACTCACAATAATATATGTTATAGTCGCATTCGAGGCCGGTGAGGCTCTCCTGGTCCATGACATTGACACAGAGAGTCTGATGCTTTGTATAAAAGATGTTGTTGTAGATTTTTGTGTTATGTGATACTGAAACAGGACTGATATCCCTGTTCGTGTAAATATCTATTAAGCCTCTTCCTGTCTCTGAGGTTGTCCGTTCCTGATAAAGGGTATTATTAAATATGGCTACGCCCGACATCCCCTTCACTACGATGCCTGTGTTGGGACTCTTGACTATATTGTATGCCACTGCGCCTGAGGTGTTGACCATATTATTGGTTGATTTCCTTATAATCCCCATTGGCACGCGGTCAAGGTAATTGTACTTAACAATCACGTTAATATTGTGTCCTGTGAAAAGTCCGTGGGTAATGGATTTCATATCCGTCCCTGTCCAAGTGAATTTATTCCCTGTAATAATTGCCCCGTTAAGGTTGTAATTGGTATTTCCTGCAACCTCGTCTCCGGCTTCCAGCATGTAACCGTTGATATTTGAAGAAGTAATGGAGTTATTACGGAAAGTAAGCAGGGTGGGAGAACTGCGCGGGATATTCACCCCGATCCAGGTCTCGTCTGAATTGAAGTAGGTTTGGCCCTCTATTGAAAGTGGTGTCTGTGCGCGAAGCGCAGCAGTCAGAACGAGGAGGATGACAGTCAGGGAATATCTCATAAGTCCGAAAAAGTTGACAAATATATCTTTTCTTTTGACCAACACATTCTTTTTAACGACTAATGGTGAAAATTGTTGCGGTTTTTTGATTCAGCGCGGAACTGTCCGGGGTGATATGGTGATGACAATCAGGGGTTTGGAATAGATCAAAATTTAAGCAACATTCGTCAAAATCATGGTTCATTTGACCAATCTGGCTGCTTTGTTTGTTAATGAAGCGAATTGAGTCATTAAGCGGAGGTTATGTGTTGACCACAGGATTGGAGAGTGAATGTTTTGGCAAGTTCTGCCTGCAACAAGATTTGCCGTCGCCCGTTTCTTTGATTAAATTCACATTTTCGTAAATTTTGTGAATAGCCTTGTCCGACCAGGCTCCGTCTTGCATATAAATGGGCTGAGAAACATTCTGCAATAAGATTGCAATTCCACTCAATTATAAGCGTTTACAAAGGATGCAGCTGGGACTGACGGGGCGGAAGCACGCCCGATTGTTAACATAAAAGGCTTTGAAGCAATGGATTATCCGGGACTTGCTCCTGGGTTGGCTTCTGTGAAAAGATTATGGCAGTATACCCTAAATGGATTTTGGTGCTAAGAAGAAGGACTCTTGACTTCTTCAACAGGTATTCTGTGCCCAGGTGGCTCGTTTTTACCATGGATATTGCAGTAGTATTTGCTGCATTTATCATCGCCTATCTGCTTAGGTTTAATTTTGACCTTCCCGAGGACCGGGAGCACATATTTATTTATCAGGCTATTATTGCCTCATCAGTATATGCTGGGTTCTGTCTCCTGCTCAGATCATATACGGGACTGATTCGTCATACAACCCTCACTGACATTACACTCGTATTTGTGGTTACAACTTGCTCTGCCGTTTCTTTGATAGGTCTATCAGGTGTAGCCAACTGGTTGAACCTGCCGCAGGTCCTGACAATACCGCAATCCATACTCCTAATTCACTATATTGCTGTATCTCTGCTTCTATTTGCTATGCGGATTTTTATAAAGATGATATTCCGCTTTGCGACAAACACTTCTGTCAGCAAAAAAAGAGTGTTGATTTATGGTGCTGGAGAACTTGGTTTTGTAGTGAAGAGAGTTGTGTTAAGCGATCCTCGGTACGGATTCCATGTTTCAGGTTTCATCGATGACGACAGGCAGAAGCAGGGTAAAAAGATCAATGGGATAGATGTTTATGGAGCATCTGTTATATCACCGGAATTTCTAAACAAGCACAAAATTGAAAGTCTGATTTTAGCTATCAAAACCCTTTCAGTCGATAGGAAGAGCAGCATAATCCGTACTGCGGTTCATCTTGGTCTTGAAGTTCTTGACACTCCTGAAGTTGATAAGTGGCTTACCGGACAGTTAAGGATGCCCCAGTTCAGGCGAGTTGACCTTGAAGATCTGCTGGGGCGTGAACCAATAAAGCTTGACATAAACACAATCAAGCGAGGTCTTTCAGGAAAGACAATCATGATTACCGGGGCTGCCGGATCAATTGGTTCCGAGATTGCACGCCAGTTGACCAGTTTTCAGTGTGAAAAGGTCATTCTTTTAGATCAGGCAGAAACGCCGCTGTTTTATATTCAGAATGAACTTCGGGAAAAATTCCTGGACACACGTTTTCAGATCATCCCGGCAGATGTCACTAATGCCCCGAGGATGGAGAAGATCTTTCATGAGTTCCGCCCTGATATTGTATTCCATGCCGCTGCATATAAACACGTATCGCTGATGGAGGAAAATCCTCACGAAGCAATACGGGTTAACGTCGGAGGTACCCGTACAGTCACGGATCTTGCAATCAGATTTAAAGTGCAGAAATTTGTAATGATTTCTACCGATAAATCGGTCAATCCCTCAAGTGTAATGGGAGCATCGAAGCGACTCTGTGAAAAGGTTGTGCAGGCACGTGCCAAGGAAGGAGGGCACTCCACACAATTTATTATTACTCGTTTTGGAAACGTAATAGGGTCCAATGGATCTGTTATACCGATTTTTGCAAAACAGATTGAGAACGGAGGGCCGGTAACAGTAACACATCCTGAAGTTTACCGGTACTTTATGACAATTCCTGAAGCATGTCAGCTGGTTCTTGAAGCAGGATTCATGGGGCAGGGAGGTGAAATATTCGTCTTCGACATGGGACAGCAGGTCAAGATTGCCGATCTGGCCAAGGCAATGATAAAACTTTCGGGTTTCATCCCCGACAAGGACATTCAAATAGTTTATACCGGGCTCCGGCCAGGTGAAAAGCTTTACGAGGAACTGCTTACGGATTCTGAGAAGACTATTCCAACGCACCACGAGAAGATAAGGAAAGCCCATGTTGAAGAAATTGACGGAGATTTGGTACTGGACAAGATTGATGGGTTGATTAAGGACTTATACTCGCTTTCCAACGAAGAGGTTGTTAATCTTATGAAAGATTTAATCCCCGAATATCATACTACGAACGGCAAATTCAAGTTAAAACAGAAGACGGTGTAGATTGATTGTTGCCTTATAGAGGCAAAGCTTACTCACCCATGATTTTCAAAATTAAGTAATGGACTTCAACGGAAAATGTTTATTGATAACCGGGGGAACCGGTTCATTTGGAAATGCTGTTCTGCGACGTTTCCTCGATACTGATATCAGGGAAATCCGGATTTTCAGCCGGGATGAAAAGAAGCAGGACGACATGCGGCAGTTTTACAAAAATTCGAAGATAAAATATTTCATCGGGGACGTACGCGACCGTCTGAGCATTGACAATGCCATGAAAGGGGTGGATTACGTCTTTCATGCTGCAGCGCTAAAGCAGGTTCCATCTTGCGAGTTTTTCCCGACGGAGGCGGTCAGGACAAATGTCCTCGGATGCGAGAATGTGCTTGACTCAGCTCAGTTCCACCATGTAAAGAAGGTCATAGTTCTCAGTACTGACAAGGCTGTCTATCCGATCAATGCCATGGGGATGACCAAAGCTCTCAGCGAAAAGGTTATGGTTGCCAAGTCACGTAATCTGAACGGCAGCGGAACCGTCTTCTGCGGGACAAGGTATGGCAACGTAATGGCCTCCCGCGGTTCTGTGATTCCATTGTTTGTGAACCAGATGAAGCACAACCAGCCTATCACTGTCACCGATCCCGGCATGACACGTTTCATGATGAGCCTCGAGAGTGCGGTAGATCTTGTGCTGTTTGCATTCGAAAACGGCGAAAACGGTGATATTTTCGTAAAGAAGTCACCTGCAACTACCATTGAGACACTGGCGCGGGCCATCCGGGAGTTGTACAAATCAGAGTCTGAAATAAAGGTAATAGGGTCTCGTCATGGCGAAAAGCTTTATGAGACACTCGTAAACCGTGAGGAGATGGTCAAGGCAATAGATATGGGAGGTTTCTACAGGATTCCTGCTGACACCCGTGACCTTAACTATAATAAGTTTTTCACAGAGGGAACCGAAGCCGTCTCACAGATTGAGGAATACCATTCGCACAACACATACAGGTTAAGTCTAGAGGAAACTAAAGAATTGCTGCTCTCGCTTCGCTTCATCCGGAAGGATGTTCTGAGTGAGGAACCGGAGATGGTTTATGAGCCGTGAGGCTGAGGGTCAGCGAGTTTGGCTGGCACCTTTTAGTCGGGCCGAATGTTATTTTACCTTACAGGTTACACCCTAAATCCAGACAGATGAAAAAACTTAGCCACATTCTGGCCATTGTTGCTCTATGCTGTTTTGCCAGGGAAGTGTCTTCCCAGCAGGGAAGTTATGTACTCGGATTTGAAAGTTGGGGCGGTTATACAACGAACGGAACCCTGCCGTTCTGGCTAAGATCGAATCAATATGGAAGCGTTCCGCTTGACGGAGCCTCTTTAAGTCTGGTCGGCTTCGCCCGGAAGGATTATGTTCCGGGAAAAGAAAAGCTCTTCGACTGGGGCGCTTCCTTTGAAGGCCGTGCCAACCTGGGGCAGGGGTCAAACCTGACACTGATCGAAGGTTACGGCAAGGTGCGACTAGGGATTTTTGAACTGCGTGCCGGCCGGTCAAAAAAGATCACTGGTCTTTGCGATTCTACATTGTCCTCTGGTTCCTGGGCAATTTCAGGTAACAACCTGGGCATTCCTGAGGTAGAGCTGTCTGTACGGGATTTCTGTACCCTGCCGTGGTTCGGGGGATTGTTTGCTTTCAAGGGCAATTTTTCTCATGGGTGGATGGGGGATGTGCAGATGCAGAGGGAGTACACTTCCAGAGATACAGTACTCCTAAATGCTTTCCTTCATCAAAAATCGCTTTATATCAAACTTGGCAAACCCGAATGGAGATTAAAGTTACTTGGGGGATTTAACCATCAAACCATATGGGGAAGTGAACAGGAATATTACCATGAGGATTTCATATTATCTCCGTTCAAAACCTATCTATATGTTCTAACCGGCAAAAAGTACAACAATGGATTGATAAGGGAAGTACGGCTTGGTGATCATCTTGGCTCGGTTGACATAGGACTTGAATATCATTTCGAGAATTTTAAAATTTTATTTTACAGACAGAATTTTTATGATGCAGGTGCCTTGGTTCACCTGGCCAATATTCAGGATGGATTGAACGGTTTTAGTTTCGAGAACGAAATTGAAACAACTAAAAAGGTGATATTGAAAAGAATGAATTTTGAATTTCTTTACTCTAAAAACCAGGCTGGCGAACCATGGTCTCCCCCAACCGGGTCTCCTTATGAGGCTTATTATAACCACAGTCAGTATATCAATGGTTGGTCTTATAAGGAGGTAGGGATAGGGTCACCTTTGATCGGCTCCAGAGTTTACATTCGGGAAGACCTGCCCGGGGATCCTCTAGATTACTTTATCAACAACCGTGTAATAGCTTTTCATGTCGGTCTTGAAGGATCTGTTAAAAAGATTAATTGTCTTTTAAAAGCTACTTGGTCAAGAAATTATGGCACATATCGGACGAGTGATGAGAATCAAACCACTGGAATACCTGATCCTGGCTCCTATGGTCTGTTTGGTGTGCAAAGTCAGTTTTCAACAATTTTTCAATTGAGTAGAAATATAAGCCATAATGTAGGAATTAGTCTAATTGGAGCCGCGGATACCGGAGAATTGTATTACAATTCGACAGGACTGTTTCTTACATTCTTATACAAGTTTACGAAATAAAGAATGGCTAATCTGATCATTTATTGTTCCATTAAGATAATCCAGAGCTTAGAAGCATAAAAGTGGTATAAGTATGATTAAGGTAGGAATAACAGGCCAATCCGGGTTTATTGGGACTCATCTTTACAATTTTCTTTCCCTGAAGACAAGCGAAATCAGGATAATCCCATTCTCTGATGAGTATTTCAAAGATAAACATCAACTTGAAATATTTGTTGGAGAGTGTGATACAATTGTACATCTGGCGGCCCTAAACAGACATAATGATCCTGAGGTTATCTATCATACAAATATTGACCTGGTCAGAAGACTCATCGAAGCCCTTGATATAACCGGTAAAAAACCTCACATACTATTTGCCTCGTCAACACAGGAGGAGCGCGATAATATGTTTGGCAAATCGAAACGTGAAGGGAGGCAATTGTTTGCTGACTGGTCAGATCGCTCTGGCGGAACATTTACTGGTATGATAATACCCAATGTTTTTGGTCCGTTCGGTAATCCTTATTACAACTCGGTAGTGGCTACTTTTTCACATCAGCTGTCACATAATGAGGTGCCTACAGTACAGACAGATACGTTGTTGAAATTGATCTATATTGGTGATCTGGTTAGTGTCATTTGGAATCTGATTAAGAACAAGGTAGCCACCAGGGAATTCCAGGTGTCACCTACTGAAGAGGCCAAGGTTACTGAAATTCTGGCTTTGCTTCAAAGCTTCAGGGCACATTATCTGGAACTCGGTATTGTCCCTGATCTTTCTGATCCCTTTGAGCGCAACCTTTTTAACACGTTTGTGTGTTACATTGACCATTCTAAGTTCTTTCCTTTCAGGCTTAAGGAAAATATTGATGACAGAGGTTCCTTCGTTGAAACCATCAAGCTAAACAGTGGTGGGCAGATTTCATTTTCAATAACAAAACCCGGGATTACTCGTGGCAACCATTTCCATACACGCAAAGCAGAACGATTTGCTGTTATCAAGGGCAGAGCCTTAATACAATTACGCCGTATCGGATCTGAAAAAACAATGAATTTCGAGCTTGATGGGTCAGAACCTTCATTTGTAGATATGCCCGTCTGGCACACCCATAACATCACAAATATAGGATCCGAAGATTTATACACCATCTTTTGGATCAGCGAGTTGTTTAATAAGGACGACCCGGACACATATTCTGAATTAGTTTAATTTGGAGTTAAGCAACTTTGTCTAAAATCGAATCATTCACCTGAAAATGAACAGACCCAAACTTAAGGTCTTAACCGTTGTGGGAACTAGACCTGAAATAATCCGGCTTTCTCGGGTTATGTCTTTGCTTGACGAACATGTCAATCATACAATAGTTCATACTGGTCAGAATTATGACTATGAATTGAATGAGATTTTTTACAAAGATCTTGAGCTTCGCAAACCTGATTTCTTCCTAAATGTCGATGTATCTTCCCTTGAGGTATCAGTAGGGGATATCATTCGCAAATCAGGCGAACTTATCCGGGCAGTGAAACCAGACGCACTTCTCGTACTTGGTGACACAAACTCTTGTTTGTCTGCATATATGGCAAAGCGGCTCCATATCCCGGTCTTTCATATGGAGGCCGGGAACCGTTGTTTTGACTTTAATGTTCCTGAGGAAATCAACAGGAGAATCATTGACCATATTGCAGATTTCAATCTGGTCTACACTGAACATGCTCGACGTCACTTGATCTCTGAGGGGGTGGCTCATCGACGTATCTACCTTACCGGATCTCCAATGAATGAGGTGTTGAATTATTACAGGCCTAAAATTGAGGCTTCAGCAATAACTCACAACCTGAAACTGGAGAATCACAGGTATTTTGTGATATCTACTCACAGGGAAGAAAATGTGGATAATCCGAAGAACCTTCGGAAAATACTTACTATACTAAACTGTCTTGCCGGAGATTACAAAATTCCTGTGATTGTGTCAACGCATCCAAGAACCCGAAAGCGCCTGGAAGCCATTGATGATGTCCGGGTTGATCCACTTATCCAGTTTCTGAAGCCGTTTGGATTTACTGATTATGTTAACCTTCAAATGAACGCTCTTTGCACTATTTCCGACAGTGGAACGGTAAGCGAGGAGTCAGCTATGCTTGATTTCCCTGCTGTATCATTGCGCAACTCCATGGAGAGGCCTGAGGCCCAGGATGCCGGCACAATCATTTTAACAGGATTTAATGAGGATATTGTTTTGAATTCCATAAAAATTGCAATTGCAGAGCATGCCGGGAAACAAGAAAAGCGGATACCTGTTGATTATCAAGTAACTGATACTTCATGGAGGGTATTAAAGCTGATTCAGGGATTAACTGGCCTTTCAAATAGCTGGCACGGTGTGATTGGCCCGCAAAATTTGTGAAAAAGGAATAGTTGTGGTTAATGCTTGTTTATTAAAATTAGAATGCATTTGGTAATTCTTGCTAATGTATCATTTTGAATCTTTATGTATATTTAGATTCTAAATTCTTTCAAGATGAAAAGACAGCATGCATTATTGTTGCTTTTGCTATTGACGGCATTGAATTCATGTGTGTCAAAACGTAAACTGACGTATCTGCAATACACTGATAAATATTCTGTGTCAGACACTGATATCCGTACCACAGTCACGCCGCTAGCTTACAGGATAATGCCTTACGATAATCTCTATATTAGGGTTGTGACACCTGATCCACAGTGGTCTGAATTGTTTAATGTCATGCCAGTCGGGTCTGGAGGTGCAGTGACCGAGGAAAGTGCTGCACTGTTTGGTTATCCGGTTGATGGTGATGGTAAGATTGAGATCCCCTTTGTGGGAAAAGTAAATGCCGGGGGTAAAACCTTATCCGAGTTAAAGATTGAATTAGACTCAATTTTTAAAAATTATGTTGCCGACGCTGCTATAACAATCAGGTTGGTTAATAATTATATTAGTATCCTGGGGGAAGTAAATGCACCGGGCAGATACCATTTAACAAAGGATCGAATGAATATATTTGAGGCAATATCCCTGGCTTCAGATATGAGTGAGTTTAGTAACAGACTGAAGGTTATGCTTATAAGATCGTCTCCTTATGGCCCAACCATAAAGGAATTCTCTCTTTTAGACAGAAGCATTCTTTCCTCTGAGTTTTATTATGTCATGCCTAATGATATCATCTATGCAATGCCACTTCAGGGGAGATCATTTCAGGCGAACTCATCTGCCTGGACCCTCTTTCTGACAACCATCACCTCAGCTCTTGGAATTATAGCGTTCTTCAGAACTCTTTAAAAAACATCTTTTTCTGAAACTGCATCTCCCTTTGTCTCGATTTTAATTGCCTTAATTGAAAATCCAATTGTAATGTTTCTGCAAATACCCTAATACATGATGCAATGAGTAGTCTTGAACATGAACAGCGCGAACAAACTGATTTACAAACCAGATTATCAACAGGTCTTGATCCCGTTGCCATTCTCTCATTGATCCTTAGGAATTGGTACTGGTTTATTATTGCTGTAGCTTTGGCTTTGTTCGTGGTGCGTTTCTATCTGCACCACACCATGCGGGTTTATGAATCTTCAGCAACAATCCTGATTGATGAAACAGAAAACCGGCCTGTTGTGGACAACTCTGACCTTTTGCTTGGACTTGGTCTGCCAGGTGGAATGAAGAACATGCATAATCAGATAATAATACTGAGATCAAGGGCACTTGTTGAAAGAACGTTAGATGAACTGCCATTTGAAATTGAATATTATTATAAAACGATAAGAAATATACTGCCCCTTTATCCGGTTGCACCTATTCGGATTGTTTATGACAATGTCAATCCGCTACCGCAGGATATAGAATTTAGCCTGTTATATTTAGGCGATGACAAATACAGTTGTACATCTCAAGATGAAAGGTTCCAATTCCAGCGTAAGGCAAGTTTTGGTGAGACTATTGAAATTAATGGAGCAAGCTTCAGCATTGAATGCCTCGACTATGACTTGTTAAAAAGCAATACTGATAAGGAAATTTACTTTATAAGTCACAGCAAAAACAGTTTGATTAGCTCCTTTGTTAAGCGTATTGAAGTTGACCAGTTGTCAAGAGAAGGATCAATGCTGAGAATAAGCATCACTGGTACAAATATCTATAAAGACGTGGATTTTTTGAACAAGCATATCGAATGCTTCCAGGCAATATCACTTGACAAGAAAAACACTGAAGCTTTGAGGAGAATACAGTTTATTGATGATCAGCTCGTGGGGATAACAGACTCCCTTTCCATAACAGAAAACAAACTGCAACAGTTCAGGTCTTCAAACCGGGTAATGGATCTCTCTGCACAGGGTCAGGCGATTATCGGCCAGGTGACATTGCTTGAAAATATGCGAGCTAGCCTCAACCTTGAAGCTAACTACTATGACTATCTGGCTGATTATTTGGATAAGGAGACGTCCAGTGAATTGCCCATCGTCCCAATCACAATGGGGATTAACGATCCGGGACTTACACGTCTGGTGGAAGAATTGGCCGAACTGCAGGAACAGGTGTCCATCAGAGGTGCAGGTGAAAAGAATCCACTGCAGAGAAACCTGGAACAGCGAATCAGCTCGTCAAAGGCAGCTCTTCGCGAGACCTTAAATGGTCTGCGTAGGGCCAATAGCCTGGCCAGAGAAGAAAATCAGCAGCAGATCAACAAAGCCAACTCTCAGGCTTCTGCTCTGCCTGTGACCGAAAGGCAACTCCTCGGAATCGAACGTAAATTCCGACTTAATGATGAGTTGTACACATTCCTTCTCGAAACACGGGCTGAGCAGGAAATGCAGAAAGCGTCAAACAGGGCAGACAGCGAAGTTATTGATCCTGCTGATGCACGATTCAGCAGGTTGGTTTCGCCCAACAGGGGCAGAATAATGATTATGGCATTGTTTTCAGGTTTTGCAGTACCGTTCTTGATACTTTTTCTGACCCGGGTATTTAGCAAGACACTAAGTGCAGATGATTTAAAAAGGTTAACGGATTTGCCGATTGCCGGGACTTTGCCCCATAACTCCGAGAGCAGTAACACTGTGGTTTTCGACAGTCCAAATTCAACTATTGCTGAATCGTTTCGGCTGCTAAGGTCAAGGATGCAATTCTTTACAAAGGAAGCTAAGTCGTCAGTTATTATTGTGACCTCCGCGATGCCAGGTGATGGCAAAACATTTATTTCAATAAACCTTGCATCTGCCTACAGTCTTTTGGGAAAGAAGACCGTATTGGTAGGTTTTGATCTCAGAAAACCAAAGATTATCAAAGAATTTAATCTGGATAATTCCAAAGGTATTTCCACATGGCTAATCGGAACTGACAGCCTGAAGGATATAATACAGGTGACTTCGCATGAAAATCTATCGATCATTACTGCCGGACCAATACCACCTAACCCATCTGAATTGACTGCTTTGGATAAGACGGCTGAGCTTTTCCAACTCTTAAGAGAGAGATTCGAATATATCATAATTGATTCATCTCCGATTGGAGTGGTTTCTGATACGTTTTATCTAACTCCCATGGCCGATGCCTGCCTCTTGGTAGTCAGGCCGGGGAGAACATTAAAAGACGTGCTGGAGTATTCTATTAATGACATTTCAACCAGGAACACAAAAGGCCTTAGCTTTGTGATCAATGATCTTGCTTCAACTAATAAGCGGTATGGTTATGGAGAAAAGTATGGGTATACCAATGACAAGGCTCGGCGAGGTAAAAGATTTTTAAGGTTGAAACCATTTAATAAGTAGGGCAGAACCGTGGATTTGGTTCTGATTTCTCAATATCTTGATAACCTTTAAATCACTCATAGATAAGGCTGTAATCAAGTGCTGGCAGTTGAAGTTGCTGACATGGGAAGCAGAACAAAGTCTCTGGAATCCAGTTTGTTGCATTAATGACTACCGATAAAGAGTCAATTTCATACAGTATATCGTTGTCTGTTTTTTTGCAGGATTCGTCAAAATGCAGCCCCCTCGTAATTGACGTGTTTTTTTATCAATTCATTTCATATTGACTTGACATACTGGCTTTTAGTCTGGATGTAGCATATTTAGCACTCTAAATTTATTATCATTCTGGTCAAATCTTTGCTATTTTGATTAACATCATGTAACCGTTTATCAACGAGCCTTTGTCGTTCCCAAACCACTGCATATGGCGGTTTAATCTACTTCAAAACAGCCTGTGACGGCTTGAATTGCGGATTTGAATAGATCACTAAGTCCTTATCTTTGATAGGATTAATTGTATTGCATAACAAAGTTCTAACTAAGTCAAAATTTCTAATACTGTTGAGACTATGAACCTGAAATATATATTTATTGCAGTGATCGGGTTAAGTGTCCACCTGACGCTTTTAGGACAGGATCCACTTACTCCGGGTACCATAGGTACTTCACAGGCTATATGTTACAATGCTGTACCGTTGGCATTAACTGAGCTTACCCCTCCTTCCGGTGGCACAGGAGAGTATGGTTACCAGTGGCAGAGTTCGCCTGACAATGTAGTATGGACAGACATACCCGGGGCGACGCTTGCGGGTTATGCACCGCCGCAGTTAACAGTGAGTACGTATTACAGGCGTATGGTTAGTAGTATCGGATACGATCCTGTATACAGTGGTTCTGTGCTGATAACAGTCACACGTGTTACGGGTGCCCAGTTGCATGATGATATACTGATTGACAATAACACCTCGGCAACGTTTAGTGTAGGTATTACAGGAGGGGTTTCTCCGTATACTATAAATTATACACGTAACGGGGCTCCACAGGAAGAGATTACGGGTTATGTCAGTGGGAGCACTATTTCAACGGGTATACTTACCACGGGGATCTATACTTATGCATTGACATCAGTTACTGACGCCAATGGATGCGTGGCAGAGAGTCTCGGGAGTTCTGTAACGGTAACGGTAGCAGGAGATTATTTATATGTTGCCGTTGATTCACTTTTCAGGACGGAGGCTCCATCATTTTTAGGTAATGACAACAGGGCCTACGAGATAGGAACGATATTTCAGACCATATCAGCGGGTTACATTACAAAAGCTCGTTTGTACAGTCATGCAAATGAAGGAGGGGATCACATAGTACGTTTATGGGTTTTAAATGGGTCGTCATATAATCTTTTAGCGGGGCCATACACATGGAACTTTGCGTCTGGCTATCAGGGATGGCGTGAGTTCCTATTTACTTCACCAATTGCAGTAGAGGCTAACCGTACCTACATTATCAGCATATCTACTGGGCCTGATTATTATTATGTAGCTACAAAGAATTTCAGTTATCAGCCACATGGAGATTATGTGCGGTACGTCAGAGGCGGCTACTCCGTAGTTTTGGGATCAGCCCCCACATCTGCGATCAGTAGCTGTTATTTCAGGGATGTGGTTTTTGCCTTGTCGGGAGCAGATTTTATTACCCCTGGCACAATCGGTACATCACAGACTATATGTTACAATACTTCGCCGTCGGCATTAACTGCTCTTACGGCTCCTGCCGGTGGTACTGGGGAGTATGCTTACCAGTGGGAGAGTTCACCGGATAATGTTGTGTGGACGGATATTCCCGGGGCTACTCTTCCGGGTTATTCTCCTGCCCAGTTAACTGCGAGTACGTATTACAGGCGCGGTGTTACGAGCGGTACGTTAACCACAGTCTACAGTTCTCCTGTACTTATCACAGTATCTCCACAGCTTACTGGAGCCCAGTTGCATGATAATATAACCATAGGCAACAATTCATCTGCGACGTTCAACATTGCGATCACCGGGGGCACACCGCCGTATACGGTTAATTATACGCGTAACGGAACGGCGCAGCCTGCCGTAACAAACTATATCAGTGGCAGTGGTATCCCGACGGGTATTCTTACGGCGGGAGAGTATATCTATGCACTTACATCGGTTACCGATGCCGGCGGGTGTTCGGCTCAGAGTCTTGGTACACCGATAACTGTTACAGTAACAGCAATAGGTAATCTTTCTCCAGGGGCCATAGGGTCAACTCAGACTATCTGTTACAACACTACTCCGGGAGTCTTAAGTGAGGTAACTTCACCCACTGGTGGCACAGGAGAGTATAGTTACCAGTGGCAGAGTTCGCCTGACAATGTAGTATGGACAGACATACCCGGGGC
>CAYVBH010000001.1:37355-60856 GCA_964449015.1 uncultured Bacteroidales bacterium
CGGGTATTCTTACGGCGGGAGAGTATATCTATGCACTTACATCGGTTACCGATGCTTACGGATGTGTTGCACAAAGTATTGGTGCCCCCATAACGGTAATAGTCACAGAATACGAGTTCCATTATAATTTTACATATCCTGATCGAAACAGTTTACTGACAGCTGGTTGGGATTATATTGCGAGAACACCATATGGTGGTTCACGTGATACTGAACAATCGAGCGGTTTGGTAGTATCATATGATCAGCAGGCCCATCCGGGGGTCATACGCATCCCCGTTGATCATGGATCATTATATGGATGGAGTAATGATACCCGTAATTCACTTTTCCGTAACCTCCCTGAGAATTGGACAAGTATCAGGTTAAATATTGCTGCATTTGATCCGACACAGCCAACACAACTAATCGGGTTAGTGTTATATCAGGATGATAATAATTATCTCCAATTGAACCGTACGTTTTCAGCCAGTGGTTATCAGAGAATGAACTTTATATATGAAACGGATGCAGATGGATTACTTGTGAATACTATTCCGGAGACCGCAATAAGTAATATCCTGTTACGCTTAACAAGAGATCCGTCTACAGAGACAATCAGTTCATGGTATTCACTGGATGATGGCACTACATGGCTTTTCGTGGGTGATGCTGTTTTGCCGGAACCATATACAAATCCAAGGTTGGGCATAGTTGCCGGGAACTCGTCTGAAGAATTTCCTTTAGCAGAAATTTCATGGGCGGAAATTGGAACTCATCATATTTCAATAACGGATGCACTTAGCGTTCATCCGGGGTCCTTGGTATTTAAGGCAACAGAAGGTCATCCACTGGGTGATCAGCGGTCAATTCATATTTCAACAATAATTGGCAGGCAGGTGACCTGGAGTCAGACCACTGACGTACCATGGCTGACTACTGACCAGCCGGGAGGTTTTGCTGAAGCTACCCTTCGTATTGGTGTAAATACAAGTGGACTGACAGCCGGAATTCATCAGGGGAATTTGACATTAACCTCAACACAGGCTGGTACTGAACCTTTAATAGTACCGGTTACCCTGATCGTTAATCCGGATATACCTGTTCAAGCAACTACCTGGAGGGACGGAAGGAATGGAGCGATGAGTGTCAGCGTAGACGATGGCTACGATTCAGGCTCCTCAGAACTGATTGAGAATGGTTTACAGGGTACATACGTATGCAATGGCACAACACCTCCATCCTATTACTCATACCTTTATGAACATGGGATGGAATTGGGGGCTCATACAACCAATCATGTCTATGGATTTATTCCACCCAATGACATTCTGAGGGATGTGGAATTTGTACCAAATATTAATGGGATATGTACCCAGACGCCTCAGCCTTGCTCAGATGTGATAACACTTGTGTGGCCCAATGGACTTTGTAATTATCGTTCACAGGCACTGGCCTCAGAGTACTTCCTGAGTGCACGCGGATATCATATTAATCAGCTTGAAGACGCTACTCCGGAGAACTTCATGAATTTGAAGAGCTTTAACTCACATAATGATATCTTACTGCCTCCCCCGACAGACTTTATAACTCAGGTAAATCTGGCAATAGCCCAGAGAAGATGGTTCAATCTGGTATTACATAACCTCACAGATGACGATGGTGCGATTGATTACGCAAGTACACAGAATATTTGGGTTACATCAATCGGCAATGTAATTAAATACATTTTACAGCGCGACAGACTGATATTGTCCAATTACAGCGTTGGACCTCATAACTTAAGCTTTACAGCTTCGAGGCTGCCTATCCCAGCATCACCTGTCAGGAGCTTTGAGGAGGCTTTTGGACCAGATGATATTACAACTTTGCAAATTGATATAGATGACAGCAGAACCATTGAAAGCGTTTTGGTGAATGGAACCGTAAACCCGTATCAAAGGATCGAAATTGATGGAAATTTTGTCCTGCTGACAAATGTACTCCTCGAGCCATCTGTTGCAAAAACAATTGAAATCAGATATTACGATGAGTCTCTTCCTCGCATGCATCTTAGCTCTGACAACCTGAGTTTTGCCACTCTATTAGGTGCAAACCCCGGTAATCAGATAATTAACATTACGTCATCTAATATTGCGGAATTGATCTGGACTGTATCCAGTGATGCCACTCTGCCTGACTGGCTATCTGTTACGCCCTATTCTGGTACAGGTAATGGCACATTGACAGTAACTGTTGACAGGTCCGGTCTGGTAGATGGAAACTATCATAAGACAATTACTGTCACAGCTGAGAATGTGGTAAATTCGCCTCAGATTGTCGATGTATTCTTTACTGTCAGAACTCCGATTTTAGCAGTGTCACCGCCAAATATCAGTTTTTTTGCCACAACTAATGATCCGTCTCCCTCAAGTCAGATCATAAATGTCTCAAACAGCGGTACTTCAGAAGTGATTACCTGGAATAGTATTTCAAATGTTCCATGGATCTCATTAGGTTCGGAAAGTGGCTCAACTCCGGGGACGGTGGAAGTCACAATAGATCATACAGGCTTAATAGCAGGCACATACAATGGCATTGTTACTATAAGTTCTGATGTAGCTTCCAATTCTCCAAGTTTGGTTAATGTCAGGCTGACAGTTAATGAACAAGGTGTATTTCATTATGACTTTACATATACAGATCGCAATAGCCTTTTGGCTGATGGCTGGGACTATATTGCCAGAACCCCGTTTGGAGGAGTGCGCAATACGGAACAGACTGCAGGAGCCGTAGTATCATTCGATCAGCTGGCTCATCCGGGAGTAATAAGAATTCCGGTAGATTATGGATCATTATATGCGTGGAATAATGATAGCCGCAATTCACTCTTCCGTGATCTGCCAGGGAACTGGACAAGCATCCGGTTGTTCATTGCTGCATTTGCTCCAACACAATCCTCTCAACTTGCGGGTTTGGTATTATATCAGGATGACAATACATATCTGCAGCTGAACCGCCTTTTCTCTGCCGGCGGATATCAACGGGTCAATTTCATTTATGAAGCAGAAGCGAATGGGGTGGTCCTAAACTCAATCTCAGAAAGTACAACTAATAACCTTCTCCTGCGCATTGACAGGGAACCATCGACAGAGACCGTGAGTTCATGGTATTCATTGGATAACGGTATATCATGGGTTTTCGTCGGAAGCGTTGTTTTGCCTCAACCTTTGACCAATCCCCGCTTAGGGATAGTGACAGGAGAATCCTCAGGTGGATTTCCTGAAGCAGATATCTCATGGGCAGAGATACAGACAACTGCTGAAGTGGTAAATAAAAAGTTGGCTCTTGAAAATATCCATGGACCGTTGTCATCCGGAATTATACTTCATCAAAATTATCCCAACCCATTCAGCGATTATACCTGGATTGAGTATGACTTAGACGAGGACAGCCATATCCAGATGGATTTATACAACATATCTGGCAAAAAGCTTGAGACAATAATTGATGAATATATGATGGCAGGTAGATACAAGATACTATGGCAATCCCGTGATTACGTCCCAGGCATATACTATCTTATACTCAAGAATACAATTGGCTCAGAAAGGATTATGCTAATCAAAGCAAAATAGACTGTTGCTAGTATTACGACTGTTAAACTGTAAGTAAGATTTGGACAATCCGGCCTTTGGATTATTACTGATTACAATCTGAAGGCCGGATATT
The DNA here is from genome assembly GCA_964449015.1 of uncultured Bacteroidales bacterium. Classification (GTDB taxonomy): domain Bacteria; phylum Bacteroidota; class Bacteroidia; order Bacteroidales; family UBA10428; genus UBA5072. The sequence continues at coordinate 41,046 of CAYVBH010000001.1, forward strand.
CAATAGTTATTTCTACCCAGAATACTAATAATCCATAGTTTAACAGTTAAGGCATAAATTTGTGGCCGGATTTTTTTACCGAGTTATAAAAACAAACCTTGTCAATTAATGAAATATAGAAATCATCAGTTATTTTCTATTTTATGCAAAAGCACGTTTAACCATTTGTTGAGGGGTTGATCTCAGACAGATCTGATTGGAAGGCTAAATAATCCTCATGGAGAAACAACAGACTTCATATCGACAAATATTTGGAGCTACGTCCCTTTTTGGTGGTGTTCAGGTGGTTAATATCATAGTTTCAGTTGTCCGTTCAAAGTTAATTGCCGTTTTACTTGGACCAGCCGGCATGGGGATTGCCGGATTGCTCAATTCTACAACAGGACTGATCGGTGGCATGACGAATTTTGGACTTGGAATAAGCGCGGTTAAGAACGTAGCTGTAGCTCATTCCACTGGTGATCATGAAAGAATTGGCACTGTCGTTGGAGTTATGCGGAGGCTGGTTTGGATCACCGGACTACTTGGGGCTATTGTTACAATTGTCTTTAGTCCGTGGTTAAGTCAGATTACCTTTGGGAACCGGAACTATACAATAGCTTTTATTTGGATATCTGTTACGTTGTTATTGGATCAGATCTGTTCTGGTCAGCTTGTAATCTTAAGGGGAACCAGGCAATTGAAATATATGGCGAAGGCTAGCCTGCTGGGATCAATCTTCGGACTAAGTGTATCGGTTCCGGTTTATTATTTCTGGGGTATAGATGGAATTGTGCCCGCAATAATTTCCAGTTCAGTAATTTCCCTGTTGGTAAGTTGGTATTTCACGCGCAAGGTCGGAATTCTCAAAGTCCCAGTCACCGGGCATACCGTTGCACAAGAGGGAAAGGGTATGCTCACAATGGGTTTCATGCTCAGTTTGAGTGGTCTCATAACAATAGGTGCCAGTTATCTTATCAGAATCTATATCAGTAACACGGGTGGTGTTGACCAGGTTGGTTTGTATAGTGCCGGATTTGCGATTGTAAACACATATGTGGGAATGATTTTTACCGCAATGAGCATGGATTACTACCCAAGGCTTTCAGCGGTTGCAGATGATAACAGAGGATGCGCGGATTTAGTAAATCAGCAAAGTGAAATCGCCATTCTAATCCTTGCTCCGGTTCTGACAGTTTTTATTGTTTTTATTCAATATGTTGTTTTGATTTTCTTCTCAACAAAGTTTCTTCCGGTAAATGGCATGATTCAATGGGCGGCTCTTGGTATGTTCTTTAAGACTATTAGCTGGGCAATTGCATTTATTTTGTTAGCCAAGGGTGATTCTAAAGTCTATTTCTGGAGTGAACTGGTTGCCGTAGGCTATATTTTACTATTGAATGTTGCTGGTTATAAATTTGCGGGATTGACAGGTCTGGGGATTTCTTTCATTGCAGGCTATCTGATTTATTCACTTCAGGTTTTTCTGATTACCCGCTATAAATATGGTTTTTTTCTTCAGCCAGATTTTCTGAAATTGTTTATCATTCAACTGATCCATGCCGTAGTATGCTTTATGTTAATCCGTTTCCTGCAGGCTCCTTGGAACTATTTAGTAGGTAGTATTGTAATTATATCTTCATCTTGGTTGTCGTTCAAAGAGCTGGATAAGAGACTTGGGTTAAGAAGCCTCTATATAAAAAGCAGAAGTTCATTCAAATGGCGCTCGCGGAATCGATAGACAGATCACAACCCCTTGTGTCCGTTATTACACTAACCTATGGCTCTTCAAGATTTGTCCTGGAAACACTTGAAAGCATTAAGGCCCAGACATATGGTAATATTGAGCTCATCATCAGTGATGATTGTTCAAAGGACGATACAGTAGAAAAATGCAGAAATTGGCTCGAAGAAAATCACAAACGGTTTGCTAGAACCATACTGATGACTTCTGAGAAAAACACTGGTATACCAGCAAATTGCAACAGAGGCGTAAGCGCTTCATTGGGAGAATGGATTAAATTGATAGCAGGGGATGATATTCTTGTTTCGGACTTATTAACCCGCCAAATGAACCATATCGAAAGACATTCTGAAATAGAATTTCTATGGACTAATGTGGGTGTTTTTTATGATACTGATGAGGGAAGAACAATTTCTGTACCTGAAGGCATTTCGGAGCTGAAGTTTAACAGGGAAGAGATTACTGCTACAGAGCAATTCCAGCTGCTGCTTAGACAGAATCCCGTCTTCACAGGCGGCCAGTTAATTAAAAAGTCAGTTTATGAAAAGGTTGGAATGTATGATGAGTCTTACATTTACTTTGAGGATTGGCCTTTTCTTCACAAAGCAGTGTTGAATAATATCCGGATCCATTATCTGGATATTATCGGAGCCTATTACAGAAAGCACCCTGAGTCTGTTCAGGTCAATCATGTATCATTATTGCGAAATCCTTATAAGCTTGATACATACAGATACCAGATAACGATAATTCAGCACTATACAAACATCCTGGAAAGGTACACGAGGTTTGTTTTTGCTAAATATAATTTATTCTATACTTCGCACATCTCGAATAAAAAAACTACTTTTCATAAACTCTTCCTTTATTTGCCCTCAATGCTGTTACAGTTTATTATTGATAAACTCTCAAGGGGTTATTTATCAGTTGATTGATTGGTTTCGGGTATTGTGTAATAAATGACGGGTTTTATATTTTACTGTGTAAATAACTCATAGACAAGCCTTGACAAGTCCGTTTATATTTCCAAAAAATAAGGGAGCAGGAGAGCTGGCAATAGGTAAAAAGAGAGTCTTGATTGTTGCTTCAGACTTTTATCCGATAATTTCGCCACGATCTTTCAGAACCTCCGAGCTTGCAAGAGAAATGGCTCGCCGGGGCCATTTTGTGAAAGTAATCATACCTTTCCTTGATCGGGTAGATTATGATCAGATTTCAAATGAGTATGGAGTTAGCTTTGTAAATCTTGGGAAACTGAAATATAAAGAGTTAGTCTTAGGAGGTCCGCGGGTTGTTATCTTAGTTAAAAGAGTAATAAGCAGGCTATTGCTGATGTTATTTGAATATCCTGATATTCAGATCATCCCTCCCATTGTCAGAGCGCTCAGGGAAGAAGATGGATACGACCTCCTGATTTCAATTGCTGTACCATATCCTGTTCATTGGGGTGTTGCCTGGTCAAGGAGCAAAAATCACTTAATTGCAAGGACCTGGGCTGCAGATTGCGGTGATCCATATATGGGTGACAGAATCGATACCTTCAGAAAGCTTTTCTATTTTAGCTTTATAGAAAAATGGTTTTGTCGTAAGGCTGATTACCTGTCCATCCCGGTAAAAGATGCAGTTGCAGCGTACTACACCGAGTTTCATGATAAGATACGGATAATCCCACAGGGGTATAGATTTGACGAGTTTAAATTTCCTCCCGTTATAAACAATAACCCGATAAAGTTCGCATATGCAGGGAATATTGTTCCTGTTACACGTGACCCGAAGCCTTTTCTGGATTATCTTCGAACAATTGAAACTGATTTCAGGTTCTATATCTATACAAGGAAAGTGGATCTGATTGCTTCTTATAAAGAACAGTTGGGAGAGAAACTGGTGATATGTGATTATATACCAAGGGATGAACTGCTTCCAATATTAGCCTCTATGGATTTTCTGGTTAATTTTGATAACAATACCAATGTTCACTCTCCAAGCAAGCTGATCGACTACGCCCTGACCAAAAGACCTATACTGAACATTAAGTCAGAAATTGATAAATCTCTTATTGCTGCCTTTTTCTCACGTGACTATTCCAGGGCGCTTGTGGTAAGTGATATTGATCAGTATGATATCACCCATATCGCAGATAAGTTTCTCGAATTAATATAGAAGTCTGGAAGAAACCATGCATACTGGTCTTGTACATTCTGCAGGAGGAAGTCAGGAAAATATCCGGAAAAAACAGATGACTGTTGTTTCTGAATGGGTACTCTTCCTGATTCACCCGTTAACCTCTGTAGTGACGGCTTTCAGCAATTACAAATCATCAAATGCCAAAAATATCTTCTGGCTCTTTATTGCCTTTTATGGATTTACCATGGTAATTTCTGATGAAGAAATGGATGCAAATCGATACCGGGAGCAATTTATTGAATTGACAAAGACTGAAGTAACAACCAGCAACTTTGTCAGTATGCTGTACCAGGAAGAGTCTAACTATGTGGATGTTGCTCAGCCTTTGTTAGGTTTTATCGTATCTCGGTTCACAAATGATCCAAGGATATTATTTGCCGCATTTGGATTGGTTTTCGGTTTTTTTTACTCAAGAAATATCTGGTTTCTCCTTGAGAGATCCGGAAAAAGGATAAAGGGATCAAGTATTATCTACTTGTTGGTATTCTCAGTTGTTATTGGCTTTTGGAGCATTAACGGTTTCAGGATGTGGACAGCTGCACAAATCTTCTTTTTTGGGTCAATGAAATATCTGTTTGAAAATAATAAGAATGGGATACTTATTGCTGCCTCTAGTATTTTATTCCATTTCTCCTTCATGTTTCCGGTCAGTATTCTGCTAGTCTTTACAGCAATTCCGAGAAATGCAGCATTTTTATATTGGTTCTTTATTATCTCTTCTTTCCTTTCCGAGATAAATATTGAGTTAATAAGTAATGCATTAACACATTTTTTACCTGGCGTCTTCCATCAACATATTCAAGGTTACACAAGCCTGGAATATGTGGAAAGCATTTCCACAGAGATTCAAACCAGAAATTGGAGATTTCTACTGTATTCAAAATCGATAAAATGGGTGGCAATTCTCTTCCTGAGCGTGATATACTTCAATGGACGAAAATTTATTCTGGAGAACAAGCCCTTCCAAAGTTTGTTCTGTTATGCCATCCTTCTTATGGCAGCCACTAATCTGATGAACAATATTCCATCTATGGGGAGATTTTATCTGGTTGCATATCTTTTCGTTTTCGCCTTAATCTTCCTATACCTACAGCAGGCACCTTCATTCAAACTGAAAGGGCTAGCCCTGACAGTCGCATTTCCTTTTCTGGTTTTCTATTGTGTCGGTATGATAAATGGATCATTCGCAACTATAGGATTATTGACGCTGTTCGGGAATCCTGTCTGTGCAATTCTTCCATTCGGTGTTGAAGGAAATACCTACATTGGACTATATCTTCAATAAGGATATTGAATGTAATTTTTCCATCGGAAATTTGTTAATGTTACCAGATTTTTATTGATCAGGCTTATGACAATCAGTCATATAATTAGGAAAAACTTGGTGAACTTGCCTGGCTGGCGAACTACCAGGAAGATATTGGTTATCGAATCAGATGATTGGGGTAGCATACGCATTCCCTCGCGGAAAGTATATGAATACCTTTTGTCTAAGAGAGTGCCGGTCGATAGTTTTTATTTCACAAAAAATGATTGTCTCGAAAGCGAAAGAGACCTCTTGATGTTATTTGAAATTTTGGGCTCCTTCACAGATATAAACGGTGCACATGCTGTAATAACAGCAAACTCTGTGGTAGTTAATCCGGATTTCAAGAAAATCACGAAGTCTGGCAAGACAGAGTACCATTATGAGTTGATATCTGATACTTACAGTAATTACCCGGAACATGCTGGAGTTATGAATCTATGGAAAGAATCCGGTATGAAGAACAAGCTGCTATGGCCACAATTTCATGGTCGGGAGCACTTAAACGTCAAGTTCTGGATGCAAGCCATAAACTCGGATTCCAGATCGGAAAAACTGGCGTTTGAGAATAATACATTGTTGGGAATTGATATTCCGGGAGAAACCGATGACAATCATAATTATATGGCTGCGTTGGATTATGATTCACCTGAACAAATGGCAGAAGTCGAGCCAATAGTCTCAAATGGACTAGTCCTTTTTAAGGATCTTTTTGGATTTGCATCAAAATCATTTATTGCACCTTGCTCGATACAGGGCGAACACATAGACAGTGTTCTGCTTAAGGGAGGGGTTAACTACCATCAGTCTGGTCAGCAATTCAGACCAATTGGCAACGGAGGCTATAAGATAATAAACAAATTCTGGGGTCAACAAAATAATGTCGGTCAGATATACTGGCGAAGGAATTGTACTTTTGAGCCAAGCCGAAATCATGATTTTGACTGGGTTGATAGTTGCCTGGCTGAAATGAAAGTTGCCTTCAGGTGGGGGAAACCTGCTGTAATTAATTCACATAGAGTTAACTATATTGGATCTATATTCCCGGAAAACAGGGAAAAAACATTGATATCACTTAAAAAGCTGCTTAAATCAGCTCTTGAAAAGTGGCCCGATATTGAATTTATGACCAGCGACGATCTTGGTGATGTAATTGCCATGAGCTTATAACAGAATAGTGCTCTCAATGCAAAATTTGAAACATAGATTATCTGAAAATCTGATAAATATTCCAGGTTGGCGCACCAAGCGGCATTATGTTGTTTTTGAGTCTGATGATTGGGGAAGTATTCGAATGCCCTCAAAAGATGTCTACAATCTATGCTTGAAAAACGGATATCGGGTTGACAAAGAAGTCTTTTCAAGGTATGATTCCCTCGCCAGCGAAGAAGATCTGAATTTCTTATTTGAAATACTCATCTCGTACAAAGATCAGGGGTCCAACCATCCTGTAATTACCGCCAATTGCCTGTTGGCTAACCCTGATTTTGGGAAGATCAGGGAATCAGGTTATAATCAATACTTTTTTGAGCCTATTACAGAAACCTTTCTTAAGTACCCTAAACACCAAAAATGCTTTGATATCTGGAGGGAAGGGATGAAATTGAATATTTTCAAACCTGAGTATCATGGAAGAGAGCATCTCAACGTAAGCCGTTTTATGAATGACCTTAGGGCAGGTGATGCTGACGCTGGATTTGCATGCCAAAATCAAATGCCTGGTATATTCAAAAAGGATGCAGTTGAAATAGGCAATAACTATGTTGTTTCACTCGAACACTCTGACAGGAATGATCTGTTGGAAAAAGAAAGGATTACCGCAGAGGGTTTAAAACTATTTAGAGACCTTTTTCAGTTTGAATCAGAATCATTCATTCCATCAAATTATACCTGGCATCCGGATTTGGAGAATTCACTCAAGCAGATGGGCGTAAAATTCATCAAGGGATCAAAGTATCAATATGTCCCTAAGGGCAATTATAGGGGATTCCGACTGAAATATCACTACTTCGGACAAAAAAACTCGCTTGGTCAGATTTACCTGATGAGAAATGTATTCTTTGAACCGTCATTAACCAATTCTGGCAATAGTGTTTCATCAGCGTTAAGACAAATAGATGCTGCTTTTAAATGGCATAAACCGGCGATAATATCAGTTCACAGGATAAATTTCGTCGGCTTCATTGATAAAAGAAATCGCGACAACAACCTGGTTTTGTTCAGAGAGTTGTTGACTGCTATTTTAAAGAAATGGCCAGATGTTGAATTCATATCATCTGCGCAGCTCGGAAATATTGTATTAATCGGCGAAGATCATCAATGCTAATATTATGAAAATAGCTATACATCAGAATGATGGTGGTTTTGGAGTATTCTGGATAGCATATTGCAAAGAGAAAAATATCCCTTTCAAATTGGTTGATTGTTATGATACAAACATAATTAAGGACCTTGATGATTGCGATGCTCTGATGTGGCATCACAATCATGCTAATCCCAAGGATCTTCTGTTTGCCAAACAACTTCTGTATGCGGTGGAAATGGCAGGCAAGGCCGTGTTCCCCGACTTTTATACTACTTGTCTCTTCGATGATAAACTTGGTCAGAAGTATCTGTTTGAAGCAATGGATTTACCGTTAGTACCAACGGTTGTTTTCTATTCCAGGAAGGAAGCCTGTAAATGGCTGACTCAAGTTGAATTTCCTATAGTATTTAAATTAAGAAGCGGAGCGGGTAGTCGCAATGTAAAACTGATTAAGAATCGATATCAGGCTTTAAAAGTTATTAATAAGGCATTTGGGAAAGGTATTAGGCCATATAGTGCATTTTGGGGGATTAAAGACAGTATCAGAAGATACCGAAAGGGGAAGGTTGGTATTATGGAGGTTGTGAAAAGCATTATCCATATCGTATACCCGATTCAGCTTGAGAAGTCGCAAAGCAAGGAAAAGGGATATGTCTATTTCCAGAAATTCATTCCGGACTGTAGCTATGATATAAGAGTTCAGTTGGTTGGCGAAAGATTATGGGCAATGATTCGTCCTGTAAGAAAAAATGATTTCAGGGCTTCGGGCAGTGGGACAATAATAGCTGATCCGAGAAAGATACCCGTTGAAGCCTTAAAATTATCACTTGAAATTGTCAGAAAATTTCATCTTCAGAGCGCAGCAATTGATTTCTTGCCAACGAGTGACGGGTTACTAATCACGGAAATAAGCTATGCATTTGGTAATCCGGGTCCTGAAGATTTTGAAGTAGGTTATTGGGATAACAGGTTAGTTTGGCACCAGGGTAAGATGAATCCATTTGGATGGATGGTTGAGGACTTGCTAATGAGAGTGCGAGATACAGTGCAAGGCTGATTTATTCAGGTTTTATTCCGACAGAAGTGATGTGTAATGTAATTAAATCCAGATGAACTTTTCAGACCAGAGAAGATACTTTATACGTACTATTCAGAATTCATTTGGATGGCAGACCAATAGAAAAATTGTTGTTATTGAAAGTGATGACTGGGGATGCATCCGTATGCCTTCCCGTGCTACATATGAATCATTGGTTGGACATGGGTTCAATATTGGCCGGAATCGGTACGACAAGTATGATTCTCTGGAAAGCAATGAAGACCTGGAGGTTCTGTTTGAAACACTTTCGGAATTCAGGGATTCTAATGGTCATCATCCAATTATGACTTTTAACTGTATTATCGGGAATCCTGATTTTGAAAAGATAGAAAGTGCCGGTTTCACAGATTATTTTTTTGAGCTTTTCACAAAAACATATGAAACCTATCCAGATAGTGATCGGGTAATGACTCTGCTTGAGAAGGGTATTAATGAAGGAATAGTCATACCTCAATATCATGCAAGAGATCATCTCAATGTAGAATCATGGCTGTCTGACTTAAGGAAGAAGGATAAAACCGCACATGCTGCCTTTCGAAACAAAATGGTGTCATTCGATGCTCATATTGGCAAAAATCCACATTTACAATATTCGGATGCATTGTCTTACAGAACGCCCGAAGAAAAGACTTATGTGGAGAACTCCATAATAGAGGGTCTGCACTTGTTTAAAAATGTTTGGGGATTCGATCCGAAGTCATTTATAGCTCCATGTTATATTTGGGACTCCGGAATTGAAAGACTGCTGTCAGCAGAGGGAATTGCTTTTTTACAAGGATTGTTTTTCCAATTTGTACCATCCCTGAAATCCACCAAACTAAGGAGAAAGTATCATTTTTCAGGTCAGTGGAATAAGTTTGGTCAGCGTTACATAGTACGGAACGCTATGTTTGAACCAAGTGATCAAAAATATACTGACCCTGTTGATAATTGCCTTAAGGAAATTTCTATTGCATTTAGGTCTAAGAAACCTGCTGTAATATGCAGCCATCGTGTGAACTATATAGGATCAATTGATCCGGATAACAGGATTAGGAACAATAGGTTGTTAGGCAAATTATTGAAGATCATACTCTCAAGGTGGCCCGAAGTTGAGTTTATGAGTACTGATAAGCTGGGAATGCTGATGAACTCACCTTAATAATTGATCTTTAACTAACAGCAAGAACTGTATACCTTTACTATCGCTTTCATCAAAGTTTTAGTGGTAACGCCTGCAAGTCAATTATTGTTTCTTCCTTCATCAGGTTAATCTCCAATGGTTTCGACCCACACTTCAATGAAGAAAAAAATTCTTCTTGTTTCTCCTTCACTTCAGATCGGAGGAATTGAAAGAACACTTACAACCCTGGCCAATTACTTCAATAAGAGAGGACATCCGGTGGTTTTTATATCATGCAATAATAGCAGCCCATTTTTTGTGCTTGATGAATCTATTGATGTTATATTGCCACCGCATGACCATAAGGGAGGTTATCTCTCGATGCTGGCATTCTATCCAAGGTTAATATTTTATATAAGAAACCATGTGAAGGCACAGAATCCTGATGTAGTATTGACCTTTGGCGAGTACCTTAATCCAATAGTTATACTGGCCTTGAGTGGTCTAAAAATACCAGTTTTCATCTCTGACAGGAGCAGTCCTGAGTATCGTTTCAGACCGATTACACAACTGATCATTTCGATCGGAAAAAAACTATTTTACAGACGTTCATCCGGTTTTATTGCACAAAGCCAAAGATTTGCAGATTACATTGATGATTATTTTAACGGGAAACTAAGAATAAGGGTAATACCAAATCCGGTAAAAGAGATTGAAGTAGTTCCTGTGGTCAAAAAGAAATGGATTCTGTGTGTGGGCCGGCTTTCATATGAAAAAGGGCAGGACAGATTGATCCGTGCGTTTTCTTTGATCCGTGAAAGATCGGAATGGATGTTGGTATTTGCTGGTAATGGGCCCAAATATGAGGAAATGAAGAAGTTATGTGGTCAACTGGATATAGTGGATGAGGTCCTTTTTTTGGGGAAGGTAATGAATATTGATCTGTTACTCTCTGAAGCATCAATTTTTGTCCTGCCTTCCCGTCTTGAAGGCTTTCCGAATGCCATATGCGAAGCCATGTCAGCCGGTTTACCATCACTTTGTTTTGATACTTTCCCGACTGAGAATATTATCACGGACAACTACGATGGTTATATAATCCGGGATAATGATCTGGAAACCATGGCCTGGAGAATTGACTATTTGATGAAAAGACCAGATGAAAGAACCCGTCTGGCAAATAATGCGCTGAAAATCAGAGAAAGGCTTTCCATCAACAGAATTGGTGATCTTTTTCTTGAGTTTATCCTGAACTAGAAGCATGAAACCCATGACGTATCTTGACAAAATTAGACAGTTGGGATTTAAAACTTCTCTGTCCAGGTTTCACAGAAAAGTTATGCACAAGATAAGACTTTCGCTGCATTTACCGATACGCCTAAAATCTATCGACCGTGAATTATTGGATAAGGAGATTCTTCCCTGGTTTGCAAATCAAGAGGATGTCCGAAAAGTCTTGTTTGTGGGATGCGAGTATTACACAATGCATTATCCTGGAATATTTCCTGATTCTGAATTCTGGACTATTGAGCCAGATCCGGCGAAATCAAAGTTTGGAAGCAAAAATCACATTGTTGGTTTTTTGCAGGATTTGGAAAGCTACGCAAATCGAGAGAGCTTTGATTTGATAATTTTCAACGGGGTATATGGATGGGGACTAAACAATGAAGCGGATATAGAAAAGTCATTCATCGCATGTCATAACTGCCTGAGAAAAGATGGTATTCTGATATTCGGATGGAACAATATTAAGGAACGAACGCCGGTTCCACTTCAGAATATCGAAGCTTTGAAACTGTTCAAACCATTTATTATGCCCGGATTTGGGAGTTGGAGAATTGAGACATATTCTTATAATCTGCATGTGTTCGATTTATACAGGAAGATGTAAGGTAATTCCATGTGAAAGTATAAGTTGGATCGGTCGGCATATAGCAAATTTCTTTCTGTTACCTTATTAGCACGACAAAAGATTATTTTATGATAATAAAAGTCGGTGGCCTCTGAAACTCTGAATTTGATAAAAACCAGTCTGTTAATTATTGGATAGTGAATTTACTGTACTTTCTATATTTTTCATTGCCTAACTTTGCACGCATTGGCTTACCTGGAAAGGTGCTAAATCGATTTATTTCAATATTGCTCAAAAAGATATTGGATCAAACAGTTCCTTTACACTTCAGTAGGACATCAATAAAAGCCGGAAGTGGATTAAATTCTCTTCCAAGAGATGAAACTTATATCGTATCATTGACATCATACCCGGCACGAATAAATGAGATATGGATCACAATAGAAACAATTCTGCGGCAGAGTTTTAAGCCAGATAAGATTATACTCTGGCTTGCTGGGGAGCAGTTCCCGGACAGAAAACTCCCCGGGAATCTGGAGCGATTGCTCACAAGAGGACTGACTATTGAATACTGCGATGACCTGAAGTCGCATAAGAAATATTTCTATGCCTGTCAGACTTATCCTGATGCATGTATTATTACTCTGGATGATGATCTGTATTTCGACAGGAATACAATAAAAAACCTGGTCGAATTACATAAAGAATACCCGACATATATTGTAACAAACAGGGCACATCGTATTACGTTCAACCGTGATATGGTTAACCCATATCGAAAGTGGAAACACAACGTAACTGATTGTAATCCTTCGCATCTTCTTCTGGCGACAGGTGGAGCCGGGACCCTTTATCCTCCCGGCTCATTACATATGGATACCTTTAATAAGAATGTTTTTCGCGAACGATGTTACTATGCTGATGACATTTGGCTTAAAATTATGGCGTTGAGAAACAACACATTGGTGGTCACTAACAGTCGCTATAATAAAGACTTTGTTAGTGTCCGGTCTACTCAAAAACAAAAGCTCGTTACGATAAATGTTCTGGAAAATGCGAATGATGAGCAGTTTAGAAACCTGCTTGATTATTATGGTATAAGCCTGCTCAAAGATGATGTCTTGTTAAATAGGGAGGCAATTCGTTCAGTATCAACCAGGTAGGTAAATGCAAATTTAACCTTCTGGTTTGTTTTTTGACGCAAACTGGTAACCATTATTGACTTTCTAAAGTAACTAGAGTCGTTCATGATGTTTGGAAGATGAAGAAGATTGTTATCGGAATAACAGCCCCTAGCAGCGTAGTACTATTAGAGGGGCAACTCAAGTATTTCTCGGAAAGAGGTTTTGATGTTTATCTTTTGGGTCCTGATGAACCAAGAGTCAGAGCTTTTTGCCAAATGGAAAAATGCGTCCTGCTTCCGGTTGACATTAAAAGAGAGATTTCACCCTTTAAGGATATAAAAGCCTTATTTCAGATTTACTCACACCTGAGTTACGTTAAGCCAGATTTAGTGAATCTGGGAACGCCTAAGATGGCATTATTGGGATTGATAGCATCAAGATTATCCGGGATTAAGGAAAGAATTTACACTTGCAGGGGATTCAGGTTTGAACCTGAGAAAGGAATTAAGAGAGTACTGTTATTAAACTCGGAGAAACTTAATGGTCTGCTTGCCACAAGGATAATCTGTATCAGCAATTCAGTCAAAGAACTTGGAATAGGAATGGGCTTGTTTAAGGACGGCAAAGCGGTAGTAATAAACAAGGGAAGCAGTAATGGCATTCCTTTGGATCGTTTTAAAAGAGAGACTCTTTCAAAAGAGGATATTGAACAGATTAAGAGCCGGTTTTCCTTAAGAAATAAGTTTGTATTCGGGTATGTTGGCCGTGTGGTTGACAGAAAAGGTATCAATGAGCTTTTCAGGGCATTTTGCGTATTGTTTAATCAGAATTCATCTTTAAGATTATTGGTTGTCGGCCCGGTTGAAGACAAACAGATTTCCAAAAAGAGGTTGATCTATGAAATGCAGGAGCATCAGGGGGTCATTTTTACCGGTGTACAGAGGGATGTTCCGCTTCTAATGTCTGTTATGGATGTATTCTTGTTGCCTGGGTGGGGGGAGGGATTCGGGAATGTCCTGATTCAGGCCGCGGCGATGGGAGTACCTGTAATAGGGACCAATGTGACAGGAGTCCGGGATGCCATTTGTCATGATTTCAACGGCTTACGTATAGAGCCGAGGTCTATAGAAAAGTTAACAGAGTCAATGAACTTATTGTATGTAGATAAGGAACTAAGGGAAAGACTTGGAGGAAATGGGCCGAAATGGGCAAGCAATTTTGCCAATGAGATTATATGGCGTGGAATGGAAGAAATATACAATTCGTCAAATTGATGTATAAAAGCATTACTAAGCCTATTCTTGATTTTGTCATGGCATTATTGATGCTGTTTCTGTTGGCTCCGTTTTTTCTATTTATTATGTTCCTTTTGATGTTTTTAAATAAAGGGAAAGTCTTCTTTTTACAGGAGCGACCAGGGAAAAATGGCCGTCTGTTTAAACTGATTAAATTCAGAACCATGAATGACAAAATGGATTCTGAAGGATTGCCTCTCCCGGACAAAGATAGAATAACAGCAGTTGGAAGACTATTAAGGCTTTATTCCATCGATGAACTACCTCAACTGTTTAATGTCCTTGCAGGTGCTATGAGTTTTGTCGGACCTCGTCCACTGCTGACAAGGTATCTCTTGTTATATAATTCACAACAAGCCAGAAGGCATGAAGTCAAACCTGGCCTGACAGGATGGGCACAGATAAATGGTCGTAATTCGATAACGTGGAATGAAAAGTTCAGGCTTGACATTTGGTATGTTGATAACATTTGTTTTATTCTGGACACAAAAATCTTTTTTATTACTTTGATTAGAGTCCTTTCACGGCAAGGCATCAATTCAACGGAGAAAAGCACCATGCCGGCATTCAACGGAGAAAACTGAAAAAAATGGGATATCAGCATTTTAAAAATATAATTTTGGCAGGAGTTGCAGCCTGTGTACCAAGAAACATGGAAGATAACAGGAAACTTCCTCTACTTGGTGATGCTGAACAAATTCAGAAATTTATAGATACAACAGGAGTTGAAACCAGGCACACTGTAAAGGGAACAGGTTTATGCACTTCAGATATGTGTTTTAAGGCTGCCTCAATGCTTCTTGACGAGCTTAGCTGGAGACGGGAAGAAGTTGATTGTCTTCTGTTTGTTTCTCAGACTCCTGACTATATTATGCCGGCGACAGCGTGCATTCTTCAAGCTAGACTAGGCCTCCGGAACGAATGTTTTGCAATGGATATTTCGCTGGGATGCTCCGGATGGATACATGGAATGGCAACAATTGGAGCATTGATGCAGAATGGTGGATTCAGGAAAGGTCTTCTCCTTGCTGGCGATACTTCGACGGTGACAAAATCTCCACAAGATAAAAGTACCTATCCATTATTCGGTGATGGCGGTACTGCAACCGCTATTGAATACTCAGACGGGGCTCCGGGATTTAGGGTACACACTGCTACTGACGGAAAGGGTTATAAGGCTATTTATGTACCTGATGGTGGTTTCAGAAATTTCTTTACCAAGGAATCACTTATGGTGCACGAGTATGAAGAGGGTATTGTACGGAACAATCTTCAGACTGCATTGGATGGCCCGGCCGTATTTGTTTTTGCTATCAGTAAAGCACCAAAAAGCATAATGGGTTTATTGGAGCACTTTAATATCGATATTGATAAAATTGACTATTTTGTTCTTCATCAGGCAAACAAAATCCTGAATGAAAGTATCAGAATGAAACTGAAGTTACCAGCCTGGAAGGTGCCTTATTCAATTGAAGAATACGGGAATACTTCAAGCTCTTCAATACCACTGACAATGGTGGTACGCCTTAGAGATCAGCTTAGAACCGGCAAATGCAATCTGGTAGCATGTGGATTTGGGGTTGGACTATCGTGGGGTACTATATGTTTCGACACCGATAGGATTGTTTGCCCGGAATTGATTTTAGCCTAATGTGTATAGAGAAAATAGAATACGTACATAACACACAGTATAACAATAATTAGCCTTGCCTTAGTTACTAACCCAAAATTTACTGTCATGAAAGACAAATTCATTGAAAAATTCAGAGAAGCACTGGATGCTGACGGAAAAGTTATCAACCTTGAAGATAAATTCCGTGATTATGATGAATGGGATTCACTTCGGTTCTTGTCGGTTCTGGCAATGATCGATTCCGAATTTGACGTTATTATTGAAACACCCGAGTTTCGTAAAATTGAAACAGTGGGTGGGTTAATTGAGGAAATTGAGAATAGGCTGGGAATGAAATAAATATTTAGTGGTTTAGTAAGAATTGCAAGTTTCTTACTCAAAACTTACTACTATGGCATTTCAAAGAATTGACAATGTTAGGATTGCCGGAATATCTGCATGTGTACCAGGGAGGATTGAAAGCAATAGGGATTCCCCTGTGTTTTTGACCAGAAACGACGCCGAGAAATTTATTCTGACAACCGGGATAAAAGAGAGAAGGGTAGCTTCCTCTGAAATTTGCTCTTCTGATTTGTGTTATAATGCAGCTTTAAGACTGATTGAAGAGGTGGGATGGAATAAAAGTGAAATAGACTGTCTGATTTTTATTTCCCAAACGCCGGATTATATTGTTCCTGCAACCTCATGCATCTTGCAGGACAGGCTCGGCTTGAGTTCTGAATGTTATTCATTTGATGTTACCCTTGGATGTTCAGGATGGGTTTATGGCTTATCCATCATGGCTTCACTTCTTTCTGGCGGATATATTAAAAAAGGTCTGCTTCTGGTAGGTGAAACCACAACCAAGACTAAGTCACCTATGGACAAAAGCACTTATCCCTTATTCGGTGATGCTGGAACGGCTACATGTTTGGAATATGATCCTGAATGGTCGCCGATGTATTTTCACTCAGGAACAGACGGATCAAAACATAAAGCAATATTCATTCCTGATGGAGCTTTTAGAAATCCCACAACACCGGAATCGCTCAAAAGTGAGGAGATAGAACCAGGCGTAATCCGCAATCGTCTGCAATACATAATGGACGGAGGCTCAGTATTCCTTTTTTCTATCACTAAACCTCCTCAAAGTATCAAGGTACTTTTAGAGAAGTCCGGTATTGGGAAAGATGTGGTTGACTATTTCTTCCTTCATCAGGCTAACAAAATTATGATTGATAAAATCATAAACAAACTTGATATATCCCCGGAAAAAGTACCAACCAGCTATGAGCATTTTGGTAATACATCAATGTCTTCAATCCCTCTGACTATGGTAACCAGTAAAAGGTCGGAAATCATGAATTCCCGACTTAAGGTTTTGGCTTGCGGGTTTGGAGGTGGATTATCATGGTCGAGCGGATATTTCATTATTGACCGAATTGTCTGCCCGGAGTTGATCGAAATTTAATAAGGTCATTATGAATAATAGTAATCCTTTTTCACTCGATGGGAAAAATATACTGATAACTGGTGCCTCCTCAGGTATCGGTCAGTCTTGTTCGGTAGAATGCGCTAGAATGGGTGCCAACCTTTTATTATTTGGACGTAATATGAATAGGTTGGAAGAAACATTAAGAGAGATAAATAAAATCAATTCTGGTTTTAGTCGACTTGCATTCATCAAGTCAGCAGATCTAACTGGAGAAATTGAAGAGATCGGTCCCGCGATTGAGGAATTTGTCTGTAACTACGGCCGTTTTGATGGTTTCATTCATTCAGCAGGCATTGAGATGACAATGCCCTTGTCGGGCATGAAGAATTCAGACTATCTTGATCTTTTCAACATTAATGTAATTGCCGGACTTCAATTGACCAAACTTATCTCAAAAAGAAAGAACTCGAATGACAATTCAAGCTTCGTATTTATATCTTCAATTACAGGTCTGATTGGAAGAAAGGGCATTATAGGATATTCAGCATCAAAGGGAGCTCTTATTGCAGGAATCAGGTCGCTTGCACTTGAACTGGCAGACAGAGGTATGAGAGCTAATTGCATCTCCCCTGGTACTGTTTTGACACCTTTAATGTTAAAATATCTGGAGTCATTGACTCCTGAAGAAAGGACAAAGAGACTTGATGGCTATCCTCTGAAATTGGGAGATCCTCAGGATATAGCTTATGGTGCAGTATATTTGCTATCCCGTGCCTCCAGGTGGATTACTGGGCAGAACCTGGTTATTGACGGAGGATTCACAGCCAGATGAGTACAACTCATTTTCAAACAATCTGAATGATGACTAAAGAGTTGATTATCTTAGGTGCTGGGGGATTCGCGAGAGAAGTATGCGACCTTGCTTATTATTGTTTTGGAAAAGACCCGGAATTCAGGGTAAAAGGATTTCTAAGCGACAGGCCAAGCAATATAGCAGAATACGGGTATCCTGAAGTATTAGGAACAGTTGACGGGTATAAGATTGCAGAAAACGATATTTTTGCTCAGGGAATTGGTAATGTCAGAGACCGAAAAAAGGTCGTCGAAATTATTATAAAAAAGGGCGGCAAATTTTTGAATCTAATCCATCCGACTGCAGTATTATCACCAACAGTTAAATTAGGCACAGGAGTAGCAATAAAGGCTTTTTGTGTATTAGCTAGTAACGTATCCATTGGCGACTACACATTTTTACAAAGCTCCTCAATTTTCGGGCATGATGTTCAAATTGGTAATTATTGCCAGATTAATTCTTTTTCATTTTTCGCCGGTTGCTCCAGAGTGTCCGATCTGGCTACTGTAAATGCGGGTGTAAAAGTTGTGCAAAATGTGGAAATAAGTTATGGTTCTACCGTTGGAATAGGTAGTGTCATTCTGGGCAATGTTCCACCAGGCAAGAAGGTCTTCGGTAATCCGGCACGCATCATAGATGAAAGTTCAGTTAATTCTCCTGATTAATATCCTTAAGATGAAAGGGTAAAACCAGTCCACAATAGATGACCTATGGATCATCGTTATTCAATTTTTAACGAACTTCCTTGCAGCTATAGCCTTATTACCAGAAGTAACCATAATAACATAGATGCCTGGCATTGTTCCTGAAATGTCAATGACGATTTGGTCTGATGTAGGGCTTACCTTTTCTTCAAATACTATCTGACCCGTGTGCCTCAATATTGATATCACACTGTTTTCATCCAGTAATATTGACGATAAATCCACTGAAAAACGCCCGTCATTTGGATTGGGATAAAGACCTATTTCTGCTTCATTATTTATTAGATCAACCACTTTCAATTCAAGAAATGATGAGACATTCGTCGCACCCAGGTTGTCAGTAGCGAGGGCTGTTATCAAGAAAGAACCTGTATCCGGGGGTTCCCATAAGTATATATATGGAGCATTTATGACTGTGGCAATAGACGTATTTCCGCTCTTAAATTCCACACTGCTGATCGATCCATCTGGATCCAAGGCTTCAGCTATCAGCACCACCTTATCCTTTCTATTCCATTTTTTGTTATTGCTTTTAGTGGTAATATTAACTACGGGCAGCTGATTTACTGTTGTAGAGGATTTCTCAACAACTACCGAAATAGTTGCAGAAGTGGTTTTAGCGTTTCTATTATCAGTAGCAATGGCTGAAAGATAGTAAACCCCCTCGTTAACCTCTTTCCATACAAATGAATAAGGAGCAGCATAACTTTCACCCAGTTTCATTGTACCCTGGTAAAACTCCACCTTAATTATGGTGCCGTCAGGATCATCTGCAATTGCATTAATCGTTATTGTGGCGGGAGCAACATAGGATGTACTTTTTGTTGGTGATGAGAGGCTTACAGTTGGAGGAAGATTTGTTACAGATCCCTGATTGGAAATAGTAATTACCAGAGAACCAAATATACCTGATCCGTCCTTAGCTGTTGCCCTTGCTGTTACAGTTCCGTTAGCGACAGCAGTCATAAGTCCTGAAGATGAGATGGTAGCCTGTCCGGTACCGTTTATAACGGACCAGGTAACGGATTTATCCGTAGCATTTGCAGGCAGTACATTAGCAATTAGCTGAAGCGTGCCGCCATTGGCATTTATGGTTGCATTGCCACCCGTTGCAGTCACAGTCACACCGGTCACCCTGATAACCTGGTTTGAAATATTTACCACCAGAGAACCAAATATACCTGATCCGTCCTTAGCTGTTGCCCTTGCTGTTACAG
>CAYVBH010000001.1:60956-69863 GCA_964449015.1 uncultured Bacteroidales bacterium
TTGCAGGCAGTACATTAGCAATTAGCTGAAGCGTGCCGCCATTGGCATTTATGGTGTTAGAACTTCCCACACCTTCCACTGCAATACTTGTCACAAATATTGTTTCAGATCTGGTTGATCCGGATTCAAATGCACCAATTTCAGGTGCTGTCCCAAGATAATCAAGTCCAACATCAACTCCAGCGTTGATGGCATCAGAGCCATCAGCGAGTTTAAAATATTCCCCTAAGTCCGGCAATGAACCATCAGGTTGCCTAGGAGATGAGAGAAGAGCTATTCCTGCATCTTGCGAAATTGGCAAAGATTTAAAATCAGTAGAAGTTATGGTAGCTCCTCCATCCCATGAATTATTTGAATGAGCATAATATCCATCACCCCCGTGATTAAAAACTTCATAGTCTCTGTTGTCAAAAGAAATATTATTTCTGAAAACTCTGACTAGTTCATCACTGTTTGAGGCATCTGGCACATTCATTATTATAAGACCAGAATTAGCATCATTAAATTCTGAATATCCATTATGATAAAACAGATTATTATAAATATTCATCACTGCAACTCTTGCAACTGAACTATTCTGCCCATCATTAGTTGTAAGCCCACAGATTGCATTATATGCCCCGATACAATTAACAACTTTCCTTCTAAGTGATGCACTATATTGGTCGACCCAACCTAATTTAAATCCAGCCCCACTTGTCTCTCCTCCTGGCATGCCCATATTTCCAAACGACCAACAGCCATCACACTCCATATAATGTTCCCATGATATATTAAAGCCTTGATCGGAATTATTCCATGCTCTGCAGTATTTAAATACACTGCTGCCAGATGTCATATCGCCTAGAGTATGAAATCCACATCCAAGATTCCCGTCTGTGAGAGAATCACAATTATTATAGGAATCACAATTAAGAAAGTAATGATATCCACCATCAGGAGAGGATACGAACCCAGCTCCGTCACAATTATATGCAGTACAGTTTTCAAATGTCAGAGTACCTCCTGAAGCCAGAATACCCCATCCTTGCGCTCCGGTTGTAGCATATTGTTGAGAAAAGTTTCTTACGACCAGTCCCTTGAACTTCACATAATTTGTGGAGCCAATTCTTATTCCAACATTATGCCATCCATCTGGATTATAAATAACATTACTTCCATCCAGTATTGGGTAATTGCCGGCAGCATAGTCAGATGGGTATGCTTCATATACAATCCAGGCATTCGAGGTACCATCTCTAGTAACAGTTAATCCAGATCCATCTGTAACTGACATCGGATAAACCCCACCTCTAAAATACACAGTATCCCCCGGTTGAATCTGGGTTGATTGGAAAGCCTTCTGCCAAGAAGCCCATGGTCCTTGAGACCCTGATATATAAGCAGAACTTAATCCGTCCCAGTTATCATTTCCTGACCTGGAGACATAATATGTTCTGGCTGATAATGCCGAGGATAGCGTTATAAAAAGCAACAAAGAATATAATCTCATATTCAAACTACTTTTGACGAATGTAGGTTAATATTTGACAAACATACCATTTTTTACGATAAATGGTATATTTTGTTGCATATTGTTGATATCTTTTCATTGAAATTAAGAACGGTTTCAGATTTCTGACAGATTTCAAACCAACCCATATTTAGGCCATATTTAGTTGACAACTACCTTGAAGTTGCGTAATTTCAAGTTCTCAATTTTCATATAATAATGGAGATTATTTCCTTACCCTTCGCCTTGGCATGCATCATTGCGATACTTATATATTATAGCCTGGACCCCAGATACAGAATTTCCTTCCTGTCACTTCTTAGCTTTGGCTTTGTCGCAACATTTGGCTGGTATCTGTTAATCTATGTTTTTATATTTTCACTGGTAAACTATCTGCTAGGGAAATCAATTTACAAATCAGGCCATAAGAGGCCCTTGTTCAGGCTGGGGATCATAATAAATCTTGCACAATTGGTTCTTCTCAAGTATTCTTCATTCGCTATTGTTCCTTTCTTCAAGTTATTTAAAATCGATATCCAAGATTCCGGGATTTTCAATTTCTTTCTACCTGTTGGCATATCCTATTTTACTCTACAGGGTATCGGTTATTTAGTAAACGTTTATATGAGATGGGAACTACCTGAGAGGAAGTTCTTAGATTTCGCATTATATATAATGTATTTCCCGAAGTTCATCTCTGGACCTATTGAAAGGTCAAATCACTTTTTATCCCAGCTTAAGATAAATCATTCTTTCAATACTGCTGATGTAGTTATTGGGCTTAGAATTGCGTTACGAGGTTTTTTTAAGAAAGTCATAGTTGCTGCTCATTTGTCCTCAGTTGTAAATAGTACTTACTTGAATCCTGATTCCGCGGGAGGATTTACTGTTCTATTAGTTGTACTAATCCAACCACTGTATTTATATTTTGATTTTTCTGGCTATACAGATATTGCAATAGGATTTTCACGTGCTTTTGGGATTAATCTAATACAGAATTTCGAACGCCCCTTCCTTGCTGAAAATGTAACCACCTTTTGGAGAAAGTTCCATATATCACTATCCTCCTGGTTTAATGACTATATTTTTAAACAGGCTAGTTTTAGATTTCGTAAATTAAGATCATATGCTACCGTTTTTGCGGTCCTTGTTACCTGGTTGCTGTTCGGAATATGGCATGGTGCAGGTTGGAATTTTATGTTACTGGGACTTCTACAGGCATCTGCAATCTATATTGAATACATTACTAAACATCACAAGAAAGTTTTATTTTCCAAACTGCCGACTCTTGTTGGAAAATGGGCGGGGCGGTTTTTTACATATTTATTCTTTGGGTTCTCACTGACCTTTTTTTTCGCTCCGGATCTTCAAACAAGTATTAAAGTGTTTTCGAAATTTCTGGGAGTTGGTACTTGCTCGGGAGGGAATTTTCTAATATTCCCGCTTTTATTCGGACTCTTTTTTGCTTTAATCTTTATAATTGGAGAGATTTTACAGAATGATTATGAATTGCTGTATAGTAAAATACGGAATCTTTGGAATTGTAGCAGAGTATTGAGAATAACAACCTATTTTGTGGCCTGCATACTGATTTTAAGCCAGCTAAGTGGCAATACATCCTTTATTTATGAAATGTTTTAAGACAATAATTTAATTTAAATGATCCAATTCATTAAAAGACTTTTAGTATTCTGTTCGCCTTTCATTTTCTTGGTGCTTATATACATCATCACAGACCCTTTTATGGTGATCTATAATTATGATGATTATAACAGAAAACTTTATGTACAGAAAAATCGCGATTATGTTTCATCAGAGATGCTTCTGAAAAATTCAAAAAAATATCTTTACGACTCATTTATATTTGGATCCTCAACAGCATTGTATCTGCCACCAAGCCTTTGGACCAATTACATTAAAACTGAAAATCGCATTTTTACATTTGATGCATCCGGAGAGAATATAATAGGTGTATGGTCAAAGGTAAAGTATTTGGATAGTCATAATTATCATATTAGGAATGCTTTAGTAGTTCTGGATTTCAACATGTTTAACAAATTTGTAAATGATGATCCTACTTATATGAAGCATTATAAAATTTATCCTTCTTCCGAATTTTTATTTCAGTATAAATACTTCCTGCAATTTCTGAACCTTGAATTTCTGCCTGCGTTAGCTCATTATGCAATAGGAGGAAGGTTTTATGATTATATGGGTAGAGCACTGATCCCTTATAGTTACTCTTATGACGTAGTTACAAACGAATACTATAATACCGGTATTAATGAATTGCTCAAGGCCGACTCTTTGGGATATTACAGAGAACGCATAAATAAGTTCGGTGTCAGATCAGGCAGATACACGGAAGAAAGGGAGATCATCACCAAGGAGCATTTGCAAATATTGAACAGCATAAAGACCGTTTTCGTCAAACATGCCTCACATTATAAGATAATAATTGTCCCTGAGTATAATCAAATAGCGTTTAGCAGGAATGATATTCTTTCGCTAAAAGAAATTTTTGGTAGTGAAAACGTATTTGACTTCTCAGGTATAAACAGGTTCTCCAATGTACAGTCTAATTTCTACGATGAAATACACTTTAAAAAATATGTTGGAAAGGAGTTACTGGATAGCGTTTATGTAAGGCCGGTTGAGTGAGATCATCAAATTGACTTATGAAGAGGGAGGAGAACATGGCGACTAAACTGTTATTTTGTTTTGTGAACCAGTGAAGGGCCTAATTGTTCATATAAACAGTGGGCAATGCCAGAAGAGTTCGAAATAAAATATTGATACAAAGTTATGAGATTGAACTACCGGATTGGCAGTAAATGGGAGTTGATCACAAGGGCTTGCGGATAATGCATTAAGACCAACAAATGCAGATTGATTAATTGAGATGCAATAACGGATTATTAGTGATATGATTAAGATTAAAAGGAATAAGAACCCAATGGTTTTCACCTTCTGTTGCGCTGTAATTATGATCTTATCATCCTGCACCAATGGACATGAGGAGGGATTGCCAAAGGTAGAGACAACGGAAGTAACTGAGATAACGAAAACAACTGCTAAATCAGGTGGCAGAATATTGGCGGATCAGGATTCAGAGATTTCTTCAAAGGGAATTTGTTGGGGTCAATCCGAAAATCCTTCTCTGGAGAATGAATTCACAAGAGAAGAATCAGGAGGTGATATTTTCGAAAGCATAATGACAGGTTTATTGCCGGATCATGAATACCACGTCAGAGCGTATGCAATAAGCAGAACCGGAACTTCTTTTGGCGAAGATAAGGTCTTCAGGACATTGGGCGCTAATGGATTTACTCAGATCATTGCTGATCATACAATTGTTGACCGGTATGACGAAATACCGGATTATTATCTCAATAAGGTTAAGGAGATGTGGTTAGTATATGCTGGTGAGTCACATTCTGCTGCAATCAGGAGTGGATTAACAATGCTTGAGAATCTAAATCCTGTCTATCAGGTAAATGTTATAGAATCTGGTATGCCCGAACCCTCCACAGACATCCAATTAAGGGCAAGTCGTGCTACCTGGGGAGATATTCTGAACAGCACCGGATGGATCTACAGTTACGGGGAGGAGGATTGGTTTACAAGTTTAACTGCAATTGCCAGAACCAAAGCAGGTATTTCACACTGCAATACAAATAACCTGAATCTGGCTGCGATTGGATTTGGCTGGTGTTGGGATGATACATATGGTACATTAAGTAATCAACATGATCCTGTTTACGGGACTAGATGGGGTGGCGTTTCAGATGGTGGTCCTGAGGGTAGCCGAGCATGGGGACTCGATCCCGGAGATTTTGCTATTACTGGCAATAGTGTATGTATGGATACCTATCTAAAGGCGACCCAAGAATACGTTGATTTTTGTTTGGCAAATAACTACGGAACAAAAGTCTTCTTTACCACCGGTCCGGTGGATACTTATTATGACAGCGGCGAAATCGGGTTTCAGGCCTCATTAAAGCATCAATACATAAGAGATTATGTTAAGAAAGATCCAACAAGAATATTATTTGACTATGCAGATATCTTATGTCATGATAATAATGGGGTAGAAACATCAGTGACATGGAATGGCCACACATTCCCACGGATTTCTCCTGATAATGGAACTCCGGAGCAAATAGGACATATTTCCAATACTGGAGCATTAAGACTTGCCAAGGCCATGTGGTGGATGTTGGCGAGAATTGCAGGATGGGATGGAGAATAGCTGACAAAACTATTCCAATTTGCCAATATACCTATTCTGAAAGTTTGCCAAGTAAAAATAGACTAGTTATTATCAATTGTCTAGATAAGATTAAAAAACCAATCTGCAATTGCCCTATTGTAGACTGATTTTTGGATTTAAAAATTGTTTAATAATCAGATTCATGAAGAAATATAACTCATCGCCGGAACATAACATAATAGAAATACTCAGAAAGATTATCCTGTATCTGTATACTCCTCTGTCTCGTATTATTCACGAAATCTGGGCTCTACTTATGCCTGAGAGTTATGCAAAATACTGGTATAAGAAGGCTACCGGGAAAAAATTGGATTTGGAAAACCCAAAAGACTTCAATGAAAAGATCCAATGGTTAAAGATATACTCTGATACTTCTCAATGGACAGATCTGGCTGATAAGTACAAAGTGCGTAATTATGTTGAGCAATGCGGTCTTGGTCATATTTTAGTCAGTTTATATGGAGTTTGGGAAAAAGCTGATGGGATAGATTTCCACGAATTGCCAGATAAATTTGTTCTTAAAACAAACAACTCATGCGGGAGAATTATTATTGTTAAAGACTTAAGTAAACTAGATGTAAGTGAAACAAGGAGACTGTTAAATCGCTGGGTAAAAGAAAGATATGGACTTGTTTCATTTCAACCCCATTATTGGAAAATTGACAGGCGTATTATTGCTGAAGAATTATTGGAGGATGAAACTGTCTCTACATTTTCTTCATCAATAATTGATTATAAGTTCTGGTGCATCCATGGGGAACCTGACATAATAATGGTATTATATGACAGGAAATTTGAAATGTCAGATTCGGAAGAGGATACAGATAGCCATCTGATGAGGGCGTGCGTTTATGATTTAAACTGGAACCTTCGCACTGATATAATAAATGGACCTTTAGCAGCTGACTCACCATTAGTTTTACCAAAACCGAAATGCTTCGATGAGATGTTAGAAATATGCAGGAGATTATCCAAGCCTTTTCCCCAGGTAAGGGTAGACCTTTATGAAATAAATAGCAAGGTATACTTTGGTGAGTTAACCTTTACTCCAGGAGGTAATATGGATTATTTTACCCCTGAATATTTTATGAAAATGGGGGAAAAACTTGATCTGACTTGTGTTAAAAGGAGAAAGAAATAATGGTCATTAACCGTGATTTGGCTTTTGGTTCACCTGATACTGTGGTAGTTTTACCGTCATTTTGGATGACATCAATCATTCTGTTGAACAGTAACTTGGTTGCTCGCCGGGCAAAGTCAGATTTTAAGTGAGAATCATTGGTTGATCTTGCATAACTTTCAATGAAATACAAACCTCCCTCTTTCTGGATGGAATAAAGATCCCACAGATAAGGGTTATCATCAGGCTTATCCCATTCCCCTATAATCCATACAAAGAACTCGTTTGCCCTTTTTGCTTTATCTTCGCTAATAGCAGATTTTACTTGTGCTGCACCTGTAAAAAGGATGAACTTGGTATCCGGAAGGTCATCGAGTTTCTTTTGTAATTCCAGATATTGAAGCCTATAATTTGAGATTGTTTTTAATTCAGAGTTAATGTCTGCATTATCTTGATCTTGCTGATTATTTGATATCCCATAAGGTCTTACCAGTTCTATGGTGCAGGAATATGATATTTTCGGTTTTTATGGCTACTTTATCATCACATGACGTGAGAAATGATAACATGAATGTGAACAGAGGCATTCCAAATAATACTCGTATAACTATTGATTTCATACTTTCTTAATTTTCTTGCCAGTAGAACTTATTATCAAATCATCCCTGAATTCATATACTTGAGGTACCTTGAAAAGAGCTAAATGTCTGGAGCAATGCTGAATCAGCTTATCCTTCGTCAGAGCGCCAATGCTGTCCTTACGGACTGTAACCGTGGCTTTAAGCATTTCACCTTCTATTTCATCTTCTAATCCTTCAATGGTGCAGTCTATTACTTCAGGTAAGGCCAGAATAACAGCTTCTATCTCCTTGGGACTGATCCGTTTGCCCCGGACTTTGATAATCTCTTTTGAGCGGGCGGTGAGGTAGATATAACCATCCTCATCAATGGTACCGAGGTCACCGGTATAAAGCCATCCGTTTCGGATGGCATTTTTTGTACCCTCCTCATCGGCAAAGTAGCCCATCATTATATTGTCTCCATGGGCTATTACTTCACCAGTTTCGCCAGGTTTGATCAGCTCTCCATTTTCATTTACTACCCTCAGTTCCACTCCGGGAATTCCCTTACCCATTGAACCCTTTCTTCTGTCATAAACCTCCGGTGGAAGCCAGGAAAGCCTCGCTGTCGCCTCAGTCTGTCCGTACATTACAAGAAACCTGACCTCAGGGTGAGCCTCCCTGAATTCATCGATGAAAATAGGAGCCAGTTTGCCTCCTGCCTGGGTGACATACTTCAGATCAGGGAATTTGGTCTGTTTAAAGGAATCGGATTTCCGTAAAAGAATCTGAAAATGACTTGGTACCCCTGCAAATCCAGTACATTTATAGTCAATCAGACTTTTTAATACTCCTCCCAGAAAGATGAACGAGTTATTGAAGACTATTGATCCGCCGACCCTAAGATGGGTATGAAGCAGAGATAACCCATAACAGTAATAAAATGGGAGCACAACCAGCATCCTGTCATCAGGAGTCAGCTGTAAATATTCCACAATGGACGAGGTATTGGCAATCAGGTTCTTGTGGGAGATCATTACTCCCTTGGGTTTACCTGTCGAACCTGATGTGAAAATTATCTCGGCACATTTTTCCTTGTCATATTCGCCGCCGGGAACATCCGGTGCAAAGCCCTCAGGCGTGACAGGCAGAGTATCTGGGAACCAGGCAAGTTCTGAATTCAGCTCAAGTCGCTTTTCAACTTCTCGTGTCAAAAAAATTAGCTTAGGATCCGTAAGGTCACGAATATACTTGTAGTTCTCCTTTTCAATCCCCGGATCAAGCGGGATGCAGATGTTTCCAGACTTGATGATAGCCAGATACATCTTAAGGAAGAACAGGTTATTGACCGATAAAAGGACAATGTGTTTGTCTGTGCCCACCATCCCGTTGATCCACCTGGCAAGGTGAAGAGATGAAGAATACAGATCCTTGTAATTTATTTCCTCCTTACCGACCAGGA
>CAYVBH010000002.1:0-46946 GCA_964449015.1 uncultured Bacteroidales bacterium
AGTCAATAAACACCCTGCTGATCCAGTGCAGGTATTCACGGTAATCCACATTCCGGACTTCAGTCTGGTCCATATAGAATGAACTCACGGTTACCCTTCTGGGAGCATTGTTCCAGTCGTAAGTAACATCCTGTTCTACACGGCCCATGGAGAAGGTACCCCCTTCAATTAAAACGAGCCCCGGGCCAGTTTCCTGTTCGCTACCGCTAATTACTTCAAATCCCCCGTTTTCGGGTTCGTTATAGTCCCAGCCGGTTGTAGAAGAAACAGATCCTCCGCCACCACCTTTAGAACAGCCAGCAAGCAAAACCGCAAGTGCGGGAACAGCCAGAAATGCAGAAAACTTAACTTTCATTTTTTTAATTTTTGTATTCAAAAATATAAAATTATTTTCTTTCTTTTTCAGTAATTATCAACTCTTAATAGGCCGGACAGATATTTTTTCTGTTTACCCTCGACTGATGTTCTTCCTTATACTTAAAGCGATATAAAAAGGTTACTTCGTGTGCTGCCATTTTTGTTGACAAAAAATTTATTTTTTTCATATTAACGTCATAGCTGTAAATAATATTGTATTTGTCCCATGAAAGACCGGCGCTTAAAATAAAGGCATCTATGTTCATTTTGAGGTTTTGCCGGAACCAGGCTCCGGTCATTAAAACCGGGGTAATGTTCACCCTGGTTCCCCAGATCAATTCATGATTCCGGGATTGTACGGAATAAAATAACGAAGGTTCAACTGAAATGCCATTCTTACCACTCGCTTCAAATCGCCTGCTCACAAATGCCGTATACTTCATCGGCAGGCGCGATGTTTCCGCATTGCTGAATGAATCATAAGGCCGGGTCAAATGGCTCACCGAAATACCAAACGAGAATTGTTCTTTGTTGCGGGCTATAACCCCGGCCGAAAAATCCGGGTAGTTTTTGGCATAATTATCAAAAGCGACCGTACCGTAGCTGTATCCCAGCTCATTCAGAATGTCACTTCTAAAAACCAGCTCATCTGCATTGAACCGTTTCATTACCCAGGATGCACTTATTCCGGCACCAACCTGCCAGTTTCTTCCCAAATTCAAATTATATCCGTAAAGAATACCCGCCGAGGTGCGGTTGATAATGCCTCCGCCCTGAACATCATTCGTGCAAGTAATCCCCAGTCCGCTGTTTAATGATTTCACAGGTACAATCAATGCAGCCCCGTATGTTATGAATGTTGCCGGAATTCCGGGCCACTGGTTTCGGTAAGTCAGACCAATTTCTCCGGAAGAAGGAAGAGCTGCATAAGCGGGATTCACATAAGGTATGTTGTACATGAAGCCAGAGAAATGGTAATCCTGCCCGAGGCTCAATGCACAAACGGAGAAAGCAATAAGAAGGATATTTATTCTTTTAATGGTCAAAAGGTCAGATTATGTGGCTGTAAAACTATAATAATCTTTGTTTGTTTTATCATGAAGTAATAATAATTGTATTTTTGAAACGTTCAATAATTCATATTATTTCCCGGGGTCCAGACTTTTTATATTCGTTGCAGTAAGAGCAGGCATGATCAGGTACAACATATTCATATTGTCACTTCTTTTCTCCTTTCATCAGCTCAATTCCCGGGATTTCACTGTACAAAGCAGTTTTTCTGTTACTGAACCGGTAGAAACTTCAGTGCTGGCATCCGGCACATGGTATAAAATAAAGGTGTACCAGGAAGGTGTTTACAAGCTCTCTTTCGAAGATATTTCAAATATGGGATTTTCAGATCCGTCTGCAATCCGGATCTTTGGTAACGGCGGTAAAATGGTTCCCCTGATGAATTCTGAACCGCGATACGATGATCTGATTGAAAACAGTATTTATATGGACAAGGGATCAGACGACTTGTTTAATGCCGGTGATTTCATTTTATTCTATGCAAAAGGCCCGGTGACATGGACCTACAATAATACCACCAACGCATACGAACAACAGGTAAATCTATATAGTAATGCTGCCTATTACTATCTTACCACTGAAGCAGGAATAGGAAAAAAGATCAATACAAGATCCGCAGTTCAGGGAAGTCCGCAGTTTTATATTACGTCATTTGACGATTATGCCTGTTATGAAAAAAACAAATACAACCTGCTAAAATCAGGCCGCCAGTGGTTCGGTAAAAAGATACATCTTGAGGATTTTGACACGACCTTTATTTTCAGCAACCTGGAAACCACATCACCGGTAAAGTTAAAGATTAATGTGGCCAGCCGGTCAGCCGGTTCGCGGTTTTTTTCACTTATTGTGAATGACCAGACCATTGGAAATATCATCTTACCCGCAATAGATCTGGATAATTTTACAGGTGTACATGCTACCCAGAAGTCGGACATGTACACATTTCCTGCAAGCAACAGCAGTTTAAACCTGAAATTGACCTACAACAGTTATGAAGGCAGCGATGAAGGATACCTGGATTATATCACCATCAATGCACGCAGGAAAATCAGCATGACAGGTGATTTCTTGCTGTTCAGTGACCGCACCCATACCGGTAACAGCTCTGTTGCAAGATACACCGTGGAAAACTGCAATGAGCAGACCGAAATATGGGATATCTCAAACCCATTCAATATTAACAAGTTAACTGTTCAACTTAATGGCGGTGTGATCAATTTTACCGACAGCACATTTTCTCAAAAGGAATATCTTGCAGTGAATACCAAAGCTGCTTTCGGGAAACCCGAAATAAGCAGTGACCTGCCTGACCTGGGTGTGATTCCCAACCAAAATCTGCACGCTTCTTTAGCGCACCAAATGATTATAGTAAGCCATCCCCTGTTTATGGAGGCTGCTGACAGTATAGCTGAACTGCACAGGGTTAAAGACAACCTGAGTGTTCTGGTGGTTAATGTTGATCAGATATACAACGAATTCTCCTCAGGCATTGCTGATATCGGCGCTATACGCGATTTTTCGAGAATGATCTACAGCCGGTCAACCGATGAGGCCAACAGGCTGAAGTATTTGTTGCTGCTGGGAGACGGTTCCTTCAACAACATGTCAGGTATTTCAGGAAATTCAAATTTCATTCCCACATACCAGTCGGAGAATTCACTCGATGCGAGTTTTTCCTATGTGTCCGATGATTTCTACGGATTTCTGGAGACCGGTGAAGGAGGCTCTGAAAGCATGGGCAGTTACTCCCTGGACATTGGAACAGGCAGGCTTCCTGCCAAATCGGCGGAAGAAGCCATGGCATTATTCCGCAAGATCAAACATTATGCTGATAACAAAACGATGAAGGATTGGCGGAATAATATTCTGTTTGTCGGTGATGATGAGGATGGGAACATACACATGGCACAGGCAAACGGACTGGCGGATTTAGTCGGTTCAAACTTCCCCCGGTTTGCAATCAGGAAGATCATGTTAGATGCCTTCCCTCAGGTTACCACTTCGTCTGGGGCAACATATCCTGAGGCAAGCCGCATCATACTCAATAACCTCATGAAAGGCCTGCTTATTTTTAACTATACCGGGCATGGAAGTGAATCGGGACTTGCTCATGAACATATCCTGATGGCAGAAGATCTGAAAAAGCTTGAAAACATCGATAATCTTCCCTTATTTATAACTGCCACCTGTGAGTTCAGCCGGTTTGACGATCTGAAAGATGTTGAGGGAACATTCTACGAAAATACCTCGGCTGGAGAATTATCCCTGGTTAATCCCGATGGTGGCAGCATTGCACTGATCACCACCACGCGGATTGTTTATTCAAATGATAATCATACACTTAACGCCATGTTGTATGATGTGATTTTCGAAAAGGACAGCAATGGCAATTTTTTTAAGCTTGGGGAGGTGTTGAAAACAGCAAAAAATACAATGGGCACCAACAGGAACAAGCTCAACTTCATTCTGCTGGGTGATCCGGCACTGACTCTGGCCATACCAAGTTATCATATTGTCACAGACTCACTCAACGGCATACCGGTTAATGAACCCCTCGACACACTGAAGGCATTCTCAAAAATCAGAATATCCGGCCATGTTGAGGATGGCAGTGGTAATTTACTGGAGACATATACCGGAACCGTGCATCCTTCAGTATTCGACAAAACCAAGAAAATCACCACACTGGCTAATGACGTTAATGCCATGCCCATGCAGTTCAATGCACGGGAAGATTTGCTTTATAAAGGTAAGGCCAGTATCACTAACGGAAAATTCACATTCGAGTTCATGGTACCAAAAGATATTACTTACAGCTATGGATCGGGGAAGATTGTTTATTATTCAACTGACCAGCAGGTTGATGCCAATGGCTATTTCAACAATTGTGTGATAGGCGGAACCTATGAAGCGAGTACCTTTGATGAAAGCGGGCCCGATATCTCGCTGTATCTGAATGATGAATACTTTAACGATGAAGGAATCACCAATCCAGACCCGGTCATTTATGCCATCATTAATGATGAAAGCGGAATCAACACTATTGGCAACGGAATCGGGCATGACATTACCGGTGTAATTGACGGAGATGTAAGCAAACCCATCATAATGAATGATTATTTTGAGGCGGACCTGGATAATTACACCTCCGGAATCTTGAAATACCCGATGCAGAACCTTGAAACGGGTTGGCACTCGCTCCGGCTAAAAGTATGGGATGTCTTTAACAATTCCAGTGAAGAAACCATTGAATTCAAGGTAATATCGGGTAACAGCATCATTATCGCAAATGCAGGTAATTTCCCCAATCCGGCCAGTGATTACACGCATTTCACCTTCGAGCATAACCAGGCCGGAGAGATCCTCACCGTCAATATCAGTGTCTATGATATGGCCGGCAGGCATGTTGCCGGTTTCATTGAGAATGTCATTACATCTGGTTTCAACACCAGATTACCCGCATGGGACCTCACTGATCAAAACGGCAATAAATTAAAACAGGGTATTTACCCTTACCGAATTATCATAACCGATGAAAATGGCCGACAGACCTGCAGCAACCAAAAACTTGTTGTGATCAGACAATAAAAACTCTTATTATGGGTTATTATGTCAGCAATCTGAACCTAGTGCAAAAATCCCGATAACAACCAGACAATTCAAATTGAAAATAAATTTCAATTATTATTATAACTTTGTGCCACTAAAATAATTTTAGAATAATGATTTTAAGACGATTAACGGCAATATTGGCGTGCTTAACCGGTTTAATAACAGGAGTAGTTGCCCAGGGATCCGGAGGAATAACCAAAGACCTGCTAGGTAGTGAATTAAATTCTATTCAAACCACTGTCCCGTTCACCACCATCTCACCTGATTCACGAGCCGGAGCCATGGGAGATCTTGGCGTAGCCAGCTCACCTGATGTGAATTCCCAGCACTGGAATGCTGCTAAATATGTTTTTAGCAGGGACAAAGCCGGAATATCACTTGCCTATACACCCTGGTTGAGAAACCTGGTGAACGATATCAACCTGGCCTACCTTTCTGCTTTTTATCGTTTTGATGACAGTCAGGCCATCAGCGCATCGCTTAAGTATTTCTCCATGGGCGAGATCATTTTCCGAGATATGGAGGGTGTAGAAACGGGCGAATATACGCCGAATGAATTTGCCATTGATGTCGCTTATTCCAGGCGGCTTTCAGAATATATGTCTGCTGCTCTTGCCTTGCGGTTCATTCGCAGCGACATTACCGGTGGCGGTAGTGTTGACGGGCAGCAATACAATGCAGGTTATTCCTTTGCCGCCGATTTGGGACTGTATTACCAGCGTGAGGCAGGTTTGGGCGGAATGGATGGTGAATTTGCCTGGGGGTTGAATTTTTCGAACCTGGGTACAAAAATATCTTACACCGAAGGATCAGATAAGCAGTTCATCCCTGCCAACCTGCGCCTGGGAGCCAGATATACCCTTGATATTGATGAATACAATTCATTCACCCTGGCAGCAGATCTGAACAAATTGCTTGTGCCCACACCACCAAAGATGTCAACCAGCGGCGATACAGTGCTTTTTGGTAAAAAAATACCCAACTCCCTTCCGCTCAGTTGGATTCAGTCGTTTTATGATGCACCGGGCGGATTTAAAGAAGAAATGAAGGAAATCATGATCTCAGCCGGAGTTGAATACTGGTATCACGATCAGTTTGCCATGCGCCTGGGATACTTCAACGAAAGTGACACCAAGGGAAACAGAAAATTTTTTACTGCCGGTATCGGATTGAAATTCAATGTGTTTTTTCTTGATTTTTCTTACCTGATATCCACCAAAGGGAAAAACAACCCGCTGGCCAACACCATGCGCTTTACACTGGGTATGACATTTCCTGAAGGTCAAAAACGAAGATAACTTCCAGGGTAATGTTGATCAGGGTTGGTATCGGATATGATGTCCATCAGCTTGCCGAAGGCCGGAAACTCATACTGGGAGGCATAGAAATACCGCATGAAAAAGGAATAGTGGCTCATTCCGACGGTGATGTGCTTATTCATGCCATTTGTGATGCCCTCTTGGGAGCTGCCAACTTAAGAGATATCGGTTTTCATTTTCCCGATAATTCTGCTGCCTATAAAAATATCAGCAGTGTCATATTGCTTGAGAAAACCATTAGTATCCTTAAAGAAAAGGGATACCGGGTGGGTAATATTGACAGCACGATTTGCCTGCAACGTCCAAAGATTAAAGACATCATACCCCAAATGATTGAATGCCTTTCAAGGGCTATGGAAACAGACCCCGAAAATGTTTCGGTTAAAGCTACAACAACTGAAAAATTAGGTTTTGTAGGTGAGGAAAAAGGAATTTCTGTATACGCAGTTGCATTAATTTATAAAGAACTATGAGCCTGGTGGTTGTACTTGGCGCCAGTCCGAATCCTGAAAGGTACTCAAATAAAGCAGTCCGACGGCTGATCAGCAATAATTACCAGGTGGTTGCCATTGGCAAACGTGAAGGAAGTATTGGCAACATACCTATAGTAACAGGACAACCTCCGCTATCTGATGTGCATACTGTACTTATTTATCTTTCACCCGACCATCAGGGCGAAATATTTGATTATGTATTGACTCTCCGTCCCAAAAGAGTGGTGTTCAATCCGGGTACCGAAAGCCCCGAATTTGAAGAATGGCTTGAAAGTTACAACATCAGGGCAGTGCGTGACTGCTCCCTTGTAATGATGGCAACCGGAAGGTTCTGACCGGCAAATTCTTCCCGTTCGCCCAAATTCAATCCATCCATATCCTTCATCGTATTAATCGTTTTTTAATATAAAAATCATCATTTTACTTGATGTATTATTCTGTTGAATCTATTTTTGCAGTTCACTAAAAATGCGTAAAATGAATTTCAGACTTTCAATTTTATTTGCCTCAGCCTTACTTTTTGTTGCATGTGAGGAAAAAGACAACAACACGGCAAGTGAGGCAGCTACCGTGGTAATAAACGCTACCAGTTCAAACGCCTGGATATACTTCAGTTTTGATATAAATGATACACTTACAGTTAACGATCCGTCGACTTCAAATGCATGGGATCTTGCCTTTCAGCGATACCGGGTTCGCACCAATGGCGGCTTATCGGGAAGCGGACAGGGATGTGCTGCCAATTCAGGCCTTACGGGACAGCAGGGATTCAACAACCTTACCCAGGCAGAAGACACACTTCAATTCATTCAGGATAATGAGATTACTATTGCCGTTCAGCAGGGATACGCAACCTATCTGGTTAATCCGCAATTGTATACCTGGTTCACTATGGAAATGGCCACTCAGGGTACCCAGATTGTGCCTACCGACAGCATTTATGTGATAAGAACCGCCAGGGGCAAGTATGCAAAAATTTGGTTTAAGAGCTATTACAGCACCTCCAATGAGTCGGGTCACATCACCATGCAGTATCTTTACCAACCCAATGGTTCCGGGCAACTCGAATAGGTGCTCCTGCCAAGTTATACCAAATTGCGGAAATTAGAACAGATCATTTTATTAGTTTATTTCGATGCTGATGAGACAGTTCCTTGTCATATTATTCCTGTCACTGGATTTAGCCTTTTACGCTCAGGAAGCTGAACTATCAGGCTGCATATTGTTGCCCGACAGTTTGGGCGCTACAGGTGCTATAGTGTATTTGGAAAATTCAACAGCCGGAACAGTTGCTGACAAAAGCGGCAATTACAGGATCAGCAAACTGAATACGGGCAATCACCTGGTGCGTGTTGCTCTTATCGGTTATGAAACCATCGAAAAAAACCTGACACTGGTTCCGGGAGAAAACCGGTTTGATTTTTCATTGGTTGCCTCACAGATCAACCTGAATGAAGTTGTGGTAACCGGAACCCGAACCGAAAAAACCCTGAAAACGGTTCCCGTGATCACACAAACGATCAGTGCCCGAAAGATGCTCGATCTGGGCATTCACAATGTTGCCGAGGCCTTGCAGGAAGTGGTTCCCGGTTTCAGCATGAGTCGCCTGGGTACGAAAACGTCAGTAACCATGCAGGGGATGGATGCCAAATACGTATTGTTCCTGATTGATGGTGAAAGGATTGCCGGCGAAGTAAATGGCGATATCGACTATTCCATGCTGAATCTCGAGCAGATTGAAAGGATCGAGGTGATCAAAGGTGCATCCTCATCACTATATGGCTCCAATGCTATCGGCGGTGTAATCAACATCATCACACGAAAAATCGGCAGACCTTTTGAGGGCCGGCTATATTCGAAATATGCACGCAACAACGAGCTCAACACCGGCAGTTCTGTTGCCTGGAAAAAAGGGATTGTGGGAGGCAGAACCGGTTTCAATTATAACCGAACTGACGGGTACGACCTTACACCCGAAACACCGCACGACTGGACTCAGAACCCCTATCAATCATTGAGCTTTAACCAACGGTTTGAGTTTACTCCCGGCAACTCGCTGACGCTTGCCCCAAATTTAAGTTATTACCAGTTCGAGCGGAAGAATGTAAGCGTTAGGCCTACCCACGATTTTTACCAGCAATACAATATCGGGTTAAAAGGTAAATATTATATGAATAACAGCAACCTCGAGTTTTCCCTTTATCGCGATCGTTACAATACCTTCAACGTGCTGGAACTGCTTGATGACAAACTCGAAAAGGAAGCATATGACATCATTCAAACTGTCAAAGTTCAGGGTAACTTTAAAATTAATGAAAAACACAATTTCATAACCGGGTTGGAATACGGCCACGAGACCCTCTTTTCGATCAGAAATCAGGGTGGAGTGAAAGACGAAGGAGAGCTGGTTGTTTATGTTCAGGATGATTTGGAAGTAGGTGGAAAATGGAATTTTGTAGCAGGCATCAGGGGCAGCCATCACAGCAGCTACGGATTTCATATCGCGCCTAAAGTATCGGCCATGTTCAGGCACAAATCGGTCAACCTGCGTGCATCGGCAGGGACAGGTTTCCGATCACCTTCCCTGAAGGAATTATATATGTATTTTGATCACTTTGGCGAATGGTATGTAATAGGAAACAAAGACCTGAAACCCGAATCATCGGTTTATGTCGCGGCATCCATAGAGTATTCCAAGCCCTGGAATAATTCTTCAATTACAGTATACCGGAATGCATTAACTGATATGATCACGGACCGCTGGCTGCCCGACTCAGTACAGCCCACACGTCAGTACCAGAATATAGCAAGTGCACATGTCAGTGGAGTGGATCTTTTAACAAGGCAGAAGATACTATCCAACCTGTGGCTGTCTGTTGGTTACAGCTATGTATATTCACATGACAATCAGAGTGGCGAACAGCTTTATGGCACCACCCGGCATTCAGGTAACGCCTCGGCGGACTATTTTTTCAGAAAGAAGCAATACTCTTTGGTTGCCCAGCTACATTGTAGGTTTAGCGGTGAGAAATTCTATGAAAAAGGTACCGAAGGCCTTGAAAATGACAAGCCATATGCCAACCTGAAATGTACCATCACACAGGGTTATAAATGGATGAAGATTACATGTGGTGTTGACAATTTACTGAACACTATTCATCCCGATAACCTGAACTTTATTTCTCCCGGGAGAAGTTACTTTATCGGTTTGAACATCAATATCTGAAACAGAACACCGGAGTATATTCATATTTCCTTTTTGGACCATGCCAGGAACCTTTTTTTATTATAACATTTGGTCAAACTACGCTTGACTTCGGGTAAATAAAGTCGTAAATTAGTAGTAATCATCTCATAGAGGTATTAAATCAAATTTATACAGCTATGAAACTTTACCTAAAGCCCCCTCTGTTGGAGTTACTTGCAGTCTATCTCCTAACATCTTTGGTTTCCTGTGAAAAACCCACAATACCTGATGTATCAACTGCACAAGTTACAAGCATTACACAAACAGGTGCCATATCCGGAGGCAATGTAAAAAACAATGGAGGTGAGGAGGTTACTTCACGTGGTGTTTGCTGGAGCACTACTCAAGAGCCATCTGTCAATTCAGAAAAAACTAGCGATGGTACAGGTAATGGTAGTTTTATAAGTAATATTGACGATCTGATAGCGAATACTACTTACTATGTTTGTGCATATGCTATCAACAGTGAGGGTATCGGATATGGAAAGATAGTTCAGTTTGCCACAAAATCTCCCCTTCTACCCACTTTGACAACAACGGCAATTAGTTCAGTCACTGATACAACAGCGGTGTCAGGTGGAAATATAACTGATGATGGAGGCAGCGCAATTACTGCAAGAGGAGTTTGTTGGAATACTACTCCAGATCCGACGATTTCAAATAATAAAACACTGGATGGTGAAGGTAAGGGTATTTTTGTTAGTAAAATTAGCGGCTTATCAGCAAATACTACCTACTACGTACGTGCCTATGCCAGGAACAGCGAGGGTATCGGATATGGAAATGAAGTTAGTTTTGAAACTCAAAAAGTTCCTCCGGAGGCAAACTTTACCGCTTCACCAACAACCATTACCGAAGGCCAGAGTGTGCAGTTTACTGACCAGTCCAAGAATAATCCGACAAGCTGGAGTTGGAGTTTTGGCGACGATAGCACAGGTACATTACAAAGTCCCTCGCATATATACGCAACAGCCGGAACCTACACGGTCATCCTTACAGTGACCAATAGCGCAGGTTCCGATACGGAAACAAAAACCGGTTATATAACGGTAAGCGTAGGTGTTGTTAAACCGGTAGCTGCCTTCACTGCCTCTCCGACAACCATTGCAACTGGACAGAATGTGCAGTTTACTGACCAATCCAAGAACAATCCCACAAGCTGGAGCTGGAATTTTGGCGACGAAGGCACAAGCACATCACAAAATCCTTCACATACATACACCACACCAGGAACATATACAGTAAGCCTTACTTCTACCAACAGTGCTGGATCAGACGCTGAAACGAAAACCAATTTCATTGTTGTTGTTGCTCCTCCGGAAGCAAACTTTACTGCTTCTCCGACAAGCATTACAGCTGGCCAGAGTGTGCAGTTTACTGACCAATCCAAGAACAATCCCACAAGCTGGAGCTGGAATTTTGGTGACGGGGGCACAAGCACATCACAAAATCCTTCACATACATACACAACATTAGGAACATATACAGTAAGCCTTACTTCCACCAACAGTGCCGGATCAGATACTGAAACGAAAACCAATTTCATTGTTATTGGTGCTCCTCCGGTAACAGCTTTCACAGCCTCTCCGACAACTATTACTGCTGGCCAGAGTGTGCAGTTTACTGACCAATCCACGAATAATCCCACAAGCTGGAGCTGGAATTTTGGCGACGGTGGTACGAGCACATCAAAAAGTCCCTCCCATACTTACGTAACTCCAGGAAAATATACAGTTATTTTGACAGTTACTAATGGTTCTGGATCGGACACTGAAACTAAATCCGACTTAATTAATGTTAATCCAGTTCCTATAGCTCCAATTGCTTACTTTAGTGCTTCAACAAGAATAGTTACGGTAGGCGAAAGTGTACAGTTTACAGATAACTCAGCAAATATTCCAACAAGTTGGAGTTGGGATTTTGGAAATGGAGTTACCAGTACTTTAAAAAATCCCTCACATATATATTCACTGGCCGGAACATATACAGTAACTTTAATAGTAACTAATAGTGCCGGATCAGACACTGAATTAAAATCTAACTATATTAAAGTAGTTTTATGTCCTACTACCCTCACAGTCACCCATAGTGCAGGATTAGTAGCACCTGTTACAAAAACTGTAACTTATGGAATTGCTGAGACTGTTTTATCAGGCGCAAACAAATGCTGGATAACCAGCAATCTAGGGGCCGATAACCAGGCGGGCTCATCAACCGATGCTACTGACGCAGCAGCAGGGTGGTATTGGCAGTTTAACAAGAAGAGAGGTTACAAGCACGATGGAACAACTCGCACACCCAGTTCAACATGGATATCCTCCATTAACGAGGTAAGCAACTGGATAGCTGCAAACGATCCCTGTGCCATTCTCCTTGGCACAGGGTGGCGTATCCCGACTTCAACAGAATGGACTAATTTTGATAATAACGACGGATGGAATAATTATAACGACACATATG
Organism: uncultured Bacteroidales bacterium; assembly: GCA_964449015.1. Classification (GTDB taxonomy): domain Bacteria; phylum Bacteroidota; class Bacteroidia; order Bacteroidales; family UBA10428; genus UBA5072. Next base: position 12,561 of record CAYVBH010000002.1, read on the forward strand.
CATCTGTAATAAAGCTTCATGCGGCCGGTCGTTTAGATAGCAGAAACGGATCGCTCGACTATCGCGGCTCACATGGCATCTTTTGGAGCAGTACACAATTCAGTGATACTCCTGGCTGGTACTTGGTCATCACCAGTGGGGTAAGCTATATAGAGAATGGATCTAAGTCTTTCGGCTTCTCAATACGCTGTATTAAAGACTGAACCTATTTATGCTTGTAGAATAACCATTGCCCTATTCTGATCGTTTCCAGCGGATTAAACGGAGTATAATTTGGTATTAGTTAATTAAGTAATTATTCCCTAGTAATCATTTCATAGAGGTAGTAATCAAATTTTTGCAGCTATGAAACCTTACCTAAAGCCCCCCCTGTTGGAGTTACTTGCAGTCTATCTCCTAACATCCTTGGTTTCCTGTGAGAAACCTACAATACCTGATGTATCAACTGCACAAGTTACAGACATTACACAAACAGGTGCCATATCAGGAGGTAATGTAAAAAACAATGGAGGCGAGGAGGTTACTGCACGTGGCGCCTGCTGGAGCATTGCCAGAAATCCAACCATAGGCTCAAGTAAAACAACTGATGGTACTGGCAATGGTAATTTTGTCAGTAAAATTACCGGCTTATCAGCAAATACTACCTACTATGTGCGTGCCTATGCTATAAACAGTGAGGGTATCGGATATGGAAATGAAGTAAGTTTTGAAACTCAAAAAGGTCCTCCGGAAGCAAACTTTACAGCTTCACCAACAACCATTACTGCTGGCCAGAGTGTGCAGTTTACTGACCAGTCCACGAATAATCCCACAAGCTGGAGCTGGAATTTCGGTGACGGAAGCACAGGCACATCACAAAATCCCTCACATACATACACCACAGTCGGAACTTTTACGGTCATCCTTACGGTAAACAACGATGCCGGATCGGACACGGAAACGAAATCAAGCTATATTACCGTAAATGAGGCTATTGTTAAACCGGTAGCTGACTTCACAGCCTCTCCAACAACCATTACCGAAGGCCAGAGTGTGCAGTTTACTGACCACTCTATGAATAATCCCACAAGCTGGAGCTGGAATTTCGGTGACGATAGCACAAGCACATCACAAAATCCTTCACATACATACACAAAAGCCGGAACCTACACGGTCATCCTTACAGTGACGAATAGTGCAGGTTCCGATACGGAAACAAAAACCGGTTATATAACGGTAAGCGTAGGTGTTGTTAAACCGGTAGCTGCCTTCACTGCCTCTCCGACAACCATTACTTCTGGCCAGAGTGTGCAGTTTACTGACCAATCCAAGAACAATCCAACAAGCTGGAGTTGGAGTTTTGGCGACGGGAGCACAAGCACATTACAAAATCCTTCACATACATACACTACACCAGGAACATATACAGTAAGCCTTACTTCTACCAACAGTGCCGGATCAGATACTAAAACGAAAACCAATTTCATTGCTTTAGTTGCTCCTCCGATAGCAGATTTCACAGTATCACAAACGAATATTAAAACAGGTCAGAGTGTACAGTTTACTGATCAATCCAAGAATAATCCCACAAGTTGGAGCTGGAATTTTGGCGACGGGGGTACAAGCACATCACAAAATCCTTCACATACATACACAGCATTAGGAACATATACAGTAAGCCTTACTTCCACCAACAGTGCCGGATCAGATACTGAAACGAAAACCAATTTCATTGTTGTTATAGCTCCTCCGGAAGCAGCTTTCACGGTATCACAAATGAATATTTCAGCAGGTCAGAGTATACAGTTTACTGACCAATCCAAGAATAATCCCACAAGCTGGAGCTGGAATTTTGGAGATGGAGTTACCAGTACTTTAAAAAGTCCCTCGCATATATATTCAGTGGCCGGAACATATACAGTAACATTAATAGCAACTAATAGTGCCGGATCAGACACTGAAACCAAAACGAAATATATAACTGTTAATCCGGAAACAACAGTTACAGATCGCGATGGTAATGTTTATAAAACAGTGAAAATCGGTAATCAGGTTTGGATGCAAGAGAATCTGAAAACAACCCATCTAAATGATGGAGTTGTGATTGAAAAAACTACTGAACAACGTGCATGGGATGATTTATCCTATAGCTCATATTGCTGGTACCGTAACGACGAAGCGGCTTACAAAAATATATACGGTGCGTTGTACAATTGGTATGCAGTGAATACTAATAGATTGTGTCCATCGGGTTGGCATGTACCTACGGATGCTGAGTGGACAGTATTAGAAAATTTCCTCATTCAAAATGGTTATAATTATGATGGAACTACAACTGGAAACAAAATTGCGAAATCCTTGGCATCTGCCACTGGTTGGACTTCATCTACTGATCCCGGTACAGTTGGCAATAATGATTATCCTAATAAGAGAAATGCTTCTGGCTTTACAGGTCTTCCGGGAGGTTTACGGGTAGGAAGTGGAGATTCCGGTTTTGGCTATGTTGGTACTGAAGGAGAATGGTGGTCGTCTACGTCGTACTCAACAACAACTGCCTGGAATCGAAGTCTATTCTACCTCAATAGCAAAGTTGGCAGATATTCTCCAAATAAGAAGAATGGATATTCTATTCGTTGTTTAAAAAATTAAAAAATAAATCTCAAACAAACAGGAACCTTTGAAAATGATAGTTATAAAAGTCTAAAGTATACTAACACTCATGAAACCTTACCTAAAGATTCCCCTGTTGGAGTTACTTGCAGTCTATCTCCTAACATCCTTGGTTTCCTGTGAAAAACCGACAATACCTGATGTATCAACTGCACAAGTTACCGACATTACACAAACAGGTGCCATATCAGGAGGCAATGTAAAAAACAATGGAGGCGAGGAGGTTACTGCACGTGGTGCCTGCTGGAGCATTGCCAGAAATCCAACCATAGGCTCAAGTAAAACAACCGATGGTACTGGCAATGGTATTTTTGTCAGTAAAATTACCGGCTTATCAGCAAATACTACCTACTATGTACGTGCCTATGCTATGAACAGTGAGGGTATCGGATATGGAAATGAAGTAAGTTTTGAAACTCAAAAAGGTCCTCCAGAAGCAAACTTTACTGCTTCTCCAACAACCATTATTGCTGGCCAGAGTGTGCAGTTTACTGACCAATCCACGAATAATCCCACAAGCTGGAGTTGGAATTTCGGTGACGAAAGCACAGGCACATCACAAAATCCCTCACATACATACACCACAGCAGGAACTTTTACGGTCAGCCTTACGGTAAACAACGATGCCGGATCGGACACGGAAACGAAATCAAGCTATATTACCGTAAATGAGGCTATTGTTAAACCGGTAGCTGACTTCACAGCCTCTCCGACAACCATTACAACTGGCCAGAGTGTGCAGTTTACTGACCAATCCACGAATAATCCCACAAGCTGGAGCTGGAATTTCGGTGACGGGGGCACAAGCACATCACAAAATCCTTCACATACATACACCATAGCAGGAACATTTACAGTAAGCCTTACGGTAAACAACGATGCCGGATCGGACACGGAAACGAAATCAAACTATATTGCCATGGGTGGGCCTATTGCTAAACCGGTAGCTGCCTTCACAGCCTCTCCGACAACCATTACAGCTGGCCAGAGTGTGCAGTTTACTGACCAATCCAAGAACAATCCCACAAGCTGGAGCTGGAATTTTGGCGACGAAGGCACAAGCACATCACAAAATCCTTCACATACATACACCACACCAGGAACATATACAGTAAGCCTTACTTCTACCAACAGTGCTGGATCAGACGCTGAAACGAAAACCAATTTCATTGTTGTTGTTGCTCCTCCGGAAGCAAACTTTACTGCTTCTCCGACAAGCATTACAGCTGGCCAGAGTGTGCAGTTTACTGACCAATCCAAGAACAATCCCACAAGCTGGAGCTGGAATTTTGGTGACGGGGGCACAAGCACATCACAAAATCCTTCACATACATACACAACATTAGGAACATATACAGTAAGCCTTACTTCCACCAACAGTGCCGGATCAGATACTGAAACGAAAACCAATTTCATTGTTATTGGTGCTCCTCCGGTAACAGCTTTCACAGCCTCTCCGACAACTATTACTGCTGGCCAGAGTGTGCAGTTTACTGACCAATCCACGCATAATCCCACAAGCTGGAGCTGGAATTTTGGCGACGGTGGTACGAGCACATTAAGAAATCCTTCACATTTGTATTCAATAGCGGGATCTTATGCAGTTAGCCTTATGGTAACCAATAGTTTCGGATCAGATACTGAAATTAAATCTAATTATATTACTGTAGAAAAAATATGTCCAACTTCCATAGTTGTAACCCACTTGACTGGATTAGTTGCGCCTGTGACCAAAACAGTAACATACGTAATAGCTGAAACAAACTTGTCTGGCGAAAATAAATGTTGGATAACCAGTAATCTGGGTGCCGATAGACAGGCAAGTTCGGCTACTGATGCTAGTGAGGCGGCATCAGGCTGGTACTGGCAATTTAATCGGAAACAGGGCTACAAACATGATGGGGCCACTCGCACACCAAATTCAGTCTGGATCACTCCTATAGATGAGAACAGTAATTGGACAATTGCCAACGACCCTTGCAATATTCTTCTTGGCACTGGTTGGCGTATCCCTACATATACGGAATGGAGTAATGTTGATAACAATGACAAATGGGAGGATTACAATGATACTTATGCATCAGTATTGAAGCTCCATGTTAACGGAGATTTAAACAATTCTGGTGAACTACATAGTAGAGGTTCTTATGGTTTCCGCTGGAGCAGTACACAATTCAGCAGCGTATACGGTTGGTACCTATCTTTCGCCAGTACTTACAGTGGTTTAGGCAACAATGGTTATAAGGCTTATGCACGCTCAATCCGCTGCATTAGAGACTGACCTTGTTAAGATTCCATGGGATCGACATTACTTGAATAATAAAAATTACAGAATGACAACTCGAATAATAACTATTTTTTGGTTGAATGTGTTGCTTTTTGGATCAGTTCAGGCCAAGGATAAATCATTAACAATTTATTTGCGTGGCGTTTATGAAAGTAAAATAAGCTTGCTGTCATTGACTGGACCAAATGCCCTAAAATCAATCGCAATAGTTGAAAGTGTAAAAAATGGAGAAGCAACAATACTTCAAGTATCCATGGATAATTTACCCGGTGAGTTTGTTTTGCGATTCGATTATAAAGAAAATGCGGCAAGTACGCCTTACCCTTCTGAAAAGAGAATTGTAATATATAACCAGGATCTGAAACTATGGGTACATCCGATATACTGTAATAATACTGACAGTACCTGGTTCCAGAATGATGAAAGAGAAAACACTACCTATGACCGGTTTCTTCAGGAAAATGGAAGGAATAAGCAGATGCTGGGTTTAATTCAAAATTTTTTGTTGAACTATGATAATCCTAATTCATCATTTTACCATGAGGGTATTACCGAGTACGAGAAAAGACGTGTAACCTATAATCAGTGGATTGCTGAACAAACCAATCAGTATAAAGCGCTGTTTGTAAGTAACTTGTTTGGATTCGAACTTGTACCGCAAATTGATTGGAAAGGAAACGAAGGCGATAGAAAACGAAGTTTAAGGGACAATTATTTTGATGGGATGGAATTCAGCGATTCACTTTTAATAAAAACCTCTATCTTGAAGGAATGGATGGATGGATATGTGAACCTGTATGGTGAACTGGCCACTACCGTAGCCTTGCGTGATTCGCTTTTCACCCTTGCGGGAAAAATTGCTATTGAAAAGGCCCATACCGGGAATCCAAAGGTTTATGGATGGATGGTTGATTATTTCTTCAACGGCTTTGAAAGTTATAATATTGAAAAAGGTATAAAAATGCTACAACAATACCTCGACGACCCCAATTGCTTAACAACCAAGCGTCAGGAAATAAACAAAAGGTTACAGGGAATAGAAACAATGGTTCCGGGGGCGATCGCTCCAAATATTATAATGTCGGACGCTCAAAACAAACCATTTGAGCTCAATGCTTATCAGACGGATGATATATACATACTTCTCCTTTTCTGGTCAGCAGACTGTAATCATTGCACAGAAACTGCCGGAGAATTGAATTCCTGGTATCACAATACGGAAGTGCAGGCTTTGTTGGATATTGTGGCCATCAGCCTTGACGAGACCGAAAATGAGATCCGGGCATGGCAACAAAAGAAAGAGGAACTCAGGGATTGGATACACCTGCGGGCAGAGGAAGGCGTGCGCAGCAAAGTTGCCGGTGACTATTATATACTGGGCATTCCCGTGATGATACTGGTAGATGCCAGAACCAAAGAGATCATTGCCCTACCGGAAAATACAGAGCAATTAGATGATCTTTTAAATTTGTAATATAGATTTTCTATTAGCTATACCCGCACTGTTGGTCAAGAGAAGGGAGCAGTAAAAGAAGATATGGAGTTTCACTGCGTTCCATTGGCAATAACTTCCCTGTATTCTTTTCTCGTCAACCCTTCAAAAATAAAGTAGGAAGGATTCAGCGGTTTTCCATTTTTCCTGACTTCGTAATGCAAGTGGGGTCCGGAGCTTAAGCCTGTATCACCGACACGACCAATGATATCACCTTTTTGTACTAGTTTATTATCGTATACTTCCAATCGGACGAGGTGACCATAGAAGGTCTGGTATCCAAATTTATGTTCAATCAGGCATGGCCGACCATAACCAGCGCTAATGTGTTCCTCAATCATTTTTACTTTCCCGTTGGCCGGAGCCACCACAATCGTGCCTACAGGTGCTTGAATATCAATCCCGGTGTGCATCCTGGGCTCATTTAGAATAGGATGATCACGCATGCCAAATCCGGAAACTATCCGGGCATCTTTTTTTGCAATGGGATATGCAGCCGGGATGGACCTAAAAATCTTCTTCTTGTTCTCAATGGATTTTATTAAGTCATTTATGCTGCTCTCCAACAGCTTCTGCTGACGATCGGACCTCATTGTTGTGGAATCATAATCCTTTGAAGACACGGCTGTTGCTTCAAACTCATTCATGTTTTCTGCGTATTGCCTGGCATAGTTCTTATATTGGCTGACAAATTCGTGGATTCGATCTATTTCAGGTGACTCCGTGTATATTAATTCATCATAGAGTTCATCAAAGAGGCGAATTTCATTGGTTAAGTTGTTGATTCTCTGGATTGATGCATCTATTGCCTCAGTTTGTTCTTTGGGAGTATTTTTTACCTCACGTTCTATTGAATTGAAATCATTCGCTTCTGGTTTAAACTTATAGATTAGAATAAAAACTATCGCAAGAATTACGATAAGTACGACAATCATAATAACCAGGTTACCGGATCTATTTTCGCCGTCAGATGAGTCCTTGTTTGGATTCATGACAGAAATCTAAAAGAAGTTATTTTAGGCAACTATTTTCTTTGCTGTTTATAGCCCTTATTTTCAACCAAACAAATCTTTAGTGAATCCCGACATTTTGTTAATTGGTATTGCAGCTTCTGAGCCTGGCTTTGAAATTTTTCAACATTTGAACTTAACAGATCAACTTGGGATTTCAATGTATTGTTCTCTTTCTCGAGATCACTTCTTCTATATAACTCCCGCTGTAAATCACCTGATCCGGTTACCACAACATTCTCCTTTGCCTGAAGTTGCTCTTCAAGCTTAAATTTATCAATATAAGCGGTTTTTAAAGCAAAATAGGTTTCTACAATATTCTTGTACATTAAATATTGTTGATCTTCCTCATTAACCTTCCATGCTTTCTTAATATTTTCAAGTGATACGTTGATACTTGTTTCAACATCCCCCAGAATTAAGCCTTTTGCATTAAAGTTTGGTAAATCCTTTAATTTGCTTGTTGCTTCGTTAATATTGGGTTGAAAAAACTTCTGTTGGAACATCAAATCATTCTTTAAATCATCAAGCTGTTTTCTTGATGCATAATCCATCATTTGATTTACATTCATTGTAGAAAAGCCCAATAACATAGCCAGAACAAAGCTGAGTATAAATAAGCCAGTTACTTTATAAAAGGCTTTGGCCCTTTCTTTACTATTAATTGGTTTCATTGAAGTTGGATTAGTCGTTTTTACTAATGCGTTGACAATAAAGCAGATCGTTCTCTCTAATTTCGCTGGCGTAAACAGAACTGTCAGGATCAATAGTTACTTTCAAACCAAGAAACCTGTTCTTTACTTTTCTAAAAATCCAACCACACGGTTCGTGATTTTCATTTAAATAGGAAATGGTTCCTTCGGGATGTCTGTCGTTGTAATCGTTGATAAAAAAATAAAACAAACGTCCCACTTTCATCCCGACAGGCGCCTTTGCTCTGAAAGTCGTTAATTTATAACTGCTTTCATTCTTTTCAAAAATAAAACTAATAATGATTGGATTTTCCAATTCTTCATCGGATGGATCGTCAATATTTTGACCAACAGGATAATACCATAGTTTATAAATCTTTGGAGGAACTTTAACTAATTCCTCAATTGTTTTATTAAGCAGTAAAGGAATCAGAAACCAGAGCAATGATATATACCATGTGAATGGAAGCTGGTGTTTCTGCAAGTCAGATAATGACAGGTTACTGAAAAAGAAAGCCAGAATAAGTATGCAAATGACAAAAAGCAATTGCATGTTAAATGGTTGTGCTTTGTACCAGGGCAATGTTGTTGGAATTAAAACAACATGCAAAACACCCATGAATAAAATAAATACCTGGGCACAAACCAGAACAAGTATTTGGCTGAGATTGAACTTAAACAGGTTAAATAAGGTAGGAAAAGCAAGTAACAGAGAAATCAACAGAATATATATGACAGAAGCCAATCCGTATTTTTTCAACACTTTTATCCTTTTGAACAAGACCATCAGAATACCGCCCGAAAATACCAGACTGGCAACTTTCAATGCAATACTTGCGGAATTCATTCCTACGAGGGTTTGTTGGTTAAATATAACAAAGAATTATTACAATTCCTATATGTAAATTACTGATTTTGTGGAGCATTATCTGTTAATACAATCTTCCCATCCGATCACCATTGAGACAACAGACTTTGATATCTTCCCATGTTTGACAGCCTGCATTCTCGGGTTGTTATAAAAAGAATAATCCTCTAAAAATTCCAAACCAATTCAACAGCGCCACCCTCGTTGAGTGGGACAAAATTCATACTCATGGTTCGCTTAGCTTTTTGGAGCTTTTTCGTTTGAATAATAACCTGGGAAATACAAACCCCCGAAACAATCGCCGAGGCTATTCCCACTTTCCTGTAATTGGTATATTTTTTTTCCAGTTCATCAGTTCCTTCATTTTTCCAATCACCATAGGTACTATTATATTTAAGAAAGCAATATGCACTTATGCCAGCGGATGCAAGGGTTGCACCCAACCAAATGTTCTTAAGATTTTTGTGTTTCTGCAGATCTTGCTCATTTCCTGTATTAATGGTAACTTCCTTTACAATCGTATTGAATGCATTGTTTTTACTACTGCGCGCCATTAGTTCCACTTTGTAGGTGCCTCCTGACTTATATTTATGAGCAGGACTTTCCAGGGTTGATAAATTATTACCTGGTGATTTTAAATCCCCAAAGTTCCATGAATATAAATCAGCATTTCTTGATTTGTTTTCGAATTTTACTTCAAAGGGCGATTCTTTAGTCATAATCCTATACTCAAAACCCGCCAATGGGTCACTTATTGGTTTGGCAACAACTTCAATGGTTACCCTATTGATATCACCCCTGAATTCATTTGGGAAGTCCCATAGTATTACTTTCTCGATGCCTGGCGCTACTTTACTACCCCAGGAACCAGTAAGCGTACTATCCTGAGGCTGAATTACCTGATTATTGTAATAAATCTTCAGGATTATATCAAAAAGCTGGGTTGAATCCGAAGAGGGCAGGTCATATTTTATTGCCAGCTGTTTGCCATCCAATGTAAGGTATCTGTTTACGTTGGAAACGTAAGTTGATTCCTGGCCAATGAGGTAATTAAATGAAAAGGCCGTGAGGAATAACATATTGAAAAACCTGATTAAATATCTCATATCAATACATTATTATAAATTACACGTATCCCTTTGTTCGAAGTAATAAACAGATCAAGATTTCACCTATAAAATTTACAATAAAAATGCGTGAAAATCAAGAAATTCAATAACTAAATACATACCCGCATTGAAAAGCACCAAATTGAATAACAATCTCTTGTAGAAAAACCTGGTTTTAACCTGAAATCCAATAAATTCCGTATCAAATAATTGATTATAAGTATTGACTTGGCTAAATGAATTTAGTAACTTTATATAAGTTAATTCCCTATTCTTAATTCGCCTAACATGGGTAAACCCGCTGCACGCGTTGGTGATATGCATGTTTGCCCGATGGTAACACCGGGAGTTCCTCCCATACCGCATGTTGGGGGGCCGATCCTGCCTCCGGGATGTCCTACCGTTCTTATCGGTGGCATGCCTGCAGCGGGAATGGGAGATATGTGCACTTGTGTTGGCCCGCCTGATGTCATTGTGTTAGGTTCAACTGGTGTTTTTATTGGTGGCAAGCCGGCAGCACGCATGGGGGATCAAACATCACATGGCGGAGCCATTACATTGGGATGTCCTACTGTATTGATCGGAGAAACAGGCAGTGGTGGTTCAGGCGGAGGGGCCGCAGGCGGAGCCGGGGGAGGTGCAGGTAACGGCACAGGAGGCGGAGCAGTATCTGCTTCGGAGCCACCTCAGGTGCAAACCTTTAAAGCTGCAGCAAAAGATGGAACTCCATTCTGTGCCGAATGTGAGGCAGCCAAAAATAAGAAATAAAGTTCGTTTTTAATATTTTACTGTGATGGCACTTAACACTGATCAGGTCTCTGTTGAAATTGCAAAGGATAAAACAGTCCCTGATTTCTTATGGAATCGGGCCGAGGACAAAACCTGCAATTTATACGCTATTGTTGATTCAGCACGAAATGATGAAGTATTTCAATATTTCCTTAATGATAAAATCGAATATAAGTCTCTTTTTGAAGGAAAAGCGGATGTAAAATTTTTCAGTGTTTCTGGTTTTTTAGTAGAGTGCAAAAGAGATTCAACCTTGTTCAACTGGCTTACTACTGAAGCATGGGGTAGCAGCTGTTCCGTATTCTTTTTATCTAAAGCTTCATTTAGTGAAGTTTTAAAGCATTTGCAGAAGTTTATCCGTGTTTATCTGGAAGACGATGATATAGTCTATTTTAGATTTTATGATCCGAGAGTTTTGCGTGTATATCTACCAACCTGTAATAGTAAGGAGATCAGGACTTTTTTTGGAGAAATAGAAAGTTTTTTTGTGGAAGGTGAGGATCAGAAGGTTATGATTGAATTTCAAAAAGATTCAATTTCTTAAATATATGGATTAAAGATTATTTTGCACAAATTAACCTAATATCTTATTTCAAATGCCAAGTCATCTCTAAAAGATAATATATTACGTAATATGATTTAATTTATCTGGTAGAATTAGGATGTTATTAATATTTATATTAAAATAAAATAATTATCATCAGCATTTTATTAAAAATCTGAATCTTGATATTAATGAGGATAAAGTATTAATATTTTATTTGTTTGGCAAATAGCTAGGCAACTTGAAAAATATAGGGGAAAAATGCATGTATATATTTGGTCATAACTTAACATGTATTCAGATTCGAATTCAAATAGACGCTATTATAGGACGCAATCCAAGATTCTTTTTTAAGTACCAGTGTATTTCACATAAATCAGGTACATGTGAATGTCCCATTATAAACACTGAAAATTTAGGTTTTTTATCTTTTAACTCTGAATATAATAAATCAATTGCAATGAGTTTCTTATTTATTGTAGTTTGTGAATCACCAATGAAATTCATAATCCTTTGCCAAACTAATTCTAAAGACCTAAATTCTGGAACTAGATATGCCAAGTCAGCAATAAAAGCACCTTGCCAATTTCCATCTTTGTTAACGGCTTCAAGTCTATGACCATGTTCTGCAAAAATATTATCTTCATAAAAATAAGCCATGCGGGCTTTCCTAAACCCTAATGCTTCATCCCATTTATTATCTTTACTCCTCATTATATCAAGTAGATACGCGTCATGATTACCATGCAAATAAGTGATAATACCAAATTTCTCTAAAACATTAAATCTGCTAATTATTGAGTAATTTTGAGCCTCAATTCCAGTAATCCGATCCATCAATTTAGTTACCGCATCGTCTTCAAGTATTAGGCCTTCTTTACTATCATCAAAAAAAGTACCAATAGCGCCTATATTTTGCCATAATTCGTATAAATCACCTATTTGAATTACTTTTACCTTATCAAAATATTTATTCTTTACAATAAAGGAAATGACAAGATCTAAAAAGCAAACTAACGATTCTCCAGCATTCTTAAATATATCAGCTTCTATACTTTGAATATATTCTTGGTAACGAATATATTTTTGACTAGAAGGAATACCCCTTGCAATATCTTTATTATGACTATCATACATTTGGTTAAGTTCAGTTTGAGTAATATCTTTAAATTCATCTCTATATCTAATTTTAGGTAAGTGCATGTCTGGAAGAAAAATATAGATAGAATTAGATTGCGGAGGATTTTCAATTATCTCAGCCCATTTAACTATCTCTATAGCTCCTCCAACTTTTTTAGTTATTGGTTCTCCTTGATCGCTCCAATCAAAGTGAATATCACTGTAATGGCCAAAATGTGACCAAAACTCATGAAATATTGGATCTGTAATTGAAAAGATATCCGATGGTACTATGGGTATATGTGCTTGTTTATAGTTAAACTTGCAAAGTAAAACACATTTCTTATAAACAATACCAAAGTATCTTTTATCACCAGCCCAAACGCCGACATCTAAATATATAAAATAATTCACGTTGGGACTTAAAGGTGTTTTGTCCGATCTATTTGATGCAATTCGTGATATACTTACTTCCTTTTCTTTTACCGTAAAATCAATTCTAGGAGTATATTCTTTTAACCAATCAGTAAATGTCAAACCCTCAATAGTATTATAATTTGGATTATATTCAAGCACGATATTTTCAATCTTTGCGTTTTCCATGATCAGACTGTTTGACATTGGTATGTATTAAACTCCATTATAATCCATGTACTTCTTTAAGTTTATCTTTTGTCTCTTTATTTATTTTTCCGGTAATCTCAAGATTATGATTTTTTTGAAACTTCTTAAGAGCTTCTCCCATTTTTGAATTAAATTGACCATTAATCATCCCGCAATCAAATCCAAGATTATTAAGTCGTTCCTGAATTCCAGAAATTGTTTCCAAAGGATCTAGATTTCCTATATTTAAAATATAAGTAATAAGATTAGTATCATCTTCAACAATTAGCTTAGCTTTTTTTATATTTGGTGGTATTGAGATATTTAATACTCCATTTGAGCTTAATTTTCCTTCAGTAATATTTCCACCAATTTCCAACTTATATGATGCATTTTTCATCTCTTCATTATCATAACTAAAAATCTTTAAGCATAATTTAGCTGGTACTCCTTTCATTTTAAAACGATTGCGCTTGTCGAAAAAGGCAATTTCATTTTTCTGATCTTTTTCTGGTATAAACACTCTATCTCCTTCAAACAATATACTCGGATCCTTTCTTAATTCTTTTAATGAAGCGTTCTTTGTATGATCCCAAATCGTCTTCGGAAAGAATCCAAATTTGAATGCAATACTATTTATACAGTCACCCTGTTTTACAATGTATTCCAGCATATTTAAAATCTTTATTCCATAAGTACCTCCCAGGCATCTTTATCCAATTTTGGAAAAGTTATTTGACAATTTCCAGCATCAATGCCATCAATCCTAATCAAACCTAAAGAATTAGTAAAGCCACTGACTTCAGCACCATCAGGTAAGGTAAGTAAATACTCAACTCCGACAATTCCTTTCCCATCCTCGCCCACCATCTCAATTTCAACGAAATGAAAATCACATGATTGTTTTGAACTACCGGTATTTGGACTACTGTTGTTTGCAGCATCTCCACTGCTTTTCAGGTTGCTATTGGATTTTATGGCCATGTTTTAATTCATTTACGATAACTTTTTGTTTTCATCAGAACGTTTTAGTACCTCTTGGTATAGTTTGCCAATCCTGATACTTGGATTAGGCTCTTTCTTATCCATTAATATCGCTAGCATCCATGCATTTTCAGGCTTTTTATCGAAATCCATTCCAAAAAATATCGATATGTTGAGAAATTTGCATATATCCCGTTCAGTAATTAATTCATATTCTCCAGCCCGTTGAATTATTTCCAGTATGTTTTTTCTTAATTGGCCATCATCCATTGCCTTGCTTTCTATTGGGAAATACTTCCTGACATGAATCATCATGTTTTCAATAAATTGTTTCATTGCCAGTTCATCAAATACCTGGACTTGTTCTTTTCGGATCGTTAGCATGATTTATTTGATATAAGCATTATACCTAATATCATAGTAATTATTACTTTCATTTTACAATTTTAGATCTATTGATAATCGTTTATAAAATTATAATATATGTAAGTTTTGTTGGATAGCAGCTTATTGAAAGCATCATTTTTAGGAAATATAGGGCTTTCATCAGGCAAAAAATAAACTGGGATTTCACGTCTTATAGGTCTAGTTGCTTTACCGAAACAATTTTGTGCAAAAATTTCGACTATTTGAATATTTTCGGCCACTATTCTACCTGTTCCAGTGCTCTGTTCAATATTAACTATCAAAGAAATGAATAATTCATTTCTATTTTTTTCTAGATTTAAATCCAAAGGATTATAATATTCTCCGAAACGCATCTGTTTTACTTGTTTTGTTTGTGGACCCGAAATTTTCTTGGTGCGGGAAAAACCCTTTGTCCCTCTATCGAACATAGTAGGATCTGGTTTTGTTCCAAATAGATAATTATATTCTGCGGTGACCTTTTGGCGTAGAATATTTTCGCTACTAAAAATATCAATTTTAAGGATGCCCATAAAAACCTTAACAGTGGGAGCGCTTATTTTTTGGGCATTGAAAAATATACTATATATCTCTAATAAGGATTCCGCATTACCGATATTGCAACCCCTTATGGCAATATTATTTAATTTTTTATTCTGGATATCTGAAATAAGCTTAATAAAATTACTCATCCATGTTTGAGAAGCTTTTGACTCAGGAGGTAACCCAAGCTTTTTTATTATATCTTCTTGATGTTTTAAAATTTTACCATTCCATTTTTTAGTCAATTCATTGATCCTTTTCTCATTTGGTTTTTTTTTATATTCTTTTAATTCTCCATTGATTTCATCATTAAATTCCGATTGAGTATTATTGTATAATCCCAAATCCTTTAATTCTTGCAATGTTGATTCAGCATTATCTGTATTATAATGTTTTGTTATTATGTTTAAAACATCTAGCCAATCATCAAGGTTTTTCGAAGATTTAATATTAGAATAAATTCTCTCTACCGCAGCATAACGTAAGATATAGAATAATCCCTCATAAGATTTGACATTTTTTTCCCCTTCTATAAAGGAGAAAGAGGTCATTCCTGCATCACTATTTCCATGTGAAAATATCAGAATATTTCGCTCTGAAATATTATTAATTCTTTGTAACAAATTGAAATAAGTTGGATGACTTATAATTTCAGCGTGCCTAATGGAGATTTTGTGATCAGACCGGAATGTATCATAATATCTTTTTGCATAAGGACACCCCTTCGCTATGAAAGCATAGTAAATTGGATAATTACTATTATCAGAAGAACTTTGTTTAGGGTTGACTTTTATTTTAGACATATTATAAAAAAAAGAAAATTATCTATTTAAGGCATGGTAAGTTTTTGTCCAGGAATAATCAAATCCGGGTGAAAATTCATACCGCTTGCCTTCCAGATGATGTCCCACAGGTTTGCATATCCATAATACTTGAGAGCAATTTTTGACAATGTATCGCCGCTAATTACGGTATAGGGCTTATTATATAAAAATGTAAACGGAGGAGCAAAACTGGCAGGCATATCTGCACCAACAACATCAATCATTTTCCATGTTGCCATCCATCTGAAAAAATTCTGACTTAATGGATGTTTCCTGAACTCTTTTTCGGCATTTTCTGAAATGGTTATTGTCATTACCCGGGCTTTTTCAACCAACAGCGAAGCAAGCTGAAAAAGCTCAGTTTGGCTTTCAGTCACGGATGGAATGAGATCTGACTGTTTCACCAGTTTTAATAAATTGTCAATACTTTCTGTTGTGTATGGAGTATTGGTACTATTTAGCGCTTCCAGTATTTTTTGTCTCAGGTCTTCTTCAACGACTTCCAGGTATTTGTCTAATTGTTCATCATTAAGCGGAAGATGAGCAAATTGCATATGTCCATGACGGACAGGGAATTTCTTAAAAAGAGATTGCACTTTGTAGTCATCAAATCCGCTTAATATAAATCTTTGACTTAATGTTATGGCATATGAAGTAAGTTGCATTGTATAATGAATTTAAAACATGAATTAGTTGATCATCACCATACTTCCTTTCACGGTCATCACGCCACTGGAAGAGACCTCTGCAGTGGCGCCTCCGGTGGCTTTTAAAGAAGCATTGGCTTTAATTTCAACCGATGTGGCTTTCGCTTCAAGGCTGGTTTGAGCTTCATTCTTAATATCCATGGCCTTTTGTTCTAAAGTGGTCTGAGCTTCGGATATAATTTCATTGGCTTTCTGCTCAAGTCCCTGCCCCGCTTCGATTCTTATACCATTTTGTGCTTTGATCTCAATATCCTTGGCTTCAATTGTCAGTTTTTCAGTAGCCTTGATTTTAATCTCCCCGCTTGCAGCATCGAGGGTTATTTCATTTTTATTGCTTGTATCATAAATCCTGATCTTTTCCTTGCCTGATTCATCATGCAATTCAATCGTCTGCCCGCTCACTGTGCGGATGGCATGAATTTTGGCATCCTTGTCGTTGTAATCGCCCGTCCAGGCTGAATCGGGAGGATAGGTTTCATCGAAAAATGCACCGATGCAATAAGGCCTTTCCACATCACTGCCTTCAAAAGCGACCATAACCCTAGTGTTTACCGACAGGACAAAATAAATACCCGAATTTTCCCTTGTATAAGGGGTAACCACATTGATCCATGGAGTCATCAAACTGTCGCTCTCCATCCAGGGGAAATGAATCCGTACCCTGCCCAGCTTTTTTGGATCCTGGTTGTCTGCAATTGTCCCGACCTGGTTAGGAGAGAGCTTTATAAAATATGGATTCGTATTCTCAGGAATTTTTATTTTCTCCGGAACAGCATTAAAAGTATTATTATAAGAAAGCAGGTTATCGAAACTATGCTGAATTGAAGTAATCAAATAATTCCCATAATCAATTTGAGGATCTGAAGGTTTCTGATTAGGGTAAAAAACCTTGATATATGTTCCGGCTGTCATAAAAGGATTTATCGAAGAACCAGACAAGTCTGAAAGGTTTGATGCATCACTTTCTTCGTCATGTTCTCCTGCTTTGTCGATCGCTTTTTGATAATCATTTTCATTCACATTCAGCGATTTATAATAATGTATCCCTTCAAACTGGAAAAAGTCTTTTGATTTGTCAAGAGCAAATTTCCCATAATCGTTTAAAGTGCCGTCCGCTTTACCTGTACCTGATTTAAACTTATAGATGTCGGTTTTTAAGGGATCCATCGACATAAGGCTGAATTTTACAGGGCTTACCCTTAGTTGATAATTGAGATCTTTAAGGTCATACCCGATTGTCAGTTTTTGTTCTTTCCTGGGTTCAGGCAATTCCCCGAAGATCATCTTGTCCCCGTTGAAAAAAAACCATTCTCCATACCTGATGGAGAGCCGTTTCAGAAATTCCAGGTCACTTTCCTCATATTGTACGATATAAGGATAGCGAAATTTGTCACGCGGTTTAACAACGGCTTTGAATGGATAAGGTCTAAAAACCTCTTTTACAATTTCCTCAAGGGTTTTATCCATAAACACTCTGTTTGTAGGTTTACCTGTAAGGGAGATTTCTACAGAGCCTCCGGTAATCAATATTTTGTCACTGTCTTCCATGCCACTCCTTGATCCTTGTATCTCTGTCACATATCCTTTCATAAGCACAACATCCTTCTCATCCTCCTTGACCTGAACTTTGGTTTGAATGATAATTGGCGAACCCAGAAAATTTTTCGCTTTATTTATCAGAAATTCATCAAGTTTTTCTATTGCATCATACCGGCAAGTAATTTCAAAACTGTCAATACCATAAATATTATCATTGATGGAAACAGATTCAAAATCTTTCAGCGGTTTCCCATCAATTTCTATGTCAATTTTTAAAATGGTTCCCATTTTATCCGGTATTTTTTACTCTCCTGATGGTGCCCAAAGGCTTTCGTGTCTGACACCTGTCACTTTTATAATCCGGGGGGAAATAGTCAGGCTAATCATGATATCTGACTGATCAGAAAAACTTTCATGGTAACTGACCAAAACTGCATCCTCGAATTCCAATGATTTATGAGGGCCGGTATCAACAACACCGGAAAAGGTTATTTTGCCATCTTTTCTAACATCACGCCCCAGCATCCATTCGAGAATTTCAGTATCATTGATTCCCGGAATTGTAATATTAATCAAACCTGCCCTGACTTTCGAAGCTACCATACCGCGATTATCCACATCTTGTGAAAAGCTGAAATCACAGGAGAGTATTTTAATCCCCTTTTCTTGCTGGCTGTGTCCTTCAATATGCAACCTTGCAGTTAATGACATATAAATATTATTGATTGTTTAAAAGCTTATTTAGGTGTGGTCTTTCTTCTTTGAAGGCCTAAACAGAATATACTTCAAAAAAGGAATCCCTATTTAAAAGCTGTTACGAATTAAAGCGACCTAATAAGCTTTACACAGGCCACTCATTTAACATTTCTCCATCGCCCAGCTTAATGGATTTCGCTGAAAGGGAAATGGACTCGGTCATGGCAGTTGATCCTATACTGTCAAATGATTCCTGGTAGCCAACCATGTAAGCTTCCTTGATTTCAAGCTCTTTCAATTTGGAGTTCTCCTCACGTTTGTTAAATACGAGGCTGGCATCTTTTTTCATATAGCTGTCGCACATCCATTCAAACAGTTTGCTGCTATCTGATGATTCCACCACTATATTGATCACTCCTCCCCGGGCAACCGATGAGGGTCTTCCGGTAACATCATAATCCTGGTGCATGCTGTAGTTGCAGGAAAGAACATTGTAGTCTTTCCCATCGACTTTGAAAATTGCTTTAAATGACATAATTTCAGATTTTTATAGGTTTAGAGAACTATTGATCAAAAAACGGTGATCCTGAATTCTTGAAACGTATGAAAATTCTGTCATTGAAATTGATCTTCAGAGCGATATTTTGGTATTCTAGTCTTGCTTATATTCTGTTTCCCATTCATTTCCTTCATCACCTTTCTGCCCATCCATTTTAATCATAAAGGTCTTGGCCGGAAAATAAGGGGTCATGTGGATATCAAGGTATATTCGGTCTTTCTGCACCGGATCCTGCTCAAATCGTCTGATCGAGAATTTTTCAATCAGTTTACCGGGGCCGGTAATGCTATCCAGGAACCGGATAATCTGATCTTGTATTTCTTTTCTTGTCTTGGCATTGAAATTTTCAAAAGCTCTACGGTTTAAAAAATCCATAAGCACTTTGGTCACATAATCGAAAACCCTTACCACAGAATAGGTCTGTAACCCTAAGTTATCGCCGTTAAACAGGGTTTTCGCAGAAAAAGCCATCACCTTGCCATATTCATTCACCATGGGTATAAGGCCTAGTTTTTCAAGATTGGCTATTTCGCTTTTTTTCAAATCAAATTTAACACCATCCACTTCACTCATACTTCCATGCTTTTTGCCTGCAGCCACCTGTGACATTAATGTCTGATAAATTGTACCGGCCAATGCACTTGAAGGAGGAACATACAGAGCGTCCTTTTCTCCGATTTCGGCCATTTTATCGCGTCCTACGAGCCAGTTGCAGGTCATCATAACATTTGACCGGTACAGGTCGCCTCCGGTGAGGTTGCTGGCTTCAAAAAGTTCCATCACATCGTCGGGTGTATCGAGATGCTCAAAGTCGGTGACAAGCATGACTTTGTTTTCATTGGCAATTTTTGCCCACTTTTCAACTACCTTGTTCGAGCCAAGGTAACCGGGAACAACAAGTATGCTGTAGTTTTCCCTCAGATCGAGCCGGTCGTAATTCTGAACCAGTTCTTCACGTATTGCATCAAAAAAGCGCGTGTCGTCCAGGTCTTTCAACTGCTCTAAAGAGGCATTCATAAAACTGACATTTTTCACTTTGCTGAGACCTGTATTCTTGAAGAACAGAGCCATGGTGCGATATGATTTTTCAAAATCTCGCGTAGCCTCTATGGCCTTTGACATGTTATTATTGAGAGTTCTTTCAACCAACTCGGTATTGGTTTCGCAGGTTTCAATCATTTCTGATATCTCGTTTGACGAATTAATCACTGCTGCCCATAATTCAAGCACTTTTTTTACCTTATCCCTTTCGTCTTTACTTGATGCCTCGGTAAGGAAAATTTTTTTCCGGGCTTTCCTCTCAGGGTTCAAACTCTGCGCCCCGTCAATAACGGTTTCAAGCATATCAAAACCGCCGATTTTTTCCAGTTGTTTTATCGAATTTTCGAGCAATTCCTCAGGTTTGTCAACTTTGCCAACCTGCTCGGAAACTTTCTCTTTGTATTGCTCTATGCTTTGTTTGGTTTTTTCCTGTACTGCCATGGGATTCATTTTTAGGGATTTGAAAACTATGCCTGTTCAATCTCTTTGCTCATTGCATAAATTGCGTTGAGAATTGCCTGTCGTGTTTCAGGATTTGAAAGCGCTTTACGAAGCAGAAGGTTGCCCCTTAGCTGCTTGATAATTTTAAAATACTGTTCTTTTTGAACGGTAAGATCTTTCAGCATAGTGCTTTGAGCAACGATACCTTTGGGCCCGAAATCAGCAAGGTTGTGGAAAGAAAGCTTTTCCTGCTTAGATACGCCTCCTGTATCTTCAAATTCAACATCAACGGATGGCCTGAAATGGTTAAAAACATCTTCGATGGAAGTTAATCCTTCAACAATTTCAGGTTTTACCGGTACTTCTGAAGTGAATTTTTCAATCATCAGGGTCCGGTTTTGTGGGATTTCCAGGATAGCCTCACTGGCTTCTCCTTGCACCGGCGTACCACCTATTCCGTATTGATCCATGATATATTTGTTTTTAGTGGTTAAGAATAGTATTACCTAATTTGAAAATTAAACAATGTTCCAGTTGACATTTTCGTTTTTTCCAAGAGTAAGTTGAACTGTGGAACCTCTTGTGATTTCATCGGCAATGATCATTTTCGAAAGAGGGCGACGCAGCCGGCTTCTGATAATTCCAACAATTGGCCTGGCGCCATACTTTGGGGTAAATCCAGCCATGGCAAGCTTTTCTTTGGCATGTGGGTCAATATCAAGACTTATGCCTTTATCTTTCAGCAATTTGTAAAGACTTTTCATGTGGATATCAAAGATCTTTACCACATTTTCTTTGTTAATTGGAGCAAATGGTACAATTTCAGTTAATCTCCCCAGAAACTCCGGACGGAAGTATTTGCTCATTATCTCCATCAGATCATCAGATGACGGAATTTTTCCTTTATCAAACGATTCAACGATAAACTGACTTCCTATATTGGAGGTGAATAATATGATGGCATTTGAAAAATCACCTTCCTTGCCTAACCGGTCGTGAAGTTTTCCTTCATCAAGAATTTGCAGGAAAATATCGAATACCGAAGAATGTGCCTTTTCTATCTCATCGAAAAGAACAACCGAATAGGGTTTTTGCCTGATTTTGTTTACCAGAAGCCCGCCCTCTTCATAACCGACATACCCCGGAGGCGCGCCATAAAGTAAGGCGGCTGAATGTTCTTCCTTAAATTCAGACATATCAAAACGGATCAGGAAAGACTCGTCCTGGAACAGGAATTCCGCAAGAGATTTGGCAAGTTCCGTTTTTCCTGTTCCGGTAGGCCCAAGGAAAAAGAAGGATCCGATAGGCTGCCCGGCTTTATTCAGTCCTGACCTGGATTCAAGGATAGCCTCGGCAATACTCTTCAATGCGTGGTCCTGGCCTATCACTCTTTTCTTCAGGTGCTCTTCAATATTCAATAACCGATCTCTCTCTTTGCTCTGAACCTTGCCCAGCGGTATACCGGTACGGGCCGAAACAATAGCCCCGATATCCGATTTATCAAGTGCTTCTACTTTGTTGCCGGCATGTTTCTCAAGATCAGTTAAGATTTTATTGCAGTATTTGTAAATTTCAGTCCCGGAATTAAGCTGGGCCGTTTTCTCTTCCTCATTTAATTTTGAAAACAGGATGGGTGAGATTTGATTCTTCAGATCAGTATAAAACCATTCCAATTCACCTGTCTTCAGGTTCCCTTCATCTTTTGGTTCAAGGTTTTTAAGTTGATGGTTCAGTTCTTCAATTTTACCGGATGAGATATCCGTCATCAGCCGTACTCCAGACATAGCATGGTCTATCAGATCGATAGCCGAATCAGGCAGCGATCGCTCTTTCAGATACCTTTTTGAAAGTCTTACGGCTTCTGCAATAACTTCTTCACCGGCCTTCAGCTGATGGTGATTTTCATAAGCAGGAATGACCTCTTTCAACATTCTTAAGGCTAACAAATCGTCAGGTTCCTCAATCTTCACTATTTCGAACTGTCTGTCAAAAGCTTCGTCGGTTTCAATGCATTTAGTGTAATTGTCAATGGATGTTGTCCCAATGATAGTCAGGTTACCACGTGACAGTTCCGGTTTCAACAGATTGGCAGCACCTGCGGTACCTCCTTGTTGATCAAGGATCATGTGGATCTCATCCACAAAAAGTATTGCCTTATCAAACTGTTGAATTTCTTTAATGATGCTTTTCAGGCGGTCTTCGATTTCTCCCTTATAGGAAGCTCCGGCTATCAGTGAACCAAAATCAAGTTCAAAAATCCGGATGTTTTTCAGGTTTTCAGGCACTTTACCTTCAACTACCATCTGGGTAAAACCGTTTACCAATGCGGTTTTCCCGACTCCGGCATCGCCAAGGATCAAAACATTGGATTTTGATCTGCGTCCAAGTATTTCGGCAATTGCCCTCAATTCGCTGTCGCGGCCTATTACCGGATCCAGCTTTTTCTGAATAGCCTGTTCATTTTTATCAATACAGAATTTTAAAATGGCGTTGGTTCCAGGCTTTTTCTCTTTACCGGTTGCCGACGCACCTGAATCTCCTATCACGCTTTTCAGATCGTTTTTGGATGCAATTGCATCCAGTACTTCCTGGGATGTCAGGGTAAATGATTTTAGCTGTTCATAGGTAAAACCGACCCCCGGAATGCAAATAGCTGCCAAAACGCATATGGGATCTGTTTCGTCTCTTGAAAGTTTAATCCTGACGTTGTCGGCTTCATGCAGGACAGCTTTAAACTGGTTATCCCCGGAAGGATTCTCAACGGCTTTTGACGATTTCGGACCGGCTTCTATCCTCACTTCAGCCCACTCTTCCATATAATAGATATCCTTGTTGAGCGAAAGCAGAAAGTCACTAAGCCCAACATCTTTATGAAACAAGGCTTTTAATAAGTGAGAAGGTGAGATTTTATCGTGAGAGTTTTCCCTTGCTAAGGATTGAGAAATATTAATTGCCCGTTTCAGCTCATCAGAGTACTGAATATGGTTTTCACCTTCCATTCTGGTGAATTAGGGTTTGCTATATAAATTTATGACTTTTTTAAATAAAGAGCATAATAATAACACACTTTTTTTTCATTTTCAGGAATTTAACGTGCTTTCCCTGACAAAAAAAAGGTCCCTAAATAAGGTTTACATTTCCAAATTGTATAATTTTATATAGAATTATGCTGATGTGTCAAAACTCGATGAAATATCGCAATATGTCAATCAGCTGTCCTTTGACGTGAGAGCCGAAATGCTCGTAGCTTTCCTGTGTGAACAAAGAGTTGACCTGAGTGAAATCATGGCGGCTTTCGACGGTCAGTTAAAGAGAGACTGGTCGCAAGATATAGCCTGGTCAACAGCGGATCGCCTTGAGACCGGCGACCAACTGCTTACCCTGCACCTAAACCGTGACGGTATTTACGACATCCTTCCTGAGGTACTTTTCCACAGCAGCATTGAGAATGAAAGCCAATCGGGTAAAGAAATGGCCAAAGATTCTATGAAACTCAGGACTGAGGAAAAGGAAGCAAGGGTATTTTTTCAGCCTTTTGAAAATGAGATCTTTTTGCAGCGGGTACAATTGGCATTAATGGAAAACAGGCTTTCCAAAAGCGTATTTACCGAATTCCTCATGGGTTGTATCCCATACTTTTGGAAAATAGATTATGATTTGCCGGAAGATTATGTTGCACGGATGAAAAAGTTCCTGCCTTTTGTACATCGGATAACAGGAAATTTAATCCTGACTGCCCAATGTCTTGAATATATTCTGAACGAAATGGTTATAATAACCATTTCTGATGAACCTATAGGTGAAACTGCAGTTGAAGATTTCCAGCCTATGGGAATTCTGGGTAAAAGCATACTAGGGATTGATTCAATTTCAGGGAATCGGGTCGATGCCTTAGCTAAACGTATCCTGTTTTCCATTGGGCCCATAATAAATCATAAAACCGATGAACGGGTGAAAGATGGCATAATGACCAGATTCCTTGATTGTTTCTACGGTTATTTTGTTCCTTTTGAATTTGAAACAGCCACGGATTTTATTTTCAAATCAGAGCAAAGTGAGTTCATTTTAACTGATTATTCAGACACTAAAATATCCTGCCTGGGCTATAATTCTGTAATATAGTATAAATGATTAATATATAGAAAATTATGCCTGCTCCAATAAAGTACCCTGATGTTAACTGGATTAATGGAATGAAAATCACAAAGGATCATTTCATCCAGCAGGAAAATGCCTTTGAAGACAAAATAAAAGATGTATCTGCCTGTTTTCTCAACAACTTCAATTATGGTTTGTTACCGATGTGGGGAAGCAAGGATACTTCATTTAGTGTTGTTTTGAAAATCAGTAATCAAAAGTTTCTTTCTGTTTCAATATCCCAGATCAGGGCATTAACACAGGGAGGTTCGCGAATTGAGATCCTTGAAAGTAATAATCCACTGGCGTTTTCCATTGATCTTTCAGGAGAAATTGAAGCCAGTAAGAAAGAAGACAACAGGGTATTTTACATCATACTGAATATTAATCCGTTTTTGAAAGAACCCTTTGGAGAATTGATATCTGATGAGGAGCCTCCCCGTTATCCTTTTGCAAAACCTTCCTATTCGGTTAGTCTGATTCCGGAAAAGCAGGCTCCCGGTGAAGGCATCCTTCCTTTCACTCTGCTTATCGGTAAACTTTTTCTAAAACCCGATAGAATCGAATTGTTTGACGAGTATCTTCCTGCCTGTATGTCAATAAAAAGCCATAGTACGTTAATTGGATTTTACTCGATGGTTGAAAAGTTTTATAATCAATTGGAATTAAATCTTTTAAGCATAATCGGTAAAATAAAGGAAAAGGGACAGGACTCAACGCTTGCCTTATCAGTACTGACACTGGCACTGAATCTTCTTAATTTTATAAGCATTAATAATCTTAAAATCCGTTGGCGAATCCCTGATCAGCCTCCAATAGGCTTATTTGAAAATATTGCCGGTTTTGCCCGTATTATAAAAAATACGATTGATTGTAACACCGCTGCACATAAGGAAGAGCTTTTGAATTATTTCACCAGCTGGTCTGAGTTGAAACAAGGCGACTTTGAAAAGCTTCTGGTTTATTGCATAAATTTTGAATATAACCACAATGAGATTTCGATCAGTATTGATCAGTTTTCTGAGTTTATTCACATTATGACATCTCTTTTTGCAAAGCTTGAATCGCTGGCCTACATTGGCAAGAAGAAAGAGACCAACATTTTTGTAAAGGAACAGACCACAAAAAGAAGTTTCCTGGCTGAGTAATATAAAAGAAAAGAGGTTAATATCCTGCCATGGTTGCAACCTATTTAAACATACCAGTCAATTTCATGGACATCAAACGAAAAGGTGAGATCCCAAGAATAAGTGTAAATAACTCTATTCACAATATGATTCATCTGATCGTCACCACAGAATATGGTGAGATGAGACACGATCCATCCTTTGGTTGTGATATATGGAGATTTGATTTTGAAAACATATACAACCTGCCTTCATTTAAGGAGGAATTAAAAAAATCACTGCAAAATTCTGTTGTTAACAATGAAAAAAGGCTGAAAAACGTAAATATTGACCTTCAGATCGAGCAGGTTGAAATACCAACTAAGGTTAGTAACAAAAGAATTAAAATACGGGTAATTTTTGCTGTAAAAGGGGTAATAGAAAAAACAAATGAAGCATTCATGCACCAGGACAAATTTTTCATTGGTCCCTTGTCTTATAGCTAAACAATTAATTGTCAGTTTTAACTGCATTAAACAAAACCAGAATGTTAGCAGATTCCAAAGATGCTATTAAGAGCAGAATGATTAGAAATGCCTCCGGTTTATGGGGATACACAGACACGCAGGATATTAATTCATTCGATCCGATTGTTGGAATGATAATTGGGGCTTTGGCTGAAGAAATTTATAATATATCAGGAGAGATAAAAAAGACCGATTCACGTATTGTTGAGAAATTGTTCGAACTTCTCATCAACCAGGAAGTAAGGACTCATTTTCCTGCCCATGCCCTGGCCAGGGCGAAAATCATTCAGCCAAGTGTTATTATCTCTGAATCATACCAGTTCAATTGCATCAAAAAAATCCCTAAATCAGTTAACGGGGAAACTGTCTATGACAATAAAACTATTTATTTCACCCCATCGTCTGAACAGAGGCTGTTTAAGGGCGAGGTAATGTATGTTGCAGCAGGAAACCAGCTGTTTGAAGTTTCAGATCAGGGAAAAGAAACATTAGTGAATGCCGTTACAGGAACTGTCCCTGACTATACCAAATTATACATTGGATTGAAACTGGATAAACAGATAGATAAGATTGACGGACTTTCTTTTGTATTTTTAGTTAAAAACAGGCAAAATGAAGAGCGGTTATACAGTTTGATTTCTACTGCAAGATGGAAAATAAATAATACGGATGTACATTTCAGACAGGGATTTGATTTACAACAGAATGTTCAAAACAGAAGTCTATTGGAGACCTTCAGAAATGATAGCGACATCTCATTTATGACCTGTAATTACGTTAATGAGTTTTACAGGTCGAAATTCATGACAATTGAAAACCAAAACTATTTTCTGAAGAATTTTATACAAAAAGAGACATTACCTGACGAATTGAAAAGTAGATTTCCTGCAAATGCTTTGAAATCAATTCCTGCGGATATTTTTTGGGTTGAAGCCCAATTATCCCAGCCATTTGCCCCTGAAACAATAAACGATTTAACCATTTTGATGAATTGTTTTCCGGTGATTAACCGGGAATTGAATGAGTCCTCTCATATGCTGACATTGGGGACCAATGTTATTCCCCTGATTACTGAGGACATGTTCTTCGACATCAGATCAATTACGGACACAAAGGGGACTCAGTACAAACCGCTTAATTCCTTCAACAACGAAAATGCCGATCAGGAGGGTTATATGGTAAGGCAAGGCGGTGTTGCCCGTTTTGATTCACGCGATGCAAAAGAAACTATCAATCACCTGATTGACCTGATCAGGGATGAACGTGCGGGTTTTTCAGCACTGGGAACAGACTTGATTTCATCAGAGCTGAAACAACTTGATCAGATCATTTCACGGTTAAAACAACGCCTTGAAGCTAGTAATGTCGGTGATGATTCAAATTCCTATTTACTGGTTAACTGTAATTCAAATTATAACAGAGTGAATGTTCAGTTTTGGTCAACTTGCGGAGAAATGGCCAATGACATAAGATCAAATTCAAAACTAACTGTCTATAACGGCATCGATCTTGATATCAATAGCGTATTTCTGTTATCAAATACTTTCGGAGGAAGGCAAAAGTTATCAAAGGAGGATAAATTGAACCGACTTCGGCGTATGTTGTTGTCAAAGGGCAGGATTGTCACCCGTGAAGATATTAAAGCCCTGTGTTTCGAGCATTTTGGACCCGTTTTGTCAGAAGTTGAAATTAAAATAGGAGTGCACCATGATTCATCTCCGGGAAAAGGGCTTTTAAGGTCACTCGATATTTACCTGACCATTGACAAACAAAGTAAATTTACAAATGAGGAACTGGAACTAAAGACCGATGAATTAAAAGTCAGGTTAAAACAGGAATCCATCAATCTTTTGCCTTTTAGGATTTTCATCAGTAAAATGAGCTAAAAGAAATCTGATTCCCTAAAATTTGCACTTTTCGTTAATCTGATTATTTTTGTCAGTTACATCAATAATCTTTTTTATGAAGGCATACGTTTTCCCCGGACAGGGCGCACAATTTGTTGGAATGGGAAAAGACCTCTACGAACGTTTTCCCCAAGCTAAGGAACTATTTGAAAAAGCAAACGATATTCTCGGATTCAGGATTACCGACCTGATGTTTGCGGGCACTGATGAAGACTTGAGACAAACTAAGGTTACACAACCTGCAATATTCCTGCATTCTGTGATTCTGGCCAAAGTGCTGGGCGGTGATTTCAACCCCGATATGACTGCAGGGCACTCCCTGGGTGAATTCTCGGCATTGGTTGCAGCTGAAGCACTGTCATTTGAAAATGGTCTGAAGCTGGTTTCGCAACGTGCCATGGCCATGCAAAAAGCCTGTGAATTGCAGCCTTCAACCATGGCTGCCATACTTGGCCTCGAAGACGAAGTAGTTGAAAAGGCCTGCCGCGAAATTGATGCAGTCGTTGTACCTGCAAATTATAACAGCCCAGGCCAGATTGTTATTTCCGGCTCCATTGAAGGAATCGACCAGGCCATTGAAAAACTTACCGCTGCCGGTGCAAAAAGAGCTTTGAAGCTTTCAGTTGGCGGAGCCTTTCATTCTCCCATCATGGAACCTGCCCGGCTCGATCTGGAAAAAGCCATTGACGCAGCTGTAATCAGCAAACCACGCTGCCCGGTTTACCAGAATGTTACTGCCAAACCTACCACCGACCCGGTAGTTATACGGGAAAACATTAAGAAACAGTTAACTGCACCTGTCAAGTGGACCCAGACTGTAAAAAATATGCTTGCTGACGGAGCTGTGCAATTCTACGAAGTTGGTCCCGGTACTGTGCTGCAGGGACTTATCAAGAAGGTTGACCGCGCTGTTGCCGCGGAAAGCGTTAAAATATAAGGAGCAGCGCATAAAGCGCTACTCCTTGGAACTATATAGTGAAAAAAAAGAGCTCAGACCTGCATGCCTTCTTTTGTCGTTTTGATTTTCCATTCATTAAAATAATAGTACTTCACATCATTGATGATCCTGTAAAGGGAGTTGATCCAGTAATTACGCAGGCCAAAACCCTGCGGTTGACCTCTTAACCGCCTCTGGAACAATACCTCCCGGGTATCCATATTGATAGCGACAAAATGAAAGTATGCTTCCTCGGCACTCTTGTTCAGGCTTTCTGCAACAAAAACAACCCCAATACCCTGCCTTCCTGCCAGGTCATACTGCGAAACAATGTGGCTGATATCATCTGGTAACAGCACAACAGCATTATAACTTTCCAGGCTATCGGGATTGGTTCGGGCATTCACCGAGTTGATCATTTCCAGATCGTAATAAACATTATATTTCCTTAACATGCCGCGGATATCATATTTTTCACGCTCATCAACAACCACCCTGTTCCACCGCGGAAAATAAAAATCACGTATTTCCATCACATTCTTTCTTCCGGCTTCAAAAAATTCTGTGAAATTGCCGATCAGCTTTACATGCGAAAAATCAATTCCGAGATAGGTAATTTTAGTATCTGTTGAACCAAACAAATCATCAACACTTTGTGCTTTCAATGATATTGCAGCAAAAAGTACTAGAAAAACAAAGATTAGCTTCCTCATATCGTAGATCTTTAAAAGTTGTACAATGGTTTAACAGGATTAACATCCTTTATAAACCAAAGACAACATAAATCTATCGGGGTTGCAAAACAGGTTTAGCAAAACAGGATAATTATGCCGTTATGTCAACGGCAACAAATGAGGAAAATCAAAATGATCAGCCGCGTTTTTGAGGCTCGCCGGTTTTCAGTGCGGTAAAGTATAATGATCCGTTGATCAGGCTCATGTCAATGATGTCAAAGCCGCTTCGGATAAGCTTGCTGCAAGCTCTCACAGAATAGGATACGTGGGTTTTTCCAATGAAAATTCCGGCATCAGGTAACAAAGTATTTACTGCCCTGAAAACCTTTCCCGGTTTACGTCCCTGACTGGCCGGTTCGAAATTGATAATGGCTCTTATGTTATCAAAATCAACATGATCGAGGTAGGAACAATTACAGGTAGTTACTATAATGCTGTTTGAATAAGCGCTTAGATCGAGCTGCTCGGCAATGTAAAACAATACCTCCCTGTCGGATTCACTGAGAATGATTCTTTCAAGAGAATTCAGAGATTCAGGTTTACCATGAAATCTGTTTTGCAAGTCTTCCTTTACCTTTAACCTGTATTGCTCAAATTCTGTATCTACAAGCATTTCCTGATGGTTATCTACAATTGCTTTCATGTAGGATTGCGTTTTGGTTTTAGTTAAAAGTTCACTGATAGGTTTTGTTGCTTACTAAAACGAAAACACGTTGCAAAGAGTGACAAATAGTTTATAAACCCCGATCAAACAATTGACGAATTTACATTTTATGACGATGAATGAAAAAATGCCTGATTTATTCTTCGGCTATTACACCTGTGGATTCTGCATGGGTAATACTCAGCGCCGAAACAGCATATTCATGGGTCTTCAGCCTTGTTTCCCGGCCTTTTCTGATGCGGATTCTGGCTTCAGGAGTTACTTTAAAAATGTTGGCCGTGTTGGAAAAATCACGCTGTCCCTTTTCAAACCGGTAAACAAGAAATATTCTGGTATTTGGGCCTTTTTTCCAGGAGAGCCTGTAAAAACATATCCCCCTGCTTATTTTTACTTCGCCCGGTAATCCGGCCTGAATTGGCTTTATCCGGGGATTTTCCGGGCATAATGACGGATATTTATACCATTCACCGGTGAGTTGTTGCTGAATACCGAGCGGGTTGGTACGAAGATATTTTGCACTGTAAAGCACACTGCCTCTAATATATGGATATTCGCGGTTCAGGCTGATTTGTTTGGTAAGCTGATCAGCAGTACGCCATGCCGGGGAAGAAGATTCATCATTGAGCCGATACAGGGCATGGCCAATATAAACCGGACAGCCGAAACTGTTGTTGTTCCACCATTCGGCCAGTACGGCATAATCAGCTATTTCGAATCCGATATGCCAGTATAACTGCGGAACCACATAATCGATCCAGCTGTTTTTTTGCCACTTCAAAATATCAGCATACAGGTCGTCGTAATTTGTCTGGCCTGCCCGGGTTGCTGAACCCGTTGAATCATCAGCTTTATTCCGCCATACCCCGAAAGGTGATATGCCGAACTGAACATGCGGCTTGATGGCTTTGATGCTGTCGTGTAATTGTTTGATGATGAGGTCCACATTGTTCCTTCGCCAGTCGTCGCGTTGCGCCGGTGAATAACTTCCGCCATAAAGGGCAAACGACTGTTCATCGGGGAAGTCGGCGCCCGCAATGCGGTAGGGATAAAAATAATCATCCATGTGAATGGCATCCACATCATAACGCCTCACAATATCGCTCACCACCCGGGCAACATGATCGCGAACCTGGGGCAGTGCCGGTTCGAAATATGTCAGGGAACCATAGGTGACCAGCCAGTCGGGGTGCGCCCTGCTCGCATGAAGTGTCGAAGTTTTGGTAAATGCCGTATCTCTGAGAACCCGGTATGGATTCAGCCACACATGAATATCCAACCCTCTCTCCCGGCATTCGTCAATAATAAAAGCCAATGGATCGTATTCAGGCTTGGGTGCTCTGCCCTGCTCACCGGTAAGCCAGTGTGACCAGGGTTCGAGTGCCGAAGGGTAAAAGGCATCCGCAGCGGGTCTGATTTGAACTATTACGGTATTCAAATTATACGACTTGGCCAGGTCAAGAAGTTCAATCATTTCACGCTTCTGTACCCTGACCGGCAATCCGGGTTTTGAAGGCCAATCGATATTTTCCACAGTGGCAATCCATACGGCGCGCATCTCCCTTTTGGGGTGATCGCCGGACAGGGCCGGGAGAGAGGCGGCTATAATGAGTATCAGGATCATCATTGTTTTCATTACGCCTCTTTTAAGACATATGCAACCACCAGTCAACCTTTTCATTGTCGTTTCTTTTTGCCGAATTCCGGATCAATTTTCAGGAATGGAATCAAAGCCATCCCCGGTAAGGTGCACAACAACACATATGTAAAGAAATCCTTGTACCCAAGCCATTCCTGCATGTAACCCGACAACATGCCCGGCAGCATCATGCCAAAGGCCATGAGCGAGGTGCCAATGGCATATTCGGCAGCCTTATACTTACTTTCGCCTACAAAATGAAGCATAAACAACATATAAGCAGTGAAGCCAAAGCCATAGCCGAACTGCTCAAGAACAATGGCACCATAAACCAGGGCATCTGAAGGCAATGGTTGCGTAATGGCAATGTAAAGAAGGCCGATATTCGGCAGGTTCATACTCAGGGCCATCAGCCAAATCAGTTTCTTCAAACCGTAACGGGCAGCACAGACACCTCCCAGTATGCCGCCCACGGTGAGTGCCAGCATACCAATGGTACCGTATGCCAGGCCGTATTGTGCAGCTGTCAGGCCAATGCCTCCGTTCCCCCTGGCATCAACAAGGAAAGGCGTGGCAATTTTAATGGATTGAGCCTCTCCAAACCGGTAAAGCATGAAAAACAACAGGGCCGGAATAACGCCCGGCTTCTTGAAAAAGGAAACAAACACATCGATATAGACCTTCAGGTTAACAGTATCGGCAGCCTTTTCTTCAACAGGGTAAGGCAACATGAACTTATGAAATACGCCCAGCAATAATAGAAAAATACCCAGTATAGCCAGCGAGACCATCCAGCTGAAGGCGATGTTACCCGCGCTTACCGTAAACTCAGCAGTGGCAGGTTGTGTCAGGTTGCGATCAACTGTAAACACCACCGGCACTGGCTTGTTCCAGTTATCCTTTGTAAATTCAAACCGCTCGGGTTGGCCGGGCATCATTTTGATATTTTTACTGCCACTTTTGTAATCGAGCGCTACCACAATGTTTTCATCATCGGCTGGCGGAGATGACAACACAATATAAGAAACAGCTGTATCCGGCTGTTGATCAACTGCCTGTGAAATCGGTATATTGATTTCGCTTGACGACAAAACAAGAACAGGCGCCGTATCCTTTGTCGGCACGGGTGATTCAGGAACCGGCGTAGGAATTATCGTACCTTTCGGAATTGCATTCACCGTGAGAGAAACCGGATCAAGACCGGTTCTTTCCTGCACCAAACCGGCTGCAAGTGGTATGGCACCCATGGCCGTAAGCATGGCAATGCGGTAAAAGGTGCTGCGTATGCCCACAAAAAATGCCTGTTTATGCTGGTCAAGTGCATGCATGTAAAAACCGTCAGCAGCAATATCGTGACTTGCCGATGCAATGGCTGCAAAGGCAAACAATGCTATGGATAGCGGGAAGAAAAAATGCAACGGCATGACCATACCGGACAGTATAAACAAGATTCCCAGCAACATCTGTGTGACTACAATCCAGTTGCGCTTGGTGGATACCACCTCAACATAAGGGCTCCACAATGGCTTGATGGCCCAGGGCAGGTAAAGCAGACTGGTCCAGAAGGCCAGCGCTGATACCGAAATCCCCATGGTTTTGTAGATCAATCCCGAAGTGGTCATCACAATGCTGTAGGGTATTCCCTGATACAGATACAGTGTGGGCACCCAAGCCCAGGGATTGCGGTATGTTGGTTTATTTGACATAGTACTTGTAATAGTATAAGTGCATATTGGGTGTTTGCTGTTCGATACAGGATACTGGATACTGGATTCTAGATACTAGATGCTTGATGTGTGTGTATTGGGGGTTGGGAGTTGGGTTTTGACTGCCGCTG
>CAYVBH010000003.1:0-44708 GCA_964449015.1 uncultured Bacteroidales bacterium
CAGGATGCCGGGACTATTATCCTGACCGGCTTTCAGCCGGATATTGTTTTACAGTCAATAGATCTGGTTATATCTGACCTTAATGATCAAAGGATTTATCAGGTACCGCCTGACTATGAAATCCCGGATACATCAATAAGAGTTCTAAAGCTAATTATAGGATTAACCAGCCTTTCGAACAGATGGCACGGAATACTCGTCTGATACGTTCGCGGCCTTTTTTGTGAGACATCCTTTGTCTTCGTTGCGGATCCCTGAAAAAAATGAAGACTAAGATATTTCTGCTGAGCCATCTTTGAATGAGAGAAGGGAACTTGAGTATATGGTTGCCCATACTCCATAAAGATCTGCCAAATAAGAGTTTATTAGATATCGATATGAACCTTCCTGAGAGATACTTGTTTTTTTTTACCTTTACTTTGAAATGACTCATTGACATGAAGAAGAAGATTGTTATATCCCTGTTGACACTACTTTTCTTATTATCTGCATTAAGTTCATGTGTATCAAAAAAGCATTTAAGCTACTTGCAATATTCTGATGAATCGCGAGGAGAAGAGAGCACAATAAGAAGTGTCAGAGCATATGTGTCACCCCCCGACTATAGAGTTTTACCTTACGACAATCTGTATATTAGAGTAATTACACCTGATCCACAATGGTCCAATCTGTTCAATGCAGATTTGGGAATGGGAGGACTGTCCCAAGAAAGTGCGTCTTTAGTTGGTTATACTGTGGATGCAGATGGTTTTATTGAAATCCCATATGTGGGAAGAATTGAAGTTGCGGGAATGAAGCTTCCGGAGATAAAAGCTCGATTGGATTCGATTTTTACTGACTATGTTACAGATGCAGCAATAACAGTAAGGCTCGTCAATAATTTCATTAGCATTATCGGGGAGGTTAATAGCCCAGGAAGGTATCCTTTGTCCAAAGACCAGATAACAATTTTTGAAGCAATATCATTGGCTGGCGACCTCAGTTACTATGGGAACCGGCAGAAAGCGCAAATAATCAGGCCTTCACCATATGGACCAATAATAAAAGAGGTTACTCTTCTAGATCGCAGTATTCTGACTTCAGAGTATTATTATGTTTTACCCAACGATATTATATACATCATGCCTAGAAGAGGCCGAACTTTTCAGATTAACTCGTCTACCTGGAGTTTATTCTTGACTACATTAACCTCTACTCTTGGGATAATAGCATTCTTCCGTACCCTTTAGTCATTCATGTGGATGACACTGCCTGCTCTGCATGGACAAGCCAATTTAAGTGCATGGGAGTTGTTAACAGAAGTTCGTTGAAAACCACTCTGAAATATTAAGCATGAATAAAACTGAAAATTTAAACTCTAAGATTCAAGGCAAAAAGAGCAGTAATTCCATTGGGATAGATCCAATAACAGTTTTCAATCTCCTGAAACGGAATTGGTACTGGTTCGTTATTGGGATCTTGGCAGGTATCATTTGTGCTCGTTTCTATTCAAACCATACTCTGCCAGTATATCAAACATCGGCCTCCATTCTAATAAATGAAACAGAGAGTAGACCATTAGTTGACAATACTGCACTTCTGCAGGGGCTGGGACTTCCCGGTGGAATGGAGAACTTGGAGAACCAAATGATGATATTGAGATCCAGAGAACTCATTGAAACCACCCTGCATGAACTGCCATTTGAGATGGAGTTTTATTTTAAGACCTTCCGTAATAAGTTGCCAATTTACCCTGACATCCCAATTTGGGTAAGGTATAATAATGAAAATCCTCTGCCCAAGAACATTGAGTTTTCACTCGACTTTACCGGAGACAATGGATACATATTAGAGTCGCAGGATGATAACTACCCTCTTAATGTAGGGGCTAATTTTGGGGATTCTATTAATATCAATGGCAGTTCGTTAACAATTGGCTGTTTTGATTTAGATTGGTTTCGGAAGAATTCTAATAGGAGGCTGTATTTCATAAATCACAGTTGGAACCGTTTGGTTAATCATTTTTCTAGAAGAATGACGATTGAAAGAATATCAAGAGGCGGGACAATTCTCAAGATAAGCTTAATCGGTACAAATCCTGTTAAAGATGCAGATTTCATAAACAAGCAATTGGAAGGCTTTCAGAACATTTCCTTGGATAAAAAGAATATTGAAGCTGAAAGGAGAATTCAGTTTATTGACGATCAGCTTATTGGGATATCAGATTCATTAATAACAACTGAGAACAGACTTCAGCAGTTTCGGTCTGCACATCAGGTGACGGATCTTTCAGCTCAAGGGCAAGCACTCATTGCCCAGGTTACGGCACTTGAAAATGAAAGAGCGCGGCTCAATCTTGAGGCCAATTACTACGATTATCTTGCAGAATACCTAACAAAAAACACATCTAATGAGATGCCAATTGTTCCTATTACTATGGGAATATCTGATCCTGGTTTGTCCAGGTTAGTTGAAGAATTAGCTGAACTTCAGGGCCAGTTGTCTTTGAGAGGTGCGGGAGAAATGAATCCATTACAGAGAAATTTGGAACATAGAATTAAAACAACAAAGGAAGCTCTCAGTGAGACTCTTAATGGTTTAAAGAGAGCAAACAGCCTTGCGAGGGTTGAAAACCAACAGCAGCTAAATAGGATCAATTCAAGGGCCTCTGCCTTACCCGCAACAGAAAGGCAATTATTGGGAATTGAAAGGCGGTTTAAACTCAATGATGAATTATATACTTTCCTGCTCGAAACAAGAGCCGAGCAGCAGATGCAGAAAGCTTCCAATAGGGCTGACAGTGAAATTGTTGAAAAAGCGGATGCCCGATATAGCAGCAGGATTGCGCCTGATAGCACTAAAATACAGTATATGGGAATCATAGCAGGTGTAGGATTACCTTTTATAATCATATTTTTGTTATTCCTCCTCAACAAAAGGATCAATATAGAGGAAATACACAGGATATGCGATTTGCCAGTTGTGGGCGAGATTCCACACAACAAAGAAGGTTCTAATACAGTTGTCTTTTCAAACCCTGATTCTCCAATCGCTGAAGCATTCCGGTTAATAAGGTCAAAGATGCAGTTTCTAACAAAAGAAGCAGGAGCTCCGGTAATACTAGTAACTTCCTCAATGCCCGGAGAAGGTAAAACCCATAGTGCAATTAATCTTGCTTCTGTTTATAGCTTATTAGGCAAAAGGACAATATTACTGGGATTTGATTTAAGAAAACCAAAACTTTTCCAAGATTTTAACTTATCAAACGAGAAGGGCATTTCTACTTGGCTTATTGGAAAGGATAAGCTGCAGGATGTCATTCAAGAAACAGGTTTTAGTAATCTATTTATTATTTCATCTGGTCCGGTTCCACCAAATCCTTCTGAACTTACTGCCCTTGAAAAGACCGGGGAACTGATAAGAACATTGAGGGAGAGATATGAATATATTATTATCGACTCTTCACCAATAGGTGTGGTTTCTGACACTTTGTATCTAGCATCCCTGGCAGATGCCTGTATGCTCATTGTCAAGCCTGGGTATACAATAAGAGATATGTTCGAAATAGGTCTGAATGAGTTAATTATGGGGAATACGAAAGGGCTATGCCTTGCAATCAACGATGTTCTATCCAGCAAGGAGCGATATGGATATGGTAGTAAATATGGTTATACAAATAATAAGGCGAAGAGAACAACACGTCGATTTTTAAAATTAAATCATGACGTTACACAATAATACATATTAGAGTATCAAATATGTCAACTCAATTAAATGTGTTTACTAAGCCTGGATTAATAAATCTGCCACGCTTTCTTGATTATCGTGGCAATCTGTCCGTTCTTGAGGAGGAAACCCATTTGCCATTTAAGATACGTCGAGTCTACTGGATTTATGATGTGCCTGGAGGAGAGCATCGGGGTGGTCATGCTTTTCGTAAGACTCAAGAGATAATAATTGCTTTGTCGGGGAGTTTTGACGTTGTCCTCCATGATGGCCAAAGTGAGATACGGTTTTCTCTTAACAGATCCTATTATGGTGTTTATGTTCCTGAAATGATGTGGAGAATGCTGGATAACTTCTCAACAAACTCCCTGGCATTGATAATTGCGTCCACAGACTATTCTGAATCAGATTATATCAGTGATATTGAAGAATTCAAATTTCTGAGGACAAAATGAATCAGCCACTTTCAGATATTCATGGATGTTATGTTGTAGATCTTAACAGAATCCAGAGTCCTCAGGGAAATCTTACTGTTATTCAAAACGGAGATACTCTGCCTTTTGATG
This sequence comes from uncultured Bacteroidales bacterium, assembly GCA_964449015.1. Classification (GTDB taxonomy): domain Bacteria; phylum Bacteroidota; class Bacteroidia; order Bacteroidales; family UBA10428; genus UBA5072. The sequence goes on from CAYVBH010000003.1 coordinate 4,272, forward strand.
TCAGGAGGGTATATTACCTCTACGATATCCCTGGTGGTACAGAAAGAGGTGGCCATGCTCACAAAAAGCTTTTTCAACTGATTATCGCTGCAAGCGGATCATTTGACGTCATTCTAGATGATGGTAGAACCAAGAAGATTATTCAGTTGAACAGACCTTATTTTGCCCTTATGGTTGTTCAGGGAATCTGGAGGGAAATAGTCAACTTCTCATCAGGAGCAATTTGCCTTGTGCTTGCATCAGACAAATACAGCAATGAAGACTATATCCGTGATTATAACGAGTATATACAATGGAGATCATCGAAGTAGGTGCTTGCCAGTATGATGAGGTAGTTAAAACGCCATACCACATTTTTGGCACTGCTGTTTTCAATCAACTTAACGCAAATAAGGTTGATGAGGTTTATTATCTTCTTTTTAAAGAAGGGAAATATAGACTTGGTATAATTGGTGGCAAAAAGGACGACTCTTTTCAATCACCTTTCTCAGCGCCTTATGGGGGATTTGTACCTGTTTCGGTTGATATTCGAATTCAATATATCCAAGAAGCCCTGAGATTACTTATAAATTGGTCTGTATGCAAGGGGCTTAATGCCCTTAAACTAACACTGCCGCCTGCTTTCTATGATAATGGTTTTATTGCCAAGCAGATTAATTGTTTTTGGAGAGGAGGCTTTGAATTTTCAGGAATTGAACTTAATTATTCCTGTGATATGTTAAAGTTTGGCCAATCCTATACAGAAGAAATTTGGCGTAATGCCAAAAAGAATCTCAGAATCTCAATCGAGGCTGGATTAAAGCTTAAGCACTGCTTGTCTATTGACGAAAAGGAACTAGCTTATGATATTATTGCGAGAAACCGACAATATCGGGGCCGGCCTTTGCATATGACCCTCACTGAAGTGTTTAATACCATTGATTTGATTTCAGCTGATTTTTTTACTGTGAATTCCTCTTATGATACTCCAATTGCTGCTGCTTTAGTGTTCCATGTTACAAAGGATATAGTTCAGGTAATTTATTGGGGAGACCTCCCGGGATATTCTGAACTTAAGCCCATGAATTATCTGTCATATAAACTATTCGAATTTTATAAATTAAATGGGAAATCATATATTGATCTTGGGCATTCTACAGAAAATTCCATACCAAATTATGGACTTTGCGAATTCAAAGAGAGTATTGGCTGCGAAGCAAATCCAAGATATTCTTTCATTAGATATTTGAAGTAATGTTTGTGCTTAATCCCGACAGGTATCTTGTCCCGATATTCAGAATTAGCCCATTCAGGACATCGGACGTTGTCATTAACCACAATCTTCCCGATAATGATTCAATTGATGATTATTTCAATAACAGGTTTCAGGGGAGACCTTTTTTTTACACCTTCAATGGACGCGAAGCCCTGAATATTGCTCTTTCTCAATACAATCTTGAACCAAATGATATTGTTACAATATACACAACAACCGGGAACTTCTATATTAGTCGTTGTGTTACAAATGAAATCGAAAAGTTCTGCAAATGGTCAAGAGAGTTAAGCGCACATACCAGATTAATTCTTGTTAACCATGAATTTGGTGTTCCGTATGAAGGACTTACCGATTTGAAGAAAAAAGGGCTTCCAATAATTGAAGATTGTGCACATAGTTTCTTCTCAACTGATGAAGAGAATAATACTGGACAAATTGGAGATTTTGTGATTTTCAGTTTGCCCAAAATGTTCACTCTACAGATTGGCGGCCTGTTATTATGCAACATGCCAATAAGTAAAGAAATAGAGAGTCAATTAGAGCACCCACATTTAAGATATATTAAGAACATTCTTTCTCATTCAATACAAAATAAGGACGAGATAATCACCAAAAGAAAAGAGAATCATTACTGGTTAAGCGACAAGTTCAGATCTTTGGGATTGCCTGAGCTTTTCAGCCTCAAGGATGGCATTGTCCCAGGTGTTTTCATGTTTAAAGCTTTAGGGCGAAATATTAACCTCAGCGAGCTAAAAAAGTATTTCTATGCTCATGGAGTTCAATGTAGTATTTTTTATGGAGAAGAAGTGTTTTTCATTCCAGTCCATCAGGCATTGAGTAAGGATGATCTTCTATACTTTTATGAGGTCATGAAGTCTTTTATTAAGCCTAAATTAACCTTTATTAGGGGCATTTAAGTGGTTCTGTCTATTAGCGATTGAGGGTTGCTGTCTCAGAATGAGTGCCTTTCTTTTATTTCAAGCCGGAGCTATTACTAGGTGGTGAAGACAAAATGTCCAATCACAATCACTCTTGATGATATCTGCTGGTGTATGCTCCCGAGTTTGATATTACCTGATAGTTTAAAAGACAATTTTCTCAAGTGATAAAATTGATTAGACAAAGGTGCGTCAGAATTCTGGAAAATATTCTTGATAAATATAAGGAAGCACCAGACATTTCAAGCAACTATATTGAAGCACTTATTCAAAACAGAGGCTATTTTTTTGCCGACATTAATGAATGTGTCGATCCATATGGCTTTTCATATGGGAATGGTTGGCAGTATTTTACTGCGATGGTAAGACAGATTGGGACAAGAACAGAAGAGCAGATTATTGAGAGCTTTACCAAATATTTAAACATTACTTTTCATAAAAATGCATATGACGGATTTCGCCTAAAATTTGAAAAATCTGAAGGCCTTAAGGATTTCACCCCGTCTTGTTTGGCATTCCTCGTACCCTGGTCTCCATTTGATTTGTCGCAAATTGAAGACCGTGTGAGAAATGTGAACGCTTCGGAGAAATTAATACCTACTGGACTGCATGAGGATCATAGTCCATTATTAAATCCTGATCATGTAGCAGTAAATCATTTTTCCCGACTTAGTGAGTTGCGAAAATCTATACAAAAAAATGGCTATCATTATAACAATCAACCAGACGATCCTATAAAAGGTTATGTGTTGACCCGTAATGGGGATACCAGATACTTGATTTTTTCTGGGCAACACAGGGTAGCTACTCTGGCTGCACTTAATTTCACCATCTTGCCAATTAGGTTTGTTTATAAATATGTTATAAGTGCAGAAGATGTTGCTGAATGGCCCCTCGTCAAAAGCGGATTGTGGTATAGCAAGGATGCATTGCTTTATTTCAATCATCTTTTTGATTTTGATTCACATACCTGGGCAGAAATGAATAATCTAATCATTTAATTAATAAGCACCTCACTAATATCAATTATTTATTTGAGTTGGATTCATGGCCGAGAATTATAAGACCAATAAGTTTGTGAATACAAATGCCTTGTCATTTAGTGAATTAGCAGGTTTCAGATCTGTTTTCAAGATGACGACAATTTTCGGTGGTGTTCAGCTATTTAATGTTCTAACTAGCCTGGCAAGAGGCAAGATTTTGGCTATCCTGATTGGAACAACTGGAATGGGACTAAATGGATTGCTAATGTCCAGCCTTCAGGTCATTAACCGTATTTCCAGCCTGGGATTAAGTGAAAGTGCTGTTAGAAATATTGCAGAAGCAAATTCTTCAAAAAGCGAGTATCGTATTGCACGTATCTATACCGTATTTAAACGCTGGATATGGGTTACGGCTATTATTGGAGTTTTACTGACAGTTTCTCTTTCTCCTATACTTAGTAAACTAGCTTTTGGTGACGGTAGCTACACAATCGCATTTATATTGCTTTCAGTAACATTTATCTTTGGCGCCTTAACGGGAGGTATTTATACGCTATTAAGAGGCCTACGGAAAATTAAAGATTTGGCCAAGGCAAATGTCGCAGGATCCTTGGCAGGTCTTCTAATAACGTTCCCATTCTTTTATTATCTGGGCATTGATGGGGTGGTTCCTGCCATAATAGCTGCAGCTATCGCAACGTACCTGGTTTCTATTTACTTTAAACGCAAAGTGAAATTTGAACCGGTTGTATTAGGCTGGAAAGAGACCTTTCGCGAGGGCAAACAAATGGCTTCATTGGGTATTACTTTGTCTCTTAGTTCTTTATTGAGCTCGGGGGTTGCTTTCCTGCTAAATGCATATATTTCGAAACATGGAAACCTTGAAGATTTGGGAATTTTTGGCGCTGGTCAAAGTATTATGAACGGATATGTGGGAATGGTTTTTGCTGCAATGGGTACTGATTACTATCCCAGACTGGCAGGAGTGATAAACAACCCGGAGGATTGGACAAAAGTAGTTAACCAACAGATAGAAATTGTTCTTTTGATATTGGGCCCAATCCTTACGTTTATTTTGTTGAGTGCTCCTTTATTGATTAAACTGTTGCTAAGCATTGAATTCCTGCCGGCGATAGATTACATAGTCTGGTCTTCACTTGCGGTTTTATTAAAAGGAATCGTATGGGCTTCAGGCTTTATTTTAATTGCAAAAGCAGCTAATAGGATGTTTCTAAATGTACAGATTGCTAGTGCTCTTTGGTTCTTGCCAATCAGCATATTGCTGTATAAGGGTCTTGGACTATCCGGTTTGGGCCTTGCTTCGGTCATTGATTACTTCTTGTCTGCTATTCTAATGTACTATCTCCTTCTAAAGAAGTATAGTTTTGTAATCTCTAAAGCAGCTTATAAACTGACATTTATAAATATGATATTATTAGGACTATCGATAGCGACAATACTTATTTTCAATTTTCCGGATGCTTACTTTGTTTGTGGATTTGCCTTTTTAATTAGCCTGATTATTTCTCTAATCGGTTTAAACAGGAGACTGAATTTATCAGATTATCTCCATTCGCTATGGAAAAGAAAGAAATAGAAGATTCGGCCAAATTCCCATTGGTGACCATCGTCGTCTGTACTTATAATAGCGGTGAATTCATTTTGGAAGCACTTGAAAGTGTCAAAGCCCAAACCTTTAGTAATATTGAGTTGATAATAACTGATGATGGATCGCAGGATGACACTGTTCAAAAAGTTAAAGCATGGACCGGCTATGCAATAAACAGTCAAAGATTCTTACGAATAAAAGTACTGGAGTCTGCAACTAATACTGGAACATCAGCTAATGTCAACAGAGGACTATATGCTTCATGGGGCGAGTGGATTATTTTTTTAGCTGGTGACGACTCATTAAAACCAGCCTGTGTTGAGGCAAATGTCAGGTGGATTACGTCAAATCCTCAAATCAAGGTACTTTTTTCCAAGGTTGATGTGTATCGATATAATCTCGAGCCACATAGTTTTATTTATAGCACACCTGGTGATCCATATAATAAGTGTGGTATTTTAGCCCCGGGAAGGAGCGCCTGGTCTCAGCATAAGATGCTGCTCCTTTGCGACAGGATTCATTTTACGCCTTCATTGTTCATCAATCGTAATACCTTGATTTCTGTTAAGGGATTTGATGAGAGATTTAAATTGTATGAAGACTATCCTCTCTGGTTGAAGCTAACCCAAGCTGGTCATAGATTATACTTCATGGATGAAACAACCGTGAATTACAGGCAGCATCAAGGAGCGTGCAATAACAAATTTAGTGATTACTTGATAAACCCCAACTATTTCAAAATGGAATATCTCAGGAGAAAATGCACATATCCATTTCTTCCCTTTGATATTAGACTTAACCAGAGGATGACTTATTTCATTTCTCTGCTATTTAAGAATGGGCTGCTTAGCAGGAACAGCAGGCATAATAGGGTCCTTCTGGACTTACTCACAGTATACCTAAATCCAATAAAGTATTTCATCTGGTTAAAGAAAAAAGTTTTGATCAATCTGAGGCAGGATGAATTTTATATGTGAATCGTTCATTCAGGATAGATCCGTGTTTATGCTAGGTTAATCAACATCTAATGAATCAGATATGTTATCTATGCTTCGCCTTTCGATAATTATTCCCATGTATAATGTAGAACCTTACATTGAAAGGTGTCTGAGTAGTCTTCAAGATCAGGACATTCCCATGGAGGAGTATGAGATAATATGTATAAATGATGGATCTCCGGATAATAGCCGAGAGGTAGTTATCAGGTTCCAACGACAGAACAAAAATATTATTTTAATAGATCAGTCAAATCAAGGAGTAAGTAAGGCAAGAAACAATGGCATTAATGTTGCCAGGGGTAAATACTTGCTTTTTGTTGACCCGGATGACTATATTATTCCAAATTCGCTTAATAGCAGACTAGTAAATGCCGAAGATAAATCGGCACAGGTTTCAGTTCTTGGATTCACCTTTTTAGATAAGGACGGGCTAATCCTTAAAGAAATCTTCAGTGAGGCCTATACATCAGAGGTTTATCGGGGCACTGAAGCTTACTTTTTGGCCCGTGGTGATGGACGAACTGATCCTGACAGGACTTGGGCAATATTGTTTGATAAAGGCTTCATTATTCATTACAATCTCCTCTTTTTGTCTGATATGCCTTATTTGGAAGATGGTGAATTTATTGCGCGGGTTTTTTGCCTGGCAAACAGATGTATTTTTGATGGCGCCTCTTTCTACATGAGAACCACTCGCCCTGGCTCAGCGACAAACTCAAGTCTTTTTCATTCTAGTCCTGCCGCCCTAGGATTAATGCGTTCGGTTATAGGTCTGAAAGCGTTCCAGAAATCTTTGAACCTTAGCCAGGAGCAAAAACGATTCCTTAATCAGCCGATTTGTAAATTTGTGTTGCTTGCCTTGAAGTCTGGATTCAAATTTCCATATTGGCGGAATTACAAAAAGATGATTGCCAAACTCCATGCACATGAGCTTAACAAACTTGATCTGACAGGAGTAGTTAAACCATATAATTATTTCGGCTACTTATATAATAATTACCGTTTGGTATTTTTGTTAAATCTTGTCTTTCATGAGACAAAAGTAACTCTAAAAAAGGTTCTCGGGAAATGAGTTCATTCCCTTACCACTGCCCTTTTATGGATCGCATTAATCCTTCTCAAGTGTAGGACGCGTATGATCAAGGTCGTTCATATACATACTGATCTAAAATTTATTTCAGGGACACATGATTTTGAAGGAGGAATATTTGAAAACTCTATAATCCTTATTTCAAATAATTGTGACGCTAGAACATCTATGTCGGAAAATCCGAAAGAATGGTTGCTATATGATTACTCAACTAAAAGTGTAAATGAAATTATCAGGCTATGTAGCTGCGTTGATCTTGTTGTATTGTATGACCTGAACTTTATCAAATGTGTCATTGCAATGAAACTTCCTTTAAATATTAAGGTAGCTTGGCGTTTTTTCGGATATGAACTATATGGCAGGGAGTATGAACTATATCTCAGTCAACTAAGCCTTGAAGCCAACAAAATGAGTTTCTATCAGAAGGCTAAAGATAAACTGTCGGATATCGTGGTCTCTATTGTCGGGTTAATCAACTGGGGCTACCAGGAGAGGCAGTTATTTGACTCAGCACTTAATAGGATTGACTACTTCCTTGGATTTTCGAAAGCGGAATATGATTATTTGTACAAGCGATGGAATGGGTTGCCTTGTTTTATTCAGCTACCGTTAAATCCCCCATCTGTACTTGATCCTGCAATTCTGAAGAAGCGCAGTCAGGTTATCATTAGCAACAACAAAACCGTTTATAATAACAGTCTGGACATAATAAAGATTGTTGAATCTGCCAAAATTGAAGAGAAAATTCAGTTTGTTTTATTATTTAATTATGGTCCGGAGACGAATTACTCAAGGGAAGTACTCAAGGCGGTCAAAGACAGAAAACACTTTACTGTCATTTTGGATTATTTGTCTTCTGACGAGTTCACTTATCTGTATCAAGGAACTAGTGCTGCCGTCTTTAACGTTTATCGCCAAATGGCGTTGGGAAATATTTTCATATGTCTTGTTTCTGGAGTAAAGCTTTACCTGAACAAAACGAATATTATTATGCATTGGCTCATTTCTCGGGGTTTTATTGTTAGTTCTATCGATAAACTCTCAGAAGATCTGGGAAAAGACGACATTGAACTCTCTGCAGAAGAGAAAAGACACAATTATGACAAATACCAAGAGTTAGCATTGAGATATTCAAAGGAAGATTTTCAGAAGACTTTTTATGAAATGATGAAATAGCAAACAAAAAATGACTCGAGGTTAAGGGCAACTTGACTCAATTCGAAATCTCGGAATCTGGGACTTTTTTTCAGGTTTTATTTTCATGACATCTTATCTTGCCAGTCGGTGCAAGTGGTTTTAATCCTTAATCTGGTCACATTTCAAAGCACATTGTTAAACTCTATTCTTATTGTTTATGAATCAAGTTAAGATATTCACCTTAGTGCCTACCATAACCAAAAGACTCCATCTGAGCGCAATTTTCAGTTCAATTGTACATCCCTCACAATTAGCCGTGCTGTTGCGTGACCTTACCGGACTCAGGGGTAACATAGATTCAAATAGTGAGCACCTTAAATCTGTCATGAACTGGTTGCGCTGTTCGCAGGATAATACGAATTCGGGAGGTTGTTCAGGTTCCTATGGATTTGAATATGGCTGGGCCCCACCTTATCCCGAAACCACCGGATATATTATTTCAACATTTTTAAAATATGCCAAGTTGGTTCAGGATAATGATTTTCTTGAAAGAGCAAAGCGAATGGGTGACTGGGAAATTGAAATACAGCTTCCATCAGGGGCTGTCAGAGGTGGTACAGGTATTAACGACTATGGCATAGTATTTAATACCGGAATGGTAATTCTTGGGTGGATTGACCTATTTCAACATACTGGGAATTCTGATTACCTGTGTGCTGCCATAAAGGCATCTGACTGGTTGTGTTCAATTTTAGACGATGATGGTAAATGGAGCAGGTATACATATAATAACATTCCTCACGCATATCATGCGAGAGTATCATGGGCCTTATTGGAAGTTCATAAGCATACAAACGACAGCATCAGTAAGGATATTGCACTCAAAAATATTGAATGGGTACTTTCCCTTACCCAGGAAAATGGTTGGATAAATGAAATGGGATTTCATAAAGGAGAAAAGCCCCTGACACATACCATTGCCTATACACTAAGAGGCTTGTTGGAGTGTTCAGGCCTGGTTGAAGAGCCAATAAGACAAAGGATACTTAACGCTGTCCTGAAAGCAGGAGAGATTCTAATGCTAAAGTATGAGGTAAATAAAAAACACCCTAATGGTGATCCGGATTTTTTAGTGGGTCGATTCGACAACAGATGGCGTTCGTTTGGACAGTTTTCATGTCTGACAGGAGATGCACAAATAGCAATAATATGGTTGAGAATATATCAATTATTTGATGATGCAAGGTTTCTGAATGCAGCCCTTAAAGTAGTTGATCAACTTAAGTCACTTCAATTATTGAAGAGCAGAAATAGCGGTATTCGCGGAGGAATTGCAGGATCTTACCCTATATGGGGAAACTATATGCCGTTCTGCTATCCAAATTGGGCAGCTAAATTTTTTGCTGACGCCCTGATGCTACTTGAAGAAATAATGCAAGAAATTGAATAGAGGCAACATATGAAGATCGGAATCGCAGCTTCAAATAATAATGACTATGCAGAAATACTCTTAAACTATTTGCTTAAGAATGACATTGTCCCAGAATGTGTGGTAATTGTAAGGAGACCATTCTACAAGAAGATCAGAAGCAATTTCAATCTTGAAGGTATCTTGGCCTATTCTAAACACTTATACTGCAGAAAGGGTGGTAAAGAGCCCAGACATGAACCATTTTATTTGAAGGAATTTGCAATCCATCAGAATATTTATACTCCCGAATTACGATTGGCCCAGAAATGCAAAGAAGCCGAGATTAAATGTTTCATCGTTCCTGACATTAATTCGAAGAAAGCAATAAAACGGCTGCGAAGTTTTAACCTGGACCTTCTGATAAATTCAAGTGCAGGATTATTCAGGTCAGATATCATTAATTCGGTGAGAAATGGTATCCTAAATGCCCACATGGCTTATTTGCCCACTTTCAGGGGCATGAATGTTCTGGAATGGAGCCTGTTTAGTAATAAGACTATCGGAGTGACACTTCATTTCATAGACAAAGGTATTGACACCGGAGATATACTGTTATTTAAACAAATACCACTTAAGACTGGTGATTCAATAGAAGACCTCAGAAACAAATCTTCAGTTGTAAGTTTGGACCTTACTATCCAGGGCATTAAAGGCCTTTGCAATAACACTCTTTTGAGGAGACCCCAATTAATAGCTGACGGCAAGCAATATTATGTAATGCATCCTAGATTAAAGTCAATAGCGAGAAAACGATTAATTGGTTTTACCACTAGCAATAGCGGCATTTAGGTTGAAATAAAAGGATTTATACTATGGTACCAAGATCGGCCGGACGAAGAAAAATTTTACTCGTTTCTAATGGTTTCTATCCGGAAATATCTCCACGCAGTTACCGGGCGACTGAGCTGGCAATAGAATTTTCTCGGCTGGGACATGATGTTACAGTAATTTCTAAGCATCGCGATTACGACTATGAAGATTTCTTATCTCAGTTTCCGATATGCCTGAAGATGTGGAGTAGGTCAAGACTTCCAACAGGGCCGGTTTGCAAGTGGAAGCCATTAAGAGTAATGATATCCGGCCTGTCAAGATTGCTAAATATCTTGTTTGAGTATCCTGTAATTGAGGAAATGTTTAAGGTTAAGAATGTACTTAAAAATGAAAGCAATTATGATCTAATAATTTCTTTTGCGGTACCTTATCCTGTTCATTGGGGCGTTGCATGGTCCAGGTCTGAGAGGCATGCCATTGCTGAAACATGGATTGCGGATTGTGGGGATCCATTCATGGGCGACGTAATGGATTCTTTTAAACATCCGTTTTATTTCAAGTACCTTGAAAAGTGGTTCTGCAGGAGAGCAGACTATATCTCTGTTCCAATAGAAGGTGCGATAGAGGGCTATTATCCCGAATTCCATCATAAAATTAAGATAATACCGCAGGGTTTTGCATTTAATAATTGTGCCAGAGTTTTAGGAGAACCGAATAATGATGAACCTACATTTGGTTATGCTGGTAGCTTTATCCCTGGCGCTCGAGATCCAAAGCAATTAATGTCATTCCTTGCAACCTTGGATATACCCTTTAAATTTGTGATTTTTACAAATGATCCAAGTTCAGTTATGGAGTACAAATCCGTTTTGAAGAATAAGTTGGTAGTTCGAGATTATATACCAAGGGGGGAGCTTGTGGAAATTTTGTCGAAAATGGATTTTCTCATCAATTTTGACAACAACACCAGACGAAATTCTCCAAGCAAGCTTATTGATTACGCCTTGTCAGGGCGCCCTGTACTGAGCATTGCCAGAGTTTTCAAAAGTACGGAGATCTTAGCCTTCATAAACGGAGACTATAAAGGGCAGATGGTTCTGCCAGATATACAGCAATACCACATTACACAAGTATCCTCTGCTTTTCTGAAACTTCTTGAAGATAAAGGGACCCCATGAATGGAGTAACCTCACATAATACTATGGCAACAGGTGCTTTATCGGCCAGGTATTATTTGTACTTGTTTATCTTATGGCCTTTTCTTGCCTTAATGACGGCCTTATTAAACTTTAGTCAGAAAGAGGCTCGGACAGTTATTTATCTTTTCATGATTTATTACGGCCTGACATATGTTTTATTGTCAACAGGATACGTGGATGCCGTTGGCTATTCAATGGCTCTAAAGTTTAATTCGTCACTTCCCTTTTCGGAGTTTTTTAAGGTGGTTGGAGGATTATATTCTGGCGAAGATTCTATGGATATCATAGAGCCATTAATTTCATTTCTTGTTTCACGTTTTACAAGCGATCATAGAATTTTGTTTGCTGCCTATGCTGCTCTGTTCGGATTCTTCTATCTGAAGAGTATTACAATAGTCTATAATGAATTTCAATCAAATATTGAAATAAATGCAATTATTCACTTGATTTTTTTAATAGTAATCGTACCAATTACTGCTATTAATGGTGTCAGGTTCTGGACGGCGACGTGGATTTTCTTCTATGGTGCCTACAATGTGGTGTTGCATCGTGATCCCAAATATTTCATTGTTACTTTAGGAGCATCATTGATGCACTGGAGTTTCCTGTCTGTAAATGGAATCCTTATTATATATTATTTTCTTGGTAACCGCAATCTATTGTATTTCCCAATGGCCATCGCATCATTTATTTTGCCTGAAATTATTTCTCCTGTTTTCCAAAGGATTTCATTAATGTTAGGAGGTGGTATTCAGGGTAGGTATGAGTCATATACGGATGAATTTTATAGAGGAGTTGTTCAGGATGTTGCTCAGGAGGCTACATGGTTCTTGAAGATTGGGAATAGTCTGGTTTTAGTCTATCTTATTTTAGCGGTTCTAATAATATATTTTGTCTATGGTAACGTAATGAAAGGCAAAGCGGAACGAAATTTATTCAGCTTTCTTTTAATACTGTTGTCATTTGTGAATTTTGGCAAGACAATACCTTCTTTTGGTGGACGATTTCAACTCGTATTCTTCATCTTTGCAACGGTTTACATTATTCTATATTTCGCTAAAAATCAAGAGAGTAAGCTTAATTTTATTACATTACTGGGCATATTCCCAATGATCTTGTACACTGCTATTGTCTTCAGGCAGGGTTCTGATAGTATTAATGCATGGATTTTTGCCCCGATCTTTGGTTTGCCTTTCTTTCGACCGGATATATCAATAGGTACGATCTTATTTAATTAGCCAACCCTTGAGAAGTAGCTATATTGTTGACAAATAACTATATGAAATAATGCTTATGTTAATTCGATTGCAGGCTTTTAGTAAGTTAGTTGAAAAGCTTGCATAATGATAGATAAAACAGAGTTGAATCCCCAGTTGAACGCTTTCCGGATTCCGTTGGTGAGTGTCAAAAATATGAAGCATGAGTTAGTCCATTTGATTCAGCAATTCATTGGGAATCAGCTTTAAAGGACTTTACGTCTTATTATGCTGATATGGTTCGACCGACAGTACTGGTTCGCAAGACGGTAGGGTGCATATCTCTATGGCAGATGTACGGTCAATCCATAGCATCTTCTGTTGATTGTTGGGTTGAGAATCTGTAATAGATCCGATAAATCGGCACGACGATACCTCTTTTCAGATTGAAAACATTTTATTCCCGAGTAAATTTTTTACACTTCAGCAGGCATCTTGGCACTGACGAAGCTGAAAAGCTGTTAAAGCTCAGTATCAGATTCTTTGAGGAGAAAGATGTGCTCATTGATGCTACAGTCCAGGGGAAGCGCCTCACGTATCCAACGGATTGGAAGCTTCATTAGAAGATAGCAGAAGGCTGCTTGAAGATAGCTGAGAAAGGAAACATTGATCTTCGTCAGAGGTTAAAATCACACTCTTGTTCAGTTAATATAGATCAGCGGTTCCATGATCATCCCAAAAGGTGAAAGAAGACAAAGGCAGCCGTAGTCTTCAATATGATGAAAAGATTAAGGCAGATCCGTGATGCCATTTATTAAGTTTGGGATTTACTGATCAGCTACAAACCGGTAAAATCAATAATTGTGCTGATCCTTTGGAAAACAAGACTTGTAAAGGTTAGACTAACTTTGCTGTCTTTGAAACAAGAATCATAGAAAGATTTTAGTTACATAATCAATACTGTAAACATTGAGTCTTTGACTTAATAGTGATTTAATTGAATTATTATGGCAGGTATGTTGATTAGGTTTATTCCTGTGATAATGTATGTAATTATTCTCAGCATTACAGGCAAAGCTTTGCTTAAGATGATGCGGATAGAGATTTTTCATGGTAGGCTATCTGATTATATTGTTGGATTTCTTTTTATTCAGATTGTAAGTTTTATCTCCTTTCTGGTATTTGTGGGTCTCTTTAAATTTAGTTATTGGACACATTTCATTCCTTCAATACTTCTCATTATATGGCAAGGATATAGATCTATGATATCTTCTTCCGAGAGTTGTAGATTAGGGTTGGAATTATCAAGATATTATCCCGCCTTAATTCTTTTCATGCTAATCTCCACACTAGTTCTTTATGAAGCATCAGCTCAGTTCCATGCTGCCATTAGGAAAGAAGGTGTGATTCACGTTGATATGGTATATCATTCTGGTATAATTACTGCCATCCTTGAGTACGGTTATCCAATTGTAGACCTGCAATATGCCGGTGGTTTAATAAGATATCACATAATCACCCATTTCATTGCATCCCAATTAACGTTTGTTTCAGGATTGGAACCTTATCAGGTCTTTGTTATCTTCTTCCCATTGTTTAGTATTTTAGGTATTTCCATTCTAATTTTCGACCTGGTTAGAAAAGAATTAGGAACCAGGTTTTCAATTCATGGCTTTCTGGCAATTGGAATTCTCTCTTTTCTGGGGGCTTATTTACTGCCAGGCTATTGGTTCAATACTCAGGTACATGAATTTTTCATTAGTCCATCTTATCAACTACAATTAGTAATTGTACTTATTATCTCAGCATGCATTCTTGAGAAATCTGATCTTGAATACAAGCTAAAAGATTATTCCACTTTCTTTGTATTGTTCTGTTTTTGCATTCTCACCAAAGGGTCAAGCCTGCCATTACTGCTAATGGGTTTCGGCTTTTTAGTTGTGCATAGGTTTTGGAGGTTCCGAAGAATCATACTGTCTGATGTGATATTTCTTTGTTTGTGCGGTATCATAGGTGCCATTATTTACCTTGTATTCTTTAGTTTTGAATCAAGTAATGGTGAAAGCTATCTCACTTTATGGGGCTATAATTCGAAATATATCAATTTTTCATATCTAGATACTCTTCTAACCCAGAAGTTGGGCTTAAGAATAAATAATTGGGTTTTGTTTGCTATTACTATTGTTACTTACAGATTTTACATAGTTAGATTTTATAGGGAGCCTGTAGTTCTTTTCTCGATTGGAGTGGCCTTTGCAGGACTTTTATTCTTGCTTTTCTACACAAGAGATCCTATACAGTTTTTCGAGGTTGGTATATTCTTGATTAATCTATTTCTTGGACTATTTCTAATAAAAAACTACAGTAGGATATCTTGGATAAGTTTGGCATTGATTCTATTTCTATTGCCTCTAAGCATTTATCCTATATCAAGTCATGGGTTTCAAATGAAAAGGTATATGAAAGAAGAAAGCGAAAGGTATTATCCACTGTCGCCTCAGCGTTATGAATTATACAATGTTATTAATGCTGTCACTCAAAAGGATGATAAGGTTTTTACTCCATCAGTATATGGCGCAACTAATTCTAGTGCTGATAATTTCTATCCGGCTGCATTGAGCAAGCGTATATTCTATCTGGGGGGATTCAAATATGGGAACCAAAAGTTTTATGAGGACTTTGATACTAGACTTAAGCTTGTTAATGAGTTTTCATTTAGCAGGGACTTTTTGAGTACCATTAAATTGGAAAAAATAAGTTACATTTTGGTTGAATATGATGGTAATATCAATGACCTAACAAAAGAAATAAATGAAGTTGTTAAAACAGACAGTTGCTCGGCGTATAGGGTCTTGCATCATAATTCGGCCGGCGTATTAATTCAATTGTTCTGAAGCTAATAATTATTGTGGTATTCCTCAATTCAATTACCTTACTGATACCAATCCGGGTTATTACATGGCTTTACATTCATTTGTACAAGTGATTTTTAATGATATGAATTTGAACAGTTATTGAAGTGGAATATTTATGCAAAGCACTTGGTCTTCACAAAATATTTTAAGAAATATAGCTAATATTCCTGGCTGGCGATCCAGATTTCCAATAGTTGTTTTTGAGTCAGATGACTGGGGCAGCATTCGGATGCCTTCGAATGGAGTTTTCAAATCTTTAATGGCTAGCGGGATCGATCTATTATCAGATGATGGATCTAGATTTAACAAGTTCGATTCATTAGCAACCGCAGAAGATATTTCATCGCTTTTTGAGGTGCTTTCTTCAATCAAGGATATAACAGGAAGGGCAGCAGTATTCACCCCCGCATCAGTAGTTGCTAATCCGGATTTCTCCAGAATAAAAGAATCCGGTTTCACTGAATACCACTATGAATCATTTGTAGAAACTCTTAAAAGATACCCAGGTTGTGAAAATTCCTTTAATTTATGGCTAGAAGGGATTAAAGAGAGATTATTTGTACCTCAATTTCATGGCCGTGAGCACCTTAATGTTTCGGTTTGGATGAGAGCCTTGGGGGATGGTCACAAGAAATCAATGGTTGCATTCAATAATCATATGTGGGGAATCTCAACCTCAAAAGACCCGGAGATAAAGGTTGAATTTCAAGCCGCATTTGACTTTATTAATCCCATAGATCTGAAAAAGCATGAGGAGATTATAGTATCTGGACTATCACTCTTTGAAGAACTCTTTGGTTACAAGGCCCGTTACTTTGTTCCTCCCAATGGGCATTTCAGTTATAATCTTGAAGGCGTGATAGTTAAAAGTGGGGTCAGGTTTCTTTCGACCTATAAATTTCATCTTGAACCAATAGGCGCCGGAAGGAAGAAGAGACATTTGCATTGGCTTGGTCAGAAGAGCAAAAGTGGGATTGTTTATATGACCAGAAATTGTTTCTTTGAACCGAGTCAATCGGGAAAGGATTGGATAGACAGTTGTTTAAAAGACATTGAAGTTGCATTTAGATGGGGGAAGCCTGCAATAATAAGCACACACAGAGTAAACTATATTGGTGCTTTGGATAAACGTAATCGAGACAATGGCCTTTTCAATTTAGAAACCCTACTCAAGAGAATTAAGAAGAAATGGCAGAACGTTGTTTTCTTAACTACTGAGGAATTAGGCAATATTATGTGCCGATGACATTGATTCTATCATCACACGGTCTCCACCTTTCAAAATATATACCATTGAAATATTCAGTAAAAAATCTGCGAAGAAGGATAATGAATTTTCCCGGTTGGCGCACTAATCGGAAAATAGTTGTATTCGATTCTGATGATTGGGGAAGCATTGCACTACCTTCAAAAGAGACTTATCTGAATTTAATGGATGCTGGTTTTAATTTGGATCTGAATCCTTATTTAAAATACGATTCTCTCGCGAGTGAAAATGACTTGACTTCGTTGTTTGATATACTTAAGAAGTTCCATGACAAAAATGGTAATTATCCTGTCTTCACAGCCAATACAGTTGTTGCCAATCCTGACTTTGAGGCGATTGAAGCTTCGGGTTTCAACACGTACCATTATGAGTTATTTACAGAGTCATTGAAAAAATACGGCAATCATGAAAATTCTTTCAAGCTGTGGCACGAAGGATATAAGGAGGGTCTTTTCTATCCTCAATTTCATGCTCGGGAACACCTAAACGTAAAATACTGGATGAATGCTCTCAGACTTGGGCATCCTCAGATCACATATGGATTTAGAAAGAAATTCTATATTCTGGATACCGCTACACATCCTAATATTGAACATTCCTGCACATCTGCATATTATCCCAAGGATGAGGAAGAATACTATATGATTGAAGACTCGATCAAAGATGGCCTCCAAATTTTCAGAAGGCTTTTCGGATTCTCATCAAGATCATTTACTGCCACGGGACACATATGGAATTCGAGGCTTGAATCCTTACTAAAGAATGAGGGGGTGAGGTACCTGAAGGGCATTATGATACAGAGAGAGCCGGTGATTGGAACCAGTAGATTCAGAAAAAGGTATAATTATACAGGCAAAGAGAATAGTCTTGGAATGATACATTTAGTAAGGAACGCTTTTTTCGAACCAGGCCTTACTGAAGACAAGGATGGCGAAGTAGCTGATTGTCTCGAAAGAATCGATGTGGCCTTCGCCTGCAAAAAACCTGCAATTATATCAACACATCGGATAAATTATATCGGGTCAATATGTGAAGAATTCAGCAAAGATAACCTCAGACACCTGGATCATCTCATAAAGTTTATTCTTAAAAAATATCCGGATGTTGAGTTCATGTCAACTGATCAGCTAGGGTCATTAATCGAGGGTGGCACATAGTCAATAAGCAGCTGCTTAATAAATCTCAATATCTCCTATTTGAAGAACTTTCAGTTGAGTCATAATGTCATGAGAAAGCCCAGATACATCATCAATGCTATGGGTATGCATTCATCAAAATATGGTGGATTGGAAAAGTTCATTGTTCGTTTGGCACAGGTGCTTAGTAATGATGGCATATATTTTATAGCGTTATATAATTCTAAACCCAGTTCTGAAGAGTTTATAAAAGACTTGACTCAATATGGAGGTAAATTAGTCTACACAAATGCGATGCATCCCCTCACTTATCTTTTGTCATATATTAAACTCTTTATTAAATATCGGCCTTCCTTGGTTCATGCCCATTTTCAACTGTACTACTCAGTATTATATGCAAAACTATTGGGATGCAGACATATTTTCAGTTCAATACATGATCTGACTTATGATAAAAATTTATGCCAAATACAGTCGGTTAAGCAAATAAAACTTTCGACAAGAATTTTTCGGGGAATTATTAATAGATCTTCCAATAAATTCTTTTGTGTGTCAGATGCAGTTAAAGTTCAATATTCAGTATTGTTTCCAAGAACCTCTGAAAAATTGGTGACTCTGTATTTAGGTACTGCACAAAACGATAAAATGCCTGGACATACAGTGATTAGACCAACTTTGTATAAAGACAAAATTGTTATTGGTACGATTGGTTTTAACTCACCTGTAAAAGGATTAGACATACTTTTAGAATCAATGCTGCTGCTAATAAATATGTATAAGTGTACTAACTTTATGGTTTGTCAGATTGGGATTGATATTAATGATCCAGAAAGTTTAGCCCTTTGTGCTCTGGCGAAGGAGAAAGGCTTGGATGATTACATTGATTGGATTGGTATTACAAATTCTGTCCCTGAATTATTGCATAACATGGATATCTATTGTCAACCATCACGCTCAGAGGCGTTATCTTTATCTATTATGGAAGCTGGTATGGCGGGATTGCCAATTGTTGGCTCAAGAGTCGGAGGAATCCCAGAAATAATCATTGATGGATATAACGGTTATCTGTTTGAAAACGGAAATGCTAATCAACTTGCTGAATGCCTGTATAACCTTATTATTAATGCTGATCTGAGGAGACAGATTGGAGCTAACTCAAGAGATTATATGTTGGCAAACTTTAATATTCAAACTCAAGTCGAAAAAATGTCTGTAGAATATCTTAAAGTCTTAGATTAGAGTGTCGTTAATCACATGATTTTATTTCTATATTATGACGCTCCGTATAACTATATTTTGGATAAATGGATACTATACAAATCCTGCTCACTGGTGATTTCTGTCCTAGTTTGGATAATGAATGTTTTGCAGTAGAAAAAGGACCCGAATTGGTTTTCAATGATCTTTTGCCTGAACTTTTAGGAAGTGATCTTAACATAATTGACCTGGAGTGTCCGCTGGTTACTGGAGGCAGTAGAATCTTCAAGACTGGGCCATACACTAAAGCCTCACCCCAGACAATATCCCTTTTAAAACAGTCCAACATACATTTGGTGGCATTAGCCAATAATCACATTATGGATTATGGGGAAGATGGACTAAAACAGACCTTGAAACTATGTCATGAAAACGGGATACGTACTGTTGGGGCCGGGATTAATCTTCTCGAAGCCCGAATGCCCTGTTCCCTTACCATTAAGGGACGAAAGGTAAAGATCCTTAATTTTGCCGAAAACGAATGGTCTACCACTAGAGGCATTAATCCAGGTGCAAATCCTTTAGATCCCATAAGAAATTATAAAGATATATGTAAGGCCAGAAAGGAGGCGGATATTGTTCTGATCATTTTCCATGGTGGTAATGAATTCTATGAATTGCCCAGTCCAAGACTGAAAGAATTGTTTCATTTTTTTTCTGATGCAGGAGCTTCAGCAATAATAGCCCATCATACTCATGTAAGCAGCGGTTACGAGATTTATAATGGGGTCCCTATATTTTATGGTCTTGGGAACTTTTACTATAGCACTGAAAAGCCGGATCAAGAGGATTGGTATTATGGCTATGTAGTTCTATTGAGAATAGACCATGATGTCAGATTTGAAATTGTTCCAATTGTACAAAACAAGGAATTACCTGGAGTTCATAAGTTAAATGGTTCTGACAAGGGCTATTTTTTGGGAAGGCTGGATCAATTAAACAAGATAATTGCAGACGATGAATGCCTAATGGGTCACTTTACAAACTATTCCAGGGAGAATTCCTTCAGGTATGACCTTTTACTTGAACCTTACAAAAATGACCTGCTTTCATTTCTCAGAAAAAGAGGTTGCTTCCCATCATTCTATTCACGGCGAAAGAAACGAATTCTTCTGAATGTAATTCGTTGCGAAGCCCATAGAGATGTACTTCTTGCCTACCTTGAGAAATATGTCTAGACTACTAATGGTAAAAGCTCGAAGAAATTATTTTAATTTTAACTTTTAACCTCTTATTATGTGTGGTATTGCAGGTTATATTAACCGTGATCTGAAAAATGTCCAAGATACTCAAAAAATTTGTCAGATGTTGGCAGTACAGAAGCATAGAGGCCCGGATGACACTGGGATTACTGCTTTCAGTTTAATTTCGGGCAGATTGTCGGAGATGAGTACCGTTAACCCTATGCAATCAGAACCAGGCATGGAAGGTATGTTAGGATTTAACAGACTCAGCATTCTCGATCTCTCTCCAAAAGGCCATCAGCCAATGATTAGCCCTGATCAGAAAGTTATTATGGTAATGAACGGGGAAATATATAATGCTTTTAACTATAAGGATGAATTGTCAAAGTGGGGATATTGTTTTAAAAGCACAAGTGACACTGAGATTGTGCTTGCCCTCTATTTAAAATATGGATTTGAACAAACACTGGCCAAATTGAATGGCATGTTCTCACTTGTGTTCATCGATTTGCTCCAGAAGACCATATTTATTGCTCGAGACAGGTTTGGAATTAAGCCTATCTATTATCTTGTAAGAGAAGATATTTTTGCATTTTCCTCGGAGCTGAAGTCTTTTAAGTTTTTGGATAACTTCTCTTTTAGGCTTAATGAAGATCAATTAGACGAGTATCTGCTTTTCAGAAGCAATGTCACGAGTACCCTAGTAAAAGACATTGAATTCATTAAACCAGGACATTTCATTACCTATTCGCATCAGAATGGGCTTACTATAAGAAAATACTTTAATATAAACGAGTATTCGCGTCACTCTACTCTTCATCAAGATTTGAACTATTATACCGAAGGATTTCAGGATCATTTAAAGAGAAGTGTTAATGCTCAACTTATGAGTGATGTTAGAGTAGGATGCCAATTGTCAGGTGGAATTGACTCTTCTTTGGTTACTTGGTTCGCGAACAGTGACAGAAATAGCGAAAGCTTTGAAGCAGTCTCAATTATTTTTGATGAGGAGCGGTTTAATGAAGAGAGATACATAGACAAGGTAACACAAAAACTGAATATTCCAAACCATAAATTTCTACTTGATCCTAACTATTATGCTGATAACATTGAAAAATCAACGTGGCATCTTGAGACACCCCTCAATCACCCCAATACGGTTGCCATTTATTATTTATGTCAACAAGCCAAGAATCATGTTACTGTTCTGCTTAGCGGAGAGGGGGCTGATGAGATTTTCGGTGGTTATGAGAGGTTCTTAGATATCAAATATCCATATACTTCAAGAAGATTACTTCACGAAATAAAGAGGAACATTAATACTCCCTCAGCCATCTGTAACTATTTCCATCATGAATGGAGAGCAGTCATGGCGACTGCATATATGTTGCCTTCTTTGGCCGCTCTATTAAAAGCCGGGTTTAGCAACGAAAAAGCAACCGATTATCGGCTTGAATTATATAGGTCTTTGTCCGGTTCCTTGTTTAATCGACAGGTCAAGTATGAAATTCTGACTTACTTGCCGGACTTATTAACCCGTCAGGATAAAATGTCAATGGCCCATTCGATTGAAAATCGCGTTCCTTTTCTGGATAATGAAGTTGTAGAGTATTCGTTTTGTATTCCTGAAAAGTATTTGGCAGTAAGGGGGAGCCCAGAGGGCTGTCACCATGAGAAGTACCTTTTAAAAAAAATAGCAGCGAAAATATTTGGTGATGATTTTGCATTTCGTGATAAAATGGGTTTTGGTATCCCGCTCAGAGAGTTTCTTGCGAATGAAAGTTTCAACGAGTACTTGAAATGCAAAATACTTCCGGGTATAAGGGAAAGATCAATTTTTGACCATAAAATAGTGGCGAACTGGCTCAAGAATATAAGCAAACTAAGATATTTTGAGCTTGAATCATTATGGGAAATGGTCGCATTTGAGATTTGGGCTTCAATATATTTAGACAATAGTTATGAAAATTGCGATACATCCTTCTAAGGGATCTTTTAGTGATCGTTGGATTTCATATTGTGAAAACAACGGAATAGAATGGAAACAGGTAAACTGTTACTCTAACGACATTATTGAACAATTGGATGATTGTGACGCCTTAATGTGGCACATAAATCAAAACAATCCAAAGGATAACCTTTTTGCTAAGCAACTTGTCTTTTCAGTAACGACTGCAGGCAAGCAAGTATTTCCTGATGTTAACACTATCTGGCATTTCGATGATAAACTGGGACAGAAGTATTTACTTGAAGCAATAGATGCGCCCTTGCCTAAGACATGGGTTTTCTACGACCGGGAAAAAGCGCTTCAATGGGCAGAACAAGCAAAATATCCGATTGTTTTCAAGCTAAGATGTGGAGGAGGATCACAAAACGTCAGGCTAATAAAAAATGTCCGACTAGCAAGAAGAATGATTAGACGGGCTTTCAGATACGGTTTTGCGGGATATTTTGCTCTGAGTGATTTGAAAGAAAGGTGGCGTCAGTTCAGCTTAGGCATGACAGATATTAAGGTTGTTATTAAAGGTTTGTTACGCTTCTTTATGGCACCGCCATATGCGCGGAAAAGAATACGTGAGAAGGGGTACATTTATTTTCAGGAATATATACCCGGAAATACTCATGATATTCGGATTATTGTTGTAGGAAAGAAAGCTTTCGCAATCAAGCGCATGGTTCGCAGCAATGACTTCAGGGCTTCCGGTAGCGGCATGATTCTATATGAAAAGGAGTGTTTTGAGGATTCTACGGTTGAACTGGCATTTGAAATGGCAGAAAAATTGAAAACACAGAGCGCTGCTTTTGACTTTGTTTATTCTGAGGGGAAGATATATGTTTTAGAGGTTAGTTTTGGGTTCATTAAAGAAGTATATGATCCATGCACCGGATTTTGGGATAGAGGCCTTAACTGGCATGAAGGTAAATTTGATCCAAATGCATGGATGGTAGAGGACCTTATTAAGCGAATCAAACATACCGACTGATTCTTAGCCCAATTTGACATTTCTACGGGATGATTAACAAAATATTATGCTGTGTGATTCCATCGCTCCAAGCCGGTGGTATGGAAAGAGTAATGTCTGAACTAATTACATATAGTGCATCCCGAGAGAACTTGGAAATACATCTGATTTTATACGATTCTTCAAGAGAGATTTTTTATCCCGTCCCAGATAGAGTCAATATCCATATGCCAAGGTTCAACTTTAAAAAAAGTTGCAGATTTCTTAGTACTCTTCGGACAATGCTTTTTGTGCGGAAATCTGTAGTTAAAATTGCTCCTGATGCCGTTCTTAGCTTTGGAGAGTTATGGAATAGTCTTGTCTTGCTATCCTTGATTGCACTAAACTTGCCTGTATATATTTCAGATCGCTGTAGTCCTGCAAAAAGTTTTGGATCGTTTCATTCATTCCTAATGTTTATGTTGTACCGAAGAGCAAAAGGCATCATTGTACAGACAGAAATAGCAAAAAAGATATACCTGGAGCGGTTTAAACATAAGAATATTAGAGTAATAGGTAATCCGATAAGATTGATATTGACAAGAGAAGAAGAAAGAGAAAACATTGTGTTGACTGTTGGCAGGTTCATTAGTTCGAAGCATCATGACAGGTTGATAGAATTGTTTCTGGATATTGGAATGCCTGGATGGAGGCTGATATTGGTTGGATATGACCATCTGGGTCAATCAAATCATAAACGTTTGCAGTGTATAATAGATCAACGATGCGGAACTGATAGGGTTATGCTCGTAGGTAAACAAACTGATGTGGATTTTTATTACAAACACAGCAAAATATTTGCATTCACCTCAAGTTCTGAAGGTTTCCCTAACGTAATAGGAGAAGCTATGTCTTCTGGATTACCCGTTGTGGCATTTGACTGTATTGCTGGTCCATCAGAGATGATTGTTGATGGGAAAAATGGCTATCTTGTTCCTTTGTTTGATTATCAAAGTTTCAGAGACAAGCTCAAACAACTCATGGATAATGAGGTTCTTAGGCTCAGTTTCGCAATAAATGCAAGAAAGGACATCGAAAGATTCTCTGTTGAAAAAATCGGGAAGCAATATTTGGATTTAATTTTTAATGAATAACCAATTCCCTTGCACTATGAAAATACTTATTACAGGCGGAGCCGGCTTCATTGGATCTGCGATCGTTTCTACCTTGCAGAAGGATGGGCATGATATCTTTGTCCTTGATAACCTGTCTTTTGGAAGGAGAGAATTCATTGAAGTATCTGATGATCACTTCTATTTGGTAGATATTCGCGATTCCGAGAGAGTAAGCCATTCCTTAAGCCTCTTAAATCCCGACATAATTGTACACCTGGCCGCCATACATTTTATCCCTTACTGTAATGAACATCCATACGAAGCCTCAGATACCAATATCAGGGGTACTATTAATATTTTGGATGCATGTTCTCATCTCAAATTACTGAAGAAGTTTTTCTTCGCTTCCACAGCAGCGGTTTACCCAATCTCTGATGTTGCACTGGATGAGAACCATAGACTGAATCCTATGGATATCTATGGTCTGACAAAACTCACAGGTGAATATTTGTGCCGCAAATTTTACCTTGAGACAGGGATTGATACAATTGTCTGTCGGTTTTTTAATGCCTTTGGTCCAAATGAAACCAATCCACATCTTATTCCTGAAATTGACAGGCAGTTACGAGAGGGCTCCAGAACTTTAAAACTTGGCAATCTGTCTCCTAAACGAGATTTTATTCATACTTATGACATGGCATCTGCTGTGAAAAAGTTGCTACAATTGGACAAAACAGGATTCGATATTTTCAATCTGGGACGTGGAATAGAATACTCAGTCACCGACATCGTTGAGGCATTTGAGAGTCAACTAGAAGAGAGAATAGGCATAGAGGTAGATCCCACACGTCTACGAAAGGTAGAAAGGGAGCACTTGTTGGCGGATGTTTCGAAACTCAAAAACATAGCAGCCTGGGAACCTGAGTGGGGGATCAACGAAGGCATAGCGAACCTAATTGGAAACTGGAAGTAATACTTACTGGTAATGAAGGGGAACAAATCTACTATTGGAATCCTATTCAACTTTAGTTCACAGTGGATGGGTGGGATTATCTACGTTATCAATATTGTCAATACACTTGATTTCCTAAAGGATGAGGAGAAACCTGAAATCATCCTTTTCTACAATCCTTCACTTAGGCGATTTTTACCTGAGTTCAATTATCCATATCTTACCTGTATTGAGTGGGATTTCCCCTCTATCATTAAGGGGAATTTGTTATCGATACTTAAGAGAAAGAATGTCTTCATTGACGAAATTCTTAAAAAGTATAAGCTGGACTCTCTGTTCCCAATGCATGATTTTCCTGTAAGAACGATAACAAATACAAGATTGATTTCGTGGTGGGCTGATCTACAGGAAAAATATTATCCCGAGTTTTTTACTCCAATTCAAAGAGCCAGCAGACATGTTCGAATCCTGCTTATTCTAAAAAATTGTAATTATATGGTTTTGTCAAGTAATGCGGTTCTGGATGATTTTAACTCGTTTTATAATCTGAGAGGCAATATGAAGGTTAGTGTGTTTCATTTCGTCTCAGTCATCAAAGATAGTGCCGGTGAATCCATAAATGGCCTAAGAGCGGTATATGGATTACCCGATAAATACTTTCTCGTGTCTAACCAGTTCCACAAACACAAGAATCACAGAATAATCTTGCTAGCTTTAGCCAGACTTAAGGCACTGGGGATCAGGAAACATGTCGCTTTTACTGGCAAACTTCCTGCCGCGCAGGACTCTCAGTATCTGGCAGAACTACATGCTATTATGAATGACCATAACTTACACGATCAGGTTACTATGCTTGGATTAATTCCGCGAACAGATCAGATCACTATTATGAAACATTGCCAGGCTGTCATTCAACCGAGCTTGTTTGAGGGATGGAGTACTGTAATTGAAGATGCAAAATCATTGCAGGTACCCGTCGTGGCAGCTAACCTTAAAGTAAATATTGAGCAACTAAGTGATCAAGGTGTGTATTTTGATCCGAATAATACGGCAGAGCTCGCAACCATCTTAGATACTTTTCCGGAAAGAAACATAGATACAATACTCTATGAAGGTTACTCGCAGCGAATTAAAAATGCTGCAGATCAGTTACGGCGTATTTTGGGATAGGCAGTTGTAATGTATGAATGAACTAAAGGTAACCTAATTATTGCGGGTGCCAGTTATACGAATGGGGAAAATTACTTTTATTAACCAGGATTCTGGTTATTTGATGATCGATATTATTAACTACTACTCTTCTGCAGGGTATGATTGTTCATTAATTACGGGAAGGCTGAATGTTAGGAATACTCCGCTGAATCCAAAAGTCAGGATTGAGAAAATAATTAAATATAACAGAACCACAACTTTCAATAGACTAGGCACATGGTTGATTGGGTTCCTACAGATTTGGTTTAGGCTGATAACAAGGCACAGAACTCATGATCTTTTCATTGTATCCAACCCTCCTTTTGCCCCGTTACTGTCTTTACTTGTTAGGAATTCATGCAAACTTATGATTTTTGATGTCTTTCCGGATGCACTTTCAGAGCTGGGGTACCTATCTGATAAATCTATCATCATAAAGTGCTGGAGACTGGCCAACAAAAAAGCGTTTGCTAAAGCAGCCGACATTTTTACTATTTCTGAAAGCATGAAATGCTTGCTAGAAAGATACGCGGGAATGAATACCATCAAAGTAGTCCCGCTATGGACTGATAACTCTTTCCTTAAACCTGTGAGATTCTCGGATAATCCATTTATTATGAAATATGGCCTGACAGGGAAATTTGTGGTTTTATACTCAGGAAATATTGGGTTATCAGGTAATGTCGATGTCATCTTGGATGTTGCCTCTATGATCCATAGAAGTGACATTGTATTTCTGATCATAGGGGATGGAGCCAGGAAATTGATGATTAGTAAGACAATTAATGCGCTCAATCTTAGGAATGTAACTCTTCTTCCCTGGCAATTGCCTTCGGATTTGCCTTATTCTTTATCTATGGCAAGTTTAGCGGTTGTCTCACTGGGGGCAAAAGCTTCAAAACTAGCCATTCCAAGTAAATTATTCAATTATCTTTCAGTAGGTGCGCCATTGTTGTGCTTTACTTCTAAAGGTTCTGAGGTGGAAAAACTGGTTTCCAGATATGAATGCGGCAAAAGCTTTGAACCACATGATATCACAGGAATTGTAGAATTCATCAATGAAATTGCCGACAACCGGGAACTTTGGGATTTAATGAGAAACAATTCATTGAAAGCATCTGTAGATTTTAGTGTTCCCAACATTAATATGTTTATTTCTTAATCTTCTTATGGCCGATCTCAATCTTAAAACCGACTTACACCCTAAGAACGCGAGCAGGAGAATCTATGGAAATTTCCTTAAGCCTCTTCTTGACTGGGCGGTGGCATTTTTGGGAATTATCCTTTTTATGCCTATCTTAATTGTAGTTGCGGTTATCATTAAGATAGACACTCCTGGTCCAGTTTTTTTTATACAGGAAAGACTTGGCCTTCATGGTAAGGTATTCAAAATAATAAAATTCCGGTCAATGACTGTTGATAACCAAGTAAAACCAGGTAACAAGCTGTTTGAGAATGATCCTTATATAACCAGATCGGGAAGATTTATTAGGAAAACCAGCATTGATGAGTTGCCACAGCTATTTAATATTTTACTTGGAGAGATGAGTTTCATTGGTCCCCGCCCACCGGTTCCATATTATCCTAAGAGAATTGATGATTATAACCAGTTTGAATATCAAAGATTTCTGGTAAAACCAGGTCTTAGCGGACTAGCACAGGTTAGGTGTCGTGAAATACATGACTGGGATATTAATATTCCAATTGATGTGGAATATGTGCATAATTACTCATTAATATACGATCTCAAGCTTTTCCTGGTTTCACTTATATCTTTTATCAGAACTGACAATGTGTATAGAAAAGACTGATTTGGAATGAGAACTCCATCTTCAGAAATAGTGGTATCTATTCATCAACCGAATTATATGCCATGGTTGGGTTACTTCTATAAGATTTATAAATCTGATTTTTTTGTTTTTCTGGATGATGTTCAGTTTTCCAGCGAAGGAATGCATAATTATACTTATATAAAGACCACAAAAGGTCCATTCAGATTGAAATACCCTGTTTGGCAAAACTTTGGAGATCAAATTGTTGAAGTCAGATCCAAAGATCACTTGGAGTGGAAGACTAAGCATTTGCACCTGATTGAGAGCAATTATAAAAGCGCAAGATACTTCAATCTCGTTTTTAACGATTACAAATCAGTATTATTGGCAGATTACCATAACATTGTTAACCTTAATACTGCTCTGATAACACTCTTTGTTAGCAAACTTGGATTCAACGCCAGGTTCTTATACTCGTCTGAGTTTAACATCTTACAGATGAAGTCTAATAAAATAATCGCTATTTGCAAAACTCTAGGGGCAGGAATCTATTATTCAGGAACCGGAGCAAAAGCTTACCAGAATGAAGATCATTTCTTATTATCAGGAATCACAATAGAGTATTCCGACTTCACTCCTTTTCAATATCCTCAATTGTGGGGTGGATTTCAACAGAATGTGAGTGCGCTGGATTTCTTTATGAATTGCGGATATGATTGGGAACTTGTACTACAAAATCAAAATCGGGGATGAGATGTGAAATTGGCAGTTTCATTGGACTTGAATTAAGATCTAGCGGAGAGTACTATGGAGGAGAAAGAGACATCGCAAGATTAAATTCCGCGAGAGCTGGCATTTATCATGCGTGCAGATTATTGGGGTGCAGTTCAATTTATATACCTCACTATTTGTGCCCGTCAGTTAAGGACTTCTTGACGGACCAGAAAATTGAAGTTGAATTCTACTACATAAATGAGTGCTTTGAACCAAAAATCCTGAATCAGAAGCCGAATCAGGCATTGCTGCTGGTGAATTATTTCGGCATTCTGTCAAAAGTCAAGATAATGGCGATAGCCTGCCGGTTTACAAACGTAATTATCGATAATTCTGCTGCTTTCTATTCTGCCCCCCTTAATAAGTGTTACTGTGTTTATTCACCTCGCAAATTTTTCGGTGTACCTGATGGAGCCTATGTTTTAGGTTTGGGCGCACAGGATCTGGTTACTGAATATAAAGAGGATTTTTCATCAGATACGTCGCTTTATTTATTAAAGAGAATAGAATATGGACTTGCTTCTACCTACGGGGATCGAATGAAAAATGAAGAGAGGATTAACAAATCTGGAATTCTAAGGATGTCGGCCCTCTCAAAGACCATACTAAACAGTATTGACTACCAGTCTATAAAGAACAGTAGAATAGATAATTTTAATTTTACCCACGACCTCTACAAGAGATCTAATGGAATAGATCCAACATTATTCATTGACGATGATTGTGTTCCAATGGTTTATCCATTTGTGATCGCAAAAGGTAATCTGACTGAAATACTAAAAAGGAATCACATTTATGTAGGGAGGTTATGGAAACATGTCCTTAATGAAGTGCCTAATCATACCTTTGAGTACTTTCTATCGCAATATTTAGTTCCATTACCTATTGATCAGCGATATAACAGGGAAGATTTATTGTATATTTACAGATGTATCTTCGAACGCGATGTTTAATCATTCTAATCATATGGTTTCCATACATAGCAGTCATTGATACTTAGGTAATTAAAAATTACAGATAATCACGTTTTGTGTGAGAAAATCAAATGGAGAAAAACATTCTGATAGTTGCTCCGCATCCTGACGATGAGGTCCTTGGATGTGGTGGGACCATGAAAAAAATGGCCTTAAGGAATAATAAGGTTTTTGTTCTCATTACATCAAGAGGCAAGAAGGAATTATATTCGGAAGAAAGAATTTCTAATGTTCGACAAGAAGCCCTTGCCGCACATAAAGTATTAGGAGTCAAAAAAACCATGTTTTTGGATTTCCCTGCACCAGAATTAGACCTGATTTCTATCTCAGAATTATCATCTGCCATAAAGAATGTGATACTCGAGATAAAACCATATATTATTTTCCTTCCTCACCATGGAGATATTCATAAGGACCACACAGCCGTTTGTGATGCTGGCCTTGTTGCCGCCCGACCCCTTATGGGGCTCAGTGTGAAAGAAATATACTCCTATGAAACTCTATCGGAAACCGAGTGGGCTCCACCATATCCCAGTGATGCTTTCATCCCTGATCTTTTTAGAAATATTACAGATGTTTTCACCTCAAAAATAGAAGCAATGAAATGCTATAGAAGTCAATTGCGGGAATTCCCTAATCCAAGATCACTCAAGGCAATTGAGGCATTGGCAAATCTGAGAGGAAGTACTGTGGGCTTCACGTATGCAGAATCTTTCAAAACATTAAGGATAATTGATGATTAATATTACTCAAATCTAATCTGTGAGATTTTGGTTATTGACTGATTAAATCTGAAAGCACGGATAGTGATAGCAGGACTTAGTTAACCAACGTAGTAACCCTTAATACCAATATTTATAAATACTTAACCTCAGCATATGGATGAGAGACTAATCAATGCACTAGCAGAGGCACTTGAGATCAGCGCCTCAAATATCAAAGCTGAAGATTGTTTCCGCGATTACGAAACCTACAGCAGTCTTACTGAATTATCAGTTCTGGCAATGTTGGATTCTGAATTCGGTATTGAAATTGAAATGAAGGAATATAACAAGTGCCTGACGGTTGAAGATCTCATTCGTCTGGTTTCACAGACTTAAACACATGGCTCTTTTAACGTTTCATAATGTAGGAATCTCTGGTTTTACAGCAGCAGTTCCTAAACATATTATTAATAACTACACTCATGACCGTTTCTTCAGCAAGGAGGAAATACGGGAGGTGATAGAAAAAATAGGGGTCAAACAACGAAGATTTGCCGACAATAATACCTGCTCTTCAGATCTTTGTTTTGCAGCAGCCGAAGAATTGATCAGGGAGATGTCCATTGATCGTAATGAAATAGACCTATTGATTTTCATTTCACAAACACCTGATTACCGTATGCCAGCAACTTCGGTTCTTCTTCAGGATCGACTTAAGCTTCCACAAAGCACGATAACTATCGACATTAATCTAGGATGCTCTGCATTTCTTTACGGTTTAAGTGTAGCATTTTCTATGATTAGTGCGGGGGGAATAAGAAAGGCACTCATTCTTGATGGTGAAACAAGATCTAAAGTTTATTCTCAGAAGGATCGGAAGACAGCATTTTTGTTTGGCGACGGTGGAGTAGCAGCCATTGTTGAAGAAAAGGTAAAGTATGGCGATAGCTTTTTCTCGTTGAATTCGGACGGTTCGCGTGAAAACCTGATAAAGATACCTGCCGGTGGCTACAGAAAAATGAGCTCATTTGAAACTTTAGAGGAAAAGGTCATAGATGATTTTGGGAATATTCGGTCTGAGGAGCATGGATACATGAACGGAGCTGATGTGTTTAACTTTGTTATCAGGGAAGTGCCAAAAGACTTTATAAGGCTTGTTGAGTATTCATCAGTCGTTTTAGATACAATCGATTTCTTTGTATTCCATCAGGCCAACAGCTATATAAACGACTTCCTCGCTAAGAAATTAAAATTGCCTGCAGACAGGATTCCTTCCACAATAGAAAAATTTGGGAATACATCATCTGTTTCAATTCCTCTCACAATTGTATCAGAGTTGAAAGATAAGCTGTCAGGACACAGACGGATGCTGATGAGTGGGTTCGGTGTTGGTCTTACATGGGGTACAGCGATCATAGATTTTGAAGACTGTCATATTGGTAATATTGTCGAGGTCTGAAAATTGATTGAAGCAAATGAATGATCAGGATTCATTCTCCCTTCAGGGCAAATCTATTGTTGTAAGTGGCGCTTCGTCTGGTATTGGCAGAGCCTGTGCTTTATTGTTTGCCAAAAGAGGTGCTTCACTGTGCCTGCTTGGCCGTGATCAGGATAGGTTGCGGGAAACACTGGAACTAACAGATAATCAGCATAATCATGTTTTATTCTCCGTTGATCTAACTGAGTTTGGAATTGTTGCTGAAACGGTAAAGAGCATTTATAATTTGCTAGGACCAATCTCTGGCATTGTAAATAGCGCAGGTATCTCCACCACTCTCCCTTTTAATGCAACTTCAGAGGAAAAGATTGAGCATTTTTTTAGAACAAATGTGACAGGTCCAATAAATCTTACAAGACATCTTATGAGAAAAACCAGCTTTTCAAGTAAGGGGGGAAGCGTTGTTTTTATAAGCTCAGTAATGAGCATGGTAGGCGAGAAGGGTAAAACATTATACTCAATGACGAAAGGAGCACTTATCTCAGCAGTGAAATCTATGGCAGTTGAGTTGGCTGAAAGGGATATTAGGGTAAATGCTGTTCTACCTGGAGTAGTGAACTCGCCGATGTCAAAAACTGCAGTTTACAGCAGGGATTCGGAAACTTTAAGTAGAATAGAAGCGTTACACCCACTTGGGCTAGGAGAACCTGTTGACGTGGCAAATGCATGCTTGTTTCTGCTATCAGATGCTTCAAGATGGATCACCGGTACAAGTCTTGTGGTTGACGGGGGATATATGGCAAGGTAGATTCTGGTTGATGAGAATGGTCTGACCATGAAAGATATTATAATAATCGGATCCGGTGGTCATGCAGCTGAGATCGATGAGTATATACTGTATAATAAAAAGCACTCATGTTGCGAAGAAATGAAAATTATTGGTTTTCTGGATGATAATCCAGATAACTATGCAAGGTATAAGTTTTCGGCACCGTTGATCGATAGCGTAATAAAGCACAAAGTTTTAAAAGATTGTTTCTATATCATTGGAATAGCAGGCACGCAATATCGGAGACTTCTCGTACAGCGTTATATTGGTGAAGGTGCTCGTTTTGCATCCCTTGTCCATTGTACTGCATATATTTCAAGTTCTGCCACTATTGGAGAAGGAAGCATTATAGGACCGAACTCAAATATTGGACCGAATGTATGCATTGGGAAGTACACACTTATTAATTCAAGGTGCAGTCTGGGGCATGACACAATCGTTGGAGATTATAACATTCTAAGTCCAAATACCTGTCTATCAGGATTCACCAAGGTGGGAGATGAGAATTTAATTGGCATCAACTGTGCCACAATTCCTGGCATAATAATCGGAGATCGTAATAAAATCGCCGCTGGAATGATAGTAGACAATAATGTCGGAGATGATAGTGTGGTTTTTTATCGCTATAAAGAACGGATTATTGCTGTTCCTAAGAGGAATAATGATTGATGAACCAACTGGGTTGTTATCTGGCATTCGCTATAGCTGTCTTTTGAAATCCAGTTCATTAATATTTACCGTTTGAAGATAAAGCTATCTCTTAATAAATTTCTTGGCACTGATAATTCTGTTTTCACTGGAGATCATCAGAATATAAGTGCCTGCAACTTCATGGGACAAATCCAATTCCCGGTGTGTTTCAAAGTCGGCCAATTTATCTTCAAAGATGGTTTCCCCCAAGAGATTTGTAATTATTATTTTTTTCCCAAAGCCAGGTATTTCAGAGTATATATCTATTGCGAATTGACCATGATTTGGATTTGGCGAAAGTTTAAAAATATCCTCATAAATACTTAGGTCACCGATAAAGATTTTGATAGGCATGGATGATATTGAAGCATTCCGGTTATCCGTAGCAATTGCCGTAATAATGTAAGTCCCGGTGTCAACATTTTGAAGGGTATATTCGAAAGGGGCACTATTTACTAGGGCTAGGGATGTATCTCGGTTTTTGAATTCTACATTTAAAATAGTGCCATCCGGGTCATAAGCGGCAGCGACAAGCACAATATTATCATGTTTTTTTGGTTTTTTGGATTTTCCCTGTGGATAGTAAGTAACATCAACGACAGGCAATTCATTGGCAATCTGAGCAGCCTTTTCAACTAATACAGTTACGGTTTCAGAGACTGTTTTTGCTCCTAAGTTATCTGTAGCAACAGCATAAATGATATATATGCCTTCCACAACGTCTTTCCAAACACAGTTGAATGGATTGGAGGGCGCTTCGGCAAGTTTTATGTCACCGGCATAAAATTCTACTTTTATCACTAAACCATCAGGGTCCATGGCAGTTGCCTCAATAGTAATTGTTGCTGGCGCTATGAAAGTCAAATTCTTTGTTGGTGAGGTAATTGTAACTAGCGGCGCTTGATTTGCCGCAGATGTACAGTTATTGGTTACTGATTGAGCTGCAAGCGATGAGGCCTGACCTCCGGCAGGATTTTGAAGAGGGTTTGTTGCAGGTTTGACATAAGCAACAGTAACTATGTCACCATAGATGACCGGGCTTGTAAGAGTCAGGAGTACTTTTGTTCCTGAGATTGCAATCGAGCTTACGGTTCGTGTAACGGAGTTGACTTTAACTGCAAAGGCTGAAGTTGCGGGTACAATGTTGGCCAGGGTCTGGTTAAATGTCATTTCCAGTCTGGCAGGAGTGGTGTTTTCAATCACAGCACCAACGAATATTGGAGGGGATGGATCCACTGCTACAGAATTATATTCTGAGTAACCAAGATCCGGGCCAGTACCACTGAAGGAAAGTCCAACATTTATACCAACATCAATGAGATCACTTCCTTCAACCAGTTTTAAAAAGGAAATGTCAGGTAGTGACCCATCTAGTTTTCTTGGTGCCGTCAGCTCTTGAAGAGATAACGATTTATTTGTCAGAACAAAGTCTGCATTTGATACTGTTACTCCCAGCTCAACATTCCATGAATTGTGATCATCAGTATAAAAAAGATACTCTGAAATCTCAGCAAGTCCGTTTAAGAAGGAGACGTTATTACGATACACATTATTTTTCTGTATTCCAATGTTGTTACCGTGGTTTACAAATCCCCAAAATTTATTATTATATGAGGTATTATTATAAATTCGGGACTCCTCAGTAGCCATTCCATTATTGTTTTCATCAAAACCAATTTTGTTAAATGCAGAAATATTATTATGGACTCTGTAGGTTGTTTCCGAATTATATTGATCTGGGTCAGGATTCATTTTGTATCCAGTTCCATCTCCATTTAATTTCCCGTTATCAAATGACCAACAATTTCTTATTTCAATCAATCCCAAAGGTGTAGTATTGAATCCATCATCGGAATTATTCCATGCTCTGCATCCATCAAAAAGCAGATATGCTGCCTTTTGATTAATTGCCTGCCAACCATCACCCCAACCTCCTTCCTCTCCTGGAGCGGCTAAACTATCACAACAATTATAGACATCACAATTAATAAAACATGTTGTATCAGGTCCAAGTGTTGGATCATAGTAGATTCCACGACCGGTTATGTTATGGACGGTTATGTTTTTATAGGTATGAAATTTGCAGTCTACTGATACCAATCCTTGAACAAATACCCTCAAATATTTCTGCCAATAATTCCTTATTGTAAGGCCCTCAAAGTGTAAATAATTTGCACCATCTATATATATGCCAGCGTTATATCCAGTACTTTCTCCTGGGTCATCTGGTACAATATTTCTGCCATCCAAGATCGGCACGTTCCCTGCTTGCCAGTCTGGAGGATAAGCTATATAATGAATAAAATAATCCGAAGTTCCACTATAACCACTACCATCCCTCGGCACAATCACTTGTGTTTTCGTTGGATAATATACCCCACCCCTAATAAACACCGTATCGCCTGCCCGGGCAGTGTTAAAAGCTTTCTGCCATGTTGACCATGGCTGGGTTAGTGTGCCAGGGAAGAGATCACTTCCGCCTGTTGCCGCGACATAGTATGTTTTGGCTGAAATAAGCGGAGCAATAAGAACTAAAGCCAGAGTAAAAATCTTTTTCAATGTACCACGATATTTGACGAATGGAAAATAATATTTGACAAACGTAATAAATTTAACGACAAAAATGCACAATTGTTACATTTATCGAGATGTTTTTTAAAAAAATATGTAAGTTCTATTAAGTATGTCAGAACTGTGGACGAGACTATTTACTAAGACACTTGTTTTCCGAAGCGTTATGTATTGCTTCTGTATACTATTTGCATAACTCATATCGTTCTTCAATTCTGTGCTGAGGCAAAATAGCGATCATTTAAGCAGATAGCATTTAAAGACAAAATAGAAAGACAAGTATGCAAATCGTTTCCTTAAGCTTCATTTTTGTTACGATTTTTGCCATTTATGTTTACTATCTATTAAAACACGACCATAGAGTCTTCTTCCTGGCTGTTTTGAGTTGTGGATTTATATTATCCTTCAGCCCTTTGCTACTGATCTATGTTATTATCTATTCACTTATTAATTACTATCTTGGAATATTAGGCGGTTCTGCTCGGTGGAAAAAAATAGCATTTAGGGTTGGCATTTTTGTCAATTTGCTTCAACTGGCTATTATGAATTATGCCTCTTTTGCAATTGACCCTGTATTAAATCTCTTTGGTTCAGACTTTAAAGTTTCAAGTTTATCCGATATTATTGTTCCAATCGGGATATCATATTTTACACTGCAAGGGATCGGATACTTGATAAATATTAAAATGAATTGGGAGAAGCCTGAAAGTAACTTCATAAATTTTTTTCTGTATATCAGTTTTTATCCAAAGTTCCTTTCAGGTCCGATTGAACGCTCTAATCAATTTCTGCCACAACTTAAAGCTGGGATTACTTTCAATGAGCAAGAAGTTTCATCGGGATTGAGATTGGCATTAATAGGTTTATTCAAAAAAGTCGTTATAGCAGATCAGTTATCTCCATTGGTGATAAAAATGTATGCTGCATTAAACCAAATTGATGGATCTGTGCTATGGTTGTTGGTGGTACTCCAGACGCTCTATTTATACTTTGATTTTTCTGGTTATACAGACATTGCCTTAGGAATCTCAAGATCTTTTGGAATTAAGTTAACCCCAAATTTCAATCGTCCTTTTTTTGCAGAGAATGTAACAACTTTTTGGAAAAGATTTCATATTTCACTTTCTTCTTGGTTTAATGATTATATATTTCGTCAGATTAGTTTCAAACATCGACGATGGGGAGTTATTGCATCTGCTTATGCCGTATTCCTCACTTTTTTCTGTTTTGGTCTTTGGCATGGGGCAGGATGGAATTTTATGGTTTTAGGGATATTGCAAGCCATTGCTATTAATTTCGAATTCTTTTCAAAAAAGTGGAGAGTGAAGCTATTTGCGAAACTTCCTTATTTTTTTAGGGCTTTGATTGGACGCGTGGTTACATGCATTTTTTTCGGCATATCTTTGGTATTCTTTTTTTCCCCAGATTTTGCCTCAACAATGTTGTTTTTTTCGAAGATAAATTTCCAAAGTGCTAATCATTTGCAAAATTGGATAAATGAGATTCCTTATTCTGTCTATATTTTCATACTAATTTATTTCGCTTTTGAATACATAAACAATGACTTTACAAGTATTTCACTTAAGCTATTACAATTCATGTCGGGAAGCAGTAAGATAAAAATGATGTTCAGATGGACTGTTTTTTCCATAATGCTATTAGGTATTATAATATCATGGAACAAAGGAGAACAATTTATCTATTCACATTTCTAGCCATGCATAGTTTGTTACTAAGATCATTGAAGTTTATTATTTTCTTTTTAATATTTTTTGTTGTTGTCAATTCTTTATACGTTGTGCTAATTTCAGTTACAGATTTTGATGTGAAAAAACGTATTGAGTCTTTAACTTTTAAGGACCCTGACTATGATCTTATAGTTTTGGGTGCAAGCACTTCACTTGATGGCATCGATACCGAATACCTTACATTTAACGGGATAAAATCATATAATATGGCCATTAGTGGCGCCTCAATAAAGACCAATGTTATACAACTTAATGAGTATATCAAAAAGTATGATAAACACCCAAAGATAGTGCTTTTCGGACTTAATTCTCAGCTTGTTAAGTCCTTTGATGAGAATGCTGTGAACCCGATCGTTGATGTCACGATGGAGGGGCATAAGTACAATCTGGACGATGTGCCTTTGATAAGGTTCAAGTGGCTTGGCAAAGAATTCCTTAAAAAAATCTTGAGTCGGGATATTCGAAAAGCTAAGCTGGTAGATGGTCAACTGAAACTGCGGAAATCGAGCAATGATAGGACCACCCATAAGGAGCTATTGCTGCCATTAGAAAAATTTACTTCATCATTTTGGCTCGGAGGATTAGCAGAAGTCTGCTCTATAAATAATATAGCATTAATACTTATCGAAATGCCTGGTTTCAAGGATACTCAAAACCTGTCTGGTCAAGGTCCTTATTTGTTGACTTTCCAAAATGGTTATCAGGCCATACTATATAATTTTAATCACATAGAATTCTGCAGTATCTTTGATGCAGAAGAAGATTGGATTGGAAATTCTCATCTCAATGAATTTGGAGCAACAAAGTTCACTGAAAAACTCCTTCCCTTTTTAAGGGCATTATTTATTAATTACTGAAATAATACAACCTCCTTAGACGATGCCTCAGGATCCTATCTAACAGATAGAGTCCCAGTCTGTAAAGTCCCATTTCCATCATTCTCAATGATATCAATAATCCTATTGAATAGCAAACTGGCGACTTTTACTGCAAAAGCGCTATTTGGGTGAGAATTAGTTGGAGATATAGCATATTCATCCTTGAAATAAAAGCCTCCTTCAGTTTGCAGGGCGTACATATCCCAAATATATATATTATCTCCTGGCAGATCCCAATCAGTTAAGACCCAGTCAAAAAAAAGATTAGCTCTTTTTGCATTATCTTCACTGACACTTGCCCTGGTAAGTGCTGCTCCAGTAAACAGAATAAATTTAGTATTTGGGAATTGATGCAACTTGTCTCGTAATGCTAGATATTGCAATTTGTAGTTTCCAATGGTTTTTGCACTTGAATTTATATCTGAAGGTTCTTGATCTTCATCAATATAACAAACCGGGAAACAATGTTTAAAGATAATTACTTGATATTGCCTTGTGAGCACTTCTAGTGTTGGTTCGCCCATATATGGTTTATCGCCGGCATTTCTGACCCATATATTATAGTAGTCAAACGGGAAATTGTTCCAACCATATGGTGTTGCATTTGGAAATATTTGTTCTGTTATGCGATATTGGGTGGCATTTGTTTTATTATAATCATCAAAGAATTTGGGTAGAATTCCTTCTGGAGCCACGCGCCGAGCAAGTTTCTCATTTATTTTTCGTGCAACTCTAACAATTACTGAAGGAGTTCTTCCATTCCAGATGATCTCGCCAGTACTATGATGAAGGAAGAGGATATTAGTCTCTGAATGATCGTAGGCTTCTTGACATCCAATAAGTAGAATCGATATGGTTAGAAATATGCAACAAAGATTTTTCATTTATGCTTCAGTTAAATTTGAACTTGTCCTTTTATGAAACAAATGATCTAGCTCAAAACCCAAGATCAAATGTATAACTTTTTTGATTCGAGTGAATAAAACTCTTCACAAACAGATTGTCTATAGTAATACTCACCTGAAGGTGAAAACTTCCCTTAATCAGCAGTGAAAACCTCCCTTAATTAGCAGCAGTTAAATTTGGATGTCTTCTTTTGATGAGCCCATCCCTTCAATTGGGTTGGCTTCAGAGCTTTGTTTGCAAAACATCCTGTAGCATTTGTTTGTTGAGAGAAAGATCGACGACGATCTGCTTCAACTTGAAATCTTCTTCTTCAAGCTGACGTAAACGACGCAGCTCTGCAACGCCCAGACCACTGTATTTCCTTTTCCTGTTTACATCCCGGCAAGTAAAATGGCGAACTCGATGATTCCCATTGTAGCGGTCAACACATTTATCGAATTCGTATTCGGGTATCATGGACATAAGCTGAGCAAAGGTTGTAAACAGGAAAAGGAAATACAGTGATTTCGGGAAAATGAAGTGCAGTAAATTTGGGAACAAGAGTGCA
>CAYVBH010000004.1:0-42520 GCA_964449015.1 uncultured Bacteroidales bacterium
TGAAGACTGTCGCTGAGACTTGTAAGCTGGTAATTAAACTCTATGGCAGTCATGGCTATTTTGTTTTATTTTGTTCATCAAAAGTAATACTTCTTTAAACAACTACCAAATTATTTATAATGATTCTAAATATTAATAGCGGTTTTTACGCTTCCATTCTAAATAATTTTTTCATGCCTTATTCATTATTAAAGGAATCTACAACGTCATTCTAAATTATGTCTTTTTAAATAAAATGACTATTCCTAATAAATATAATTGTTTAACTTACTTGAAGTCAATCATTAACACTTTATATTACGACCTTTTTATCTTTATATAGAGTGCCGGATCTGCTTTTAAAGTATCTGATTAACCCTGATTTGTCCAGATTTTATTACTGTGCTTGGCGAGGTTTTCAACCGTAGCTATCGACTTAAGGATTTTATTACTTGATTACGCCCCTTCAAACACACGCGTCAACATAATTTTAAATAATATTTATGTGTAAAGAGTATATGGGTTTGGTTTTAAATCGCGGAGCGATTTTATGTGAATAGCGTCGGGTACAACCCGGCGTTATTCAAATTCAATCACTCCGTGCTTGGGGAAAATTCTTAAGTTGACGCGTATACCAGTAAGGGCGTAAGCAATTGGTCAATTCTTTAAATTGTTGGCAATCGTTTCAAGCTTGCCAATAAATTCTGAAGGAGTGTGGATCAGTATAACTCTGTCGGGAGTTTTTCCCGACACCTGTTGTGCTCCCGAGCCCGAAAGAAAAATAACCTGATCAGGAAAGAGGGTGGAAAGCTGTTCAATAAAAGTCTGAATATTTTTTCCGTTGATCGAGGTACTGGATGAGGTTACCAGGTAATCAATCTTTCTGGATCGCACCAGGTCAGGAAGATCATCCACCGGGAGTGACTGGCCCAGGTAAATGGTTTGGAATCCTCTTTTCTTTGCCAGGTAGCAAAAGAAGAGCAATCCAAATTCGTGGTACTCACCTTCGGGCAGGAAGAACACAAACCTGGGAACACCGGGTTTGTCATTGCCAATAAGGCTATCAATGGCTACAAAAAATTTCTGCCGGATAATACCTGACACAAAATGCTCCTGAACCGGCGAAATGGAATTGGTTTGCCACATGACCCCCACTTTAACGAAAAATGGGTATACTACATGCATAACCGCTTCTTCAAAACCAAATTTAATGATAGAACGGGCCAGCACCTGTTCAAACCTGAATTCATCCATTTCAATCATAGCGAGGGTCAGGCTCTCAACCTGATTTTCGGTACTGCTGACATCTTCATTGAAACGGTTTACCTGGTGGGCAATTTCATCCTGTGAAAGCCGGGCTATTTTTGAAATCTTTAGCCCATTGCGGTTCAGAATGGAAATATTCAGCAGCTTTCTCAGTTCGCTGTCACAATATGTTCTGATATTTGTAGATGTACGCTGTGGCGCAATCAATCCATACCTCTTTTCCCATATCCGGATGGTATGTGCCTTAATCCCCGACAGGTTTTCGAGTTCACGTATGGTATAAGCACCCATTAACTGATGTATTTTACGTGTGTAAACAAATGGTGTCCGGAAAGGTTCATAAAAATATCAATCGCAAGTTTTACGCAGAATAGAAACGCCATCCCTGAATGGAAGCAGCATCTTTTCAATCCGGGTATCTTGCATCACAAATGTATTGAATTCCTGAATACCTTGTGTTTCCTTGTCGCCTGTTATTTGGTCCGATACAACTTTCCCACCCCACAGCACATTATCCGCAAGAACAAAACCTCCGATTTTTACTTTGGGAAACAGTGCCTCGTAATAGGCCACATATTGTTCCTTGTCTCCATCAATGAATGCCAGGTCAAAACGCTCATCAAGTGTTGGAATTACTGCGCAGGCATCTCCCGTGTGCATTACGATCCGGTCTTCAAGTCCGGCCAATCTGAAATATTTCAGGGCCACATGTGTCAATTCATCATTGATGTCAATTGTATGCAGCCGGCCGTTCTGACCAAGTCCCCGTGCCAGGCAGATAGCAGAATAGCCGGTGAAAGTGCCTATTTCCAGAATTCTTGCGGGCCTGATCATGTGGCTGATCATTTCGAGAAACCTGCCCTGGAGGTGTCCCGACAGCATGTTCGGATATACGGTGGTCAGGTTTGTTTCGCGGTACAGGCTGTATAAAACTTGATCCTCGGGCGAAGTATGCGCTGCTGCATACCGGACTATATCATCTGAAAGATCGGACATGGTGTTGATTTACTGATATAGCAGACAGGATAATTGCTGCTCATTGAGCACATCATTGGCGATCTCTGTCAATTGTTTCGAGGTGATGTTTTCAATTTTTCTGCCGGTTTCATCAAGCGATTCAATTCTATTGAACAACATCAGGCTCTTGCCCATTGAAAGCATGTAATTCTCATTATTCTCCGAAGAAATGGCAATATGACCAAGTACCTGCCGCTTGGCTTTATGCAACTGTAGCGTGCTTAGCTGTTTCTCCCTTAGGAGCCGCAACTCTTTCATGATGATGTCGCGGCACTTTTCAACCAGCGTTTTGTCGGTTCCGAAGTATATGGTAATATTGCCCGTATCGGTATAAGCCGTATACATCGAATCGATGGAATAGGCATACCCCTTGCGTTCGCGCAGTGCCATGTTCAGCCGCGAGTTCATACCGGGACCGCCCAGGTAATTATTCAGCAAATAAAGCGGGAGTCTGCGAGGGTCACCTATTTTATAGGCTATATTTCCAATAATACAGTGGGCCTGGAAAGTTTTGCGCGATACCTGTTTTTGCAAAGGCTTATAGTGGTATTTAACATGTGTTCTGCCGGTAGATGATTTCATAACCGGACCATTGAACCAGGTTTCAAAAAGCTTCACCAGCTTGCTGAACTGTATTTCACCCACGGATGTAACCACCATTTGATCGGTGTTGTAATTGCGCCTGATGAAATCCTTGATACTGTCGGGAGTGAATATCTTGAGGCTTTTTTCATTTCCGAGAATATTTCTTCCCAGTGGATTCCCGTCAAAAAGCAACTCTTCAAACTCATCAAAAATAAGTTCGGAGGGCGAATCTTTATACGAGTTGATTTCATCGAGGATGATTTCCCGTTCCTTTTTCAGTTCATTGACCGGGAATGATGAATTAAACGCAATATCGCTGATCAGTTCGAGTGCCCGGCCGTAATACTGGCTGAAAAAGGTACCGTGGATACAGGTTTCTTCTTTGGTAGTATAGGCATTCAGCTCCCCGCCGACATCCTCCATGCGGCTTAAAATATAGTAGGCCTTGCGTTTAGTGGTACCTTTGAAAAGCATGTGCTCGATCAGGTGTGCCAGTCCGTGTTCATTTTCCTGTTCATCGCGTGAACCGGTATTGATAAAAAGTCCGAGGTGAGCAACCGGACTCTTGACAGATCTGTGAATCAGCCTGATGCCGTTAGGCAGCGTATGAATATGGTATTGAGTTTCCGACATAGTGTGTGCAAAAGTAACAAATTATGAAATACGCCCATAGTGAACTCAAAATCCATATTTTTACCTAAAAAGTTTTGATGAATGTTTTTTTTATTTAGATTTGCACCTCTGAAAAAAACAACTGGTGCCATAGCTCAGTTGGTAGAGCAACGGACTGAAAATCCGTGTGTCCGTGGTTCAACTCCACGTGGCACCACCAGAAAAAAACCCTTCGGAATTTCTTCCGGAGGGTTTTTGTTTTAATTACTGCTTGTGATAAAGCATCGAAACCCCTTCGCGGGTAATGAATGAATTTTCTCTTAAATACTGTATAGTATACTCTTCCCCATGATATTTGGCCACCATGAGAAGGCACGTGGAGCCGCAGTCCTTTGAGTCGAGTTGCCTGTAATTAGGTAAAAAGTATAGAATTACTGCTTAATTTTCAAAAAGACCACCACCGGGTTGCTATTCTCATTTACTCCGTCAATGAGGCCTTCTACTTCATAACCGTTTTTAAGAAAATATAGTTCATTATTATAGAGGTTTAACGGCCTGGGCGTAACAATGCCGGTACCATACACATCGTCATTAAAGCCCTCACTGACTGTATGTTTCGTCTTTTCTTTAAAATCGTAACAAAAAATAAAGGGCTGCCCTTTAACCGTATATTCAACAAAGGCATACCTGTCGGTCCTATAAATGTTTAACAAAGACATATTCTTTTTATAATTGTCAGATATAACAATATCCTTAAAATCGAATTTTATTTTGGGATTGATATGAGAAGATTCTATTTCATATAAGGTATCTCTGACAATAGGTTCAGAAGTAAGTACTGGATAATAAAAAAAAGTACCTGACGGTATA
Organism: uncultured Bacteroidales bacterium; assembly: GCA_964449015.1. GTDB lineage: Bacteria > Bacteroidota > Bacteroidia > Bacteroidales > UBA10428 > UBA5072. The sequence continues at coordinate 4,330 of CAYVBH010000004.1, forward strand.
TCCGAAATATAATAAGTATACCCGCCTATTGATGCTGTTACTTTTTTAAGAATGACTTGTTTAACTATCAAACTATCGGTTATTTTATAAAGCTGATTGTAACGGAACAATGTAGCTTGCGTTATAAACGTACCATCGTTTAAAGGTTCGGCTAATTTAGTTTTTACTGTCCACAAAGAACCTTTTATAAAAGATATGCACTCCGTAAAGCCACTGACTGGTATATTCTGAATAAAACGTCCTTCAAAATCATAACAAAAATACCCGCCCTGCGCTTGAACAACAAGGTGGTTTGAGAAAGTATCTGCTGCAATGGATCCGACCATATAATATTCGCCAGGACCATGACCAGCCGTGCCAATTTGTTTAATAAACCGACCTGTTGTATCAAATTGTAAGACTCTTGAAGGTTCAGCAATAAAAATATAGTTTTTGGCTACAAGTACTTGCTTCGCAAATGAAATAAGACACTCTGGGTTTGTTTCTAATTTAATCAGTTTTGAACTTCTTATAAACTCCGAAAGATTTGCAGGTTCAGTAGCTTTTTTATCAATTGAAATAATAGTAAAATTATTTTTATTGATTTTGGAACATGACATTGCTACCAGGGTAATTAAAAATATTGATAAAAGCCTCATGGGTAATAGTTATAGTTGCACAACAAACAGAACAGAATTAATACTGGTTTTTTGTCTTTCAACAAGAGTACCAACCTCAGAGGTATTTTTAACAAAGAAGAAACAATTATTACGGTTTGTGCGATTTATACTAAAATACCCCGTTTGATAGATATCATCTTTAATGCCACTTGTAAATTTACCTTGAGTTGTCCTGTATTTAACATTAAATTTCTGATTGGTTTTAGTGTTGACGATATAGTCACTTACATTGGCTTTAACTGCATATCCCAATATCAAATAATCTCCAATAAAACCCTGTTCTCCTCCGAGATATCTATCGGTTTCTAACTGCTCACAATTTTCTAGCGAGTATTGATATTCTTTTTTAAGTTTTAGACCTTCTATAACATTTAAAGAATTGTTACATCCAAAAGAGATATACAATTTATTGTTATGCACAGAAAAAGAAGGTGTAGAAAATACCTGTACACCTGCTTTGGCAATGTATTCCGGATTATAATCATCGAAAGAGGATACAGGGGTTATTTTTCCATCTAATGATATGGAGGATAAATTGTATTGATTTTTCCCATTTGTGAAAGAAGTAGTAATGGTCCATAAATTATTCTGATAAAAGTAACTATGAAAGTTCTCATCTTTCATAGTTATTGTTTTAATAAAACTTCCATCAAGGTGAAAGACTTGCCAATTGTTTTTATTCTTTAAAAATAACATCCCTGATTTTTCATCACAAAGCATATCTTTATATGGTTCATAATCTTTTGTTTTATTATTCTTTAATCCAACCTGGCTAACAAAGTGTCCTTGCCAGTCATATTTAAATACTCGAACCGGGAATCCTTTAGATTCTTCGTCTCCGGCAAGAATGAAAATATAATTGTTTGTTAAAGCTACTTTGACAATATAAAAAAACTCGCTCTTTGTATTTGTTTCTAAAGGGATAACCTTTGTATTACTTGACAAATCTGATAATTTAAGATTATCATTTTTAGAAGCATCAACTGAAATAATAATTGTATTAACAGTCAAAAGCATTGCAATTGAAAAAGATAAAGAAATTATTGCTTTCATATATTTTATTTTATATGTATATTAAAGCAAACAAACAAGTTCCAGGTTGCCAGTATAACTTTTATTCTTCATTCTTTCATTTTTCATTCTTTCATTTTTCATTCTTTCAAACTCACAATCATTATCACCGGATTATCATTGTAATCTAAACTGTCAACCAGGTGCTGCAATGCTTCCTTCTTTTCGGGGTATTTTGGTTTTGAGTTTTTAAATGTTTCTGAATTAACCCATTCGATTAATTTATACGCATCTGCATAATCAACACAAATACTATCGTTTTGCAGATACCTTGGAACAAATGGCAGACCATTATTAATATCATTTACAAACCCAGTTTGAGGCAAAATTGATTGAGTACTTTCATTTTTATCATATAATAAGTATTTAATTTGAACCACTTTATCAATGGCCCTTAATGTTGAAAGTTCAGCCAGCAGAAAAGTCTTTGTTTCAATAATATTATGATGGATAAAGTATTTATCTACAATTTCAGGGTTTTCATTTACTATGTCATTAATATTTAAATCATTTAGCAATTGGTTCTTGCCAAGCTTAATAACTATGTATGGTTTTAAGCCTTCCTTGCATATCCGAAATATTGTATCGTTAAAAGCACCCTTGCAAAACACTTCGTTATTAAAACAATACAGATTTACAGAAAATGAAAATACTCCGTCTATGGCTTTAATTTTCTGAAATCTATGTAATACATTTAATAGGGTATCTGCAATAATTATATTAGATTCTTTATTTGAAAATGAACTTTCGTTTAAATATATATCATCACTTTGGTAAACAAGATTGGTTGTCGAACCAAAATTTGGAAACATATCAATGTAATTTCCGTTTAGATCGTATTTTAGTAATCCTTTATTCTCACTAATAACAAAAAGAGTATTTGCTTCTTCATTAACTTCAAGCAAAGCAGGACCTATAAATTCACCAGGACCATTTCCAACTCCGCCTATTTCTTTTATATATTTACCAGTGGATGAAAATTTGTAAATTCTTTCTCCATCGCAAACATAAATTCCCGATTTACATATTCTGATGTTTATTATACTTTTCAGTAACAAATTCGGCGGGGTTTGCAAGGGAATATATATGATGTTGTCAGAAATGTTCGAAAGATTAGTGCTTGTTACTTTATCGATATTTTCAGAGATATCAATTTCGCATAATGCATCATTTCTTCTATTATTAATATTACAGCCCAAGATTGTGACAGATAAAATCAGTGAATAACAGATTAATTTACATTTTATTACACACATGGTCATCTTATGAATCTGTTTCTAAAGACCTCTGACTCCAGAGTTCTTCAATTATCGAACAACTGAATAATATTGAACTACACACTTATAAAACCTGAATCCTTTCAAACCGTATCAAACTTCCTCTTCAAACTTTATCAAACCCTATCAAACTATCTGAAACAATCTGAAACATTTCAAACCAGCCCCCAACAACATATTACTTCATTTCTTCATTCTTTCATTATTCATTCTTTCATTTCTTCATTCTTTCATTCTTTCATTTTTTCATTTTTCAAACTCACCACCATTATCACCGGATTATCATCGTAATCTAAACTGTCAGCCAGGCGCTGCAATGCTTCCTTCTTTTCAGGGTATTTTGGTGTAGAGTTTTTAAATACATCACTTGAAACATAATCTTTCAAATCATAAGCGTTTACAGCCATAAACAACTGATTTTTATATAAATTCGTTGACCAAAAAGGAACGCCACCGTCAATGTCGTTTACATAACCTGAAAATCCACCAAAGTCTTTCTTATATTGATCTGTTTTTTTCAAAAAAACCAACTTTGAAGTCTTCCTATTGAATATACAATGAGTAGCATTGGAATTTCCTAAAACTCTTGCGGAGGAACCAGGCTTAACATATGCATCCTCATTAATCGGAATAGATTCAGATTCTGGCATTTGGTTGCCAAAACTGCAAGTAAATAGCAATAGGTCGTTATACTCCAAAAATTCATCAACCTGAATAAAATCTAATAGTCCTTCATCTAAGTACCCGGGCCCTGTTGGAAGTGATTTAAGATAAATATAGGGATCCTTATTCCCGAGATTAAACAAATAGGCTGGCTTTCGGGTCAACGATTTGTCAAGGTAAAATGCCGTGTCACATAATCCATCTTTATAAAGAATTTTATTGCCAATAGAAAGTACACGGTTATTAAGGCAGAAATATTCTGAATTGTTAATATAAGTATTTGCAAAGTAATTGGGGTAAACATTTAGCACTTCAGCTTTATCATTAAATGAAACTATTTGTATACTGCTGTTAAACCCTATTATATTAACAAAAATATTGTCTCCTAAGTACAAATAAGCAAAGCTGTTTGACATACCTTCTATGTCCTGCAGTTTTTGCAGATTAATACTGCGTATGAAAGTTCGGTCAATTAAGGAATATTCCAAAATATTTTTATAATTGGCTATAAATAATTTATTATTATTCTGATCAATTCCCAAAACACGACCGTGCACAAACTGCCCTGGTCCCTTACCAATACTTCCATAATTACCTATAAAACGCCCTTTTTTATTGAAAGCTTTACATGCTAAATCATAGACAATATATCGATCATCAGTCACCCGTACGCCAATATTATCGCGAAGAAGTATGTTACTTTCTGTCTCCAATGGAACATATTCAACATTTTCAGCGATTTCAGATAAATTAACGAACCTGAAATTTTTGACGTTCTTTTTTATGTCAATAACGGGTAATGCCGAAGAATTTTCATTCAAACTACTTTTACATGCCGTTATAACACATACCAGAAAATAAATAAATAGGATTTTTTTCAACATAGCATCCTTTTCAAACCATATCAAACCCTATCAAACTCTATCAAACCCAGAACTCTTATTTCTTCATTCATTCTTTCATTTCTTCATTTCTTCATTCTTTCATTCTTCATCTCTTGAATGTTATACATTCACGGTCGTAATATGATTTTCTACTTCATTTTACCCAAAAATAAAATGGGATTATCATTTTCATCAAGGTCTTCAAGAAGACGTGAAATCTTTTCTTTATTGTCATTACTGATTTCGGACTTCATCAGTTCGCCGATTTGATCAATCAAATCTATTGCCGAAATAGACCCCACAAACAGGCCATTATTACTCATAAAAAAGTCCTTAATTTCAATGTTGCCGTGAAAATCGTTTATTAACTTGAAGAAATCAGACTTCAATGTTTCCTTATTTACAATGATTTTTTTCCCATAATAATCATCATACAAAAATGAATAGTAATGTCGCCGGAGTTCAGTTGTTACCGAACCTTGACGTTTACCGGTAAAACTGTTTACATATTTTGGAATAAGTTTATTTAGGTCTGAATTATAATGATACAGGGTATCATAATTTCCATTACCGAAACCAGCGATTTTTAAATCATATTCCCCCGAATTATGATTAGAAAATACTTCACTGTTAAAATCCGTTCGCACTATGAGGTGATTCATAATGGGAAGTTTTTTTATCAGGCTTCCTTCATATGTTTGTTGATATGCAACGGGAACAACGCTGTCAAAAGGCATTGAAAGAACCGTTACCATTTCATTTTCAACATAAACCCGGCATTTTGGCGATGAATAAGCTAGAGGAATATCCTGAATGTAATTCCCGGTAATATCGTAAACAAGGACCTTATTGACAAAGGCAAATGGTGTAAGGTAAATACGGTTATTGGGCTCGTCAATTTGCAGACCATACAGGTAGATATACTCTCCGGGTCCATGGCCAATAGTCCCAATATTCCTGATAAAATTGCCCTTCCTGTCAAAAAGTTTAACGGGAAACTGATCATTACAATAAACAACCATATAATTCTCCGATACCCCAATACGACTGATTCCGCCAAGAAGTGAGCTGTCATTAGTCTCCAGTTTAACTAATTCACATTCGTCAATCATGTTGCTTAAAAGAAAGTCAATGCTGTCACTTATTTCATCAACATTACAAGTTATTACCTGATTTCCGTTAATATGCTGAAGTGTAGCATAGGATCCTTTTTTGTGACAACTGATCGATAAAATGCCAATAAAGCATACAAGAAAAAAGGAATTTAAAATCTTTTGCATTTCGTTAGGGTTTAAATAGTATATAATCTTGAGTCAATTATAGGTTATTGTTGGTTATGCAGACTATTGAACAGGAGGTTTGTAATCAATATTTTGTGTTTTTTTTAAATAGTCTTCAATTGGAGGAAGGCCGACTTCAGCCCTGCGTTTATTGATATTCTTTTCATCAAGAACAGGATAAAGGGCATATGTACCATCTTCGTTCCTTTGTATAATAGTACCATATATCTGTGGCCTTTGGTTCACCTTTTCATACTTATCCTGTAATTGTGCAAATTCCATCGTTGAAATTTTTCCCTTACTGGCAGCTTCATTGATCATTGGCCAATATTTCTCCAAAGTGGGTTTATTTGAGGTAAAAATCATCATGAACACTGCAATTTCCCCATTTTTTCCGAATGCATCCGATCCGAGCCAACCGTATCTGTCCAAGATTTTAGTAACCTTTTCAAGATTAACTTTGTCCGAGGCAAATTTGGCTTTCCCCAGGTTTTTTAATTCCGTTGAATTATTCCCATATTTCTGAATGCTGTCACTTAGTAATAGGAAACGCCGGTGATTTTCATATATGCTATCCAATTGTGCGATCATTACATTGAAATCCCTGGCACTGTCACTTACTGGTATAACCTCAGCAGACTTATGATTTGAGCATTGCTGGTTCATTATCATAAATAAGGACAAACCAGTGAAAATGGTTAGCAGAAAGATGGTTTTTTTCATAGGGTTTTGTATTTAATTTGCCTTTTTTCAGGAGTCGGACTAAGGTAATCAATTAAATTATAATTATATAACACTATAAAACAGTTATCTTTATGGCTTATTTACCTATTTTGGTCGCTAAAATGAGTTATTAGTATCACCACAATTATCCCGAAAAAGCTGGTGAAACTGTTAGCTCCGGGCATTAGGTATAAATGTATCTTATAACACAAAAACAGTTATAAAAACAATCATTAAAGCTTTAAAACAGGTATTCAAAATGAATTATCAATCTGAAATTTAGATATTTATTTGGTCCGACCTCGATTAGACCACGTTCATAGTTTTATTTCATTTTATATCACCTGAAAACACAATATTGTTATCCTCATCATTCAAACTATTATTGAAGTTGATTAACTGCTCCCTGTCCTTTGGTGTCATGTCCTTTTCAGAATCAAGGACTTTTGATATCCTTTCTTTTAAATCTATAGCGGATAGATTGTTTATGAATTTACCATTTTTAAATAAAAAATCCATTTCAATATTACCCAGGTAGTCATTTAAAAGACGGATTCTTTTTGTTTCAAGAGTAGTTTTGTCAACTAAAAGTATTTCATGATTTATTGCATTATAAGTCCGGCGCTGTGCCTTTACCCAAGTCATTGTCTGACATATGTAATAACCTGGTAATTCATAATAATTATGAGGAGGAATTTCCTTACTGTTAAAGTTGACCGCGAAAACTGGCTGTAAATGATCTTCTTTATAATGATAAAGAGTATCAGTTGTAATGCACCCAAAATTAAATAAATGCATATCCATATTTTCATCGTTTTTTAATGAGATTATTTCATTACTAAAGTCAGGTTTAAGTGAATATCCGCCAGCAAGTAATTCATAAACAATTTGTCCATCGAACTTTTGTACAAAAGCGATAATCGATTCTGAGGAAAAAGGTAGATTCAAAATAGTAACTGTATCGTGGCGAATAAACATGGTAGCTTTGGTGGTGCTATATTTTAATTTGATCGGGCTAATCGGATTCCCCTGTAAATCATATCTCAGTATTTCATTACTTTGCCAAGGCAATAGATAAATGCAATCATTTTCTTCATCAATAATCTCATCATAGATGTTTATGTACTCTGATGGACCATGACCAATATTACCAATTTTTCTGATAAATTTTCCGGAATGGTCAAATATCATGAAAGGTAACTTATTGTTTCTCACTCCGATATAATTTTCAGAAACAAAAGTGCCAAAAGTGCTAGCAACCTTGACATTTGAGCTATCTGAAGTTTCAAGCTTTGTTATTTCACATGAATCAATGAAACTGCTCAGAAAAACATCAACTACTTCCTGGCTGATTTTATCATAATTGCATACAACAACTGTATCCCCATTTATATTCTTCTTATATGCACATTCATTACTCCCTTCGGCTATATTAATCTTAGTTTCATTAGTACAATGAACAACACAGAGCATGAAACCACAAAAAAGAATAAAATTTTTCAGTTTAATTAGTTTTGTCATACGATAGGTTAGTTTTAATTATGATTAGGGTTTTTCTTCAGGGTCGGACCAAGGCAATCAATTAAATTATAATTATATAGCATTATAAAACTGGTATTTTTGTGGCTATTTATCAATTTTGGCGCTAAAAATGAGTTATTAGTATCACAACAATTATCCTGAATAAGCTGGTGAAACGGTTAGCTCTGAGCATTAGGTATAAATGTATCTTATAACACAAAAACAGTTATAAAAACAATCATTTATCAAACCTTATCAAACTCTATCAAACTATCTGAAACAATCTGAAACATATCAAACCAAACCCCCAGCACCCCTATTTCTTCATTTTTTCATTATTCATTTTAACCTCACCACCATCATCACCGGATTGTCATCCTCTTTAAGATTATTAACCAACTTAGATAATTGAATTTTTTTATCAGGATTCAGTGCATATGAATTTTCGAATTTATCAGAGTTTATGTATGATTTCAAATCTATTGGATCTATCCAGTCTATAAGTGTTTTATCATCTTTCATGGCATTTAATGTAACATTAGGGCCGCCGTCAATATCATTAATGATTCCATTATCAAAAAATCTTAAGAATTCACCTTCTCCGTTTTTCGAAATTATATAAGCATGATCATCATCTTTATACCAAAATTGAGAATATATATAGTTTCCAAATTCATAAATACATTCTTCATCAATATACAATGGAAGTTTTTCCTTAATTACTCTTGTTAATTCATCTTCCGTATTATAAATTAATAAATCAGCAATAAACCTTCTTTCTCCACGATTAACGACCATTTTTGGTATAAATGATCGATCTTTAAAGGTAAATATCGTATCGCTATACCTTTCTTTTATATTCAGATTGTCATTATACCAATAAAACATGCATTCGTTTTCTTGTTCCACAAATACAATTGCACCCGCCTGGAATTTGTATTTATTTGGATAGCTCTTTAGTATGGTTCCACTATAATCTATTAATTCAAAGCTATTCTCGATTGATCCGGTGTTTCGATTATAGCATAATACATTACCATCGACACACATAACATGAGTTACAGACTCTGAACATTTTATGGTTCTTAGGAATTCACCCTCCAACGAATATAAAAAAAGTTTATCCTGTAGTATGGATAAAATAACCACTTTATCATTTTTTACATCAATTGAGAAATCATTAGTAAATAAATATTCATTAGGACCTTTACCTTTTGTTCCAATTTGACAAATGAATTTTCCCGTTGTATCAAATCTTAGTATCCTATTATTACGATAATCATTTATAAAGAAACCCTTTTCATTAGCTATAATTTTTGAGAGTCCCTTACCTATCGTACTTATTTGAGGTAAAAGACAATGAGTATTTGTTTCCAAAGGAATATATTGAATATCTTTAACATTTAACTCAGATAACTTTACCTCAGATTTTTTCCCGAAATTCGGTAAATCTATTTGGCTAATTTTGTGTTCTTCCTTTTTTTCTGAATTGCATTGGACAAGACCAATATTCAAAATTATAAGAAAAACAAATAAGTTTTTCTTCAGGGTCGGAACAAGACAATCAATTGAGTGATAATTCTTTAACATAATAAAACTGATAATTTTGTAGCTTGTTTACATATTTTTGGTGCTAAAAATGAGTTATCAGAATCACCACAACTATTCTGAATAAGTAAGTGAAAACGTTAGCTTTGGGCATTAGGTATAAATGTATCTTATAACACAAAAACAGTTATAAAAACAATCATTAAAGCTTTAAAACAGGTATTCAAAATGAATTATCAATCTGAAATTTAGATATTTATTTGGTCCGACCTCGATTAGACCACGTTCATAGTTTTATTTCATTTTATATCACCTGAAAACACAATATTGTTATCCTCATCATTCAAACTATTATTGAAGTTGATTAACTGCTCCCTGTCCTTTGGTGTCATGTCCTTTTCAGAATCAAGGACTTTTGATATCCTTTCTTTTAAATCTATAGCGGATAGATTGTTTATGAATTTACCATTTTTAAATAAAAAATCCATTTCAATATTACCCAGGTAGTCATTTAAAAGACGGATTCTTTTTGTTTCAAGAGTAGTTTTGTCAACTAAAAGTATTTCATGATTTATTGCATTATAAGTCCGGCGCTGTGCCTTTACCCAAGTCATTGTCTGACATATGTAATAACCTGGTAATTCATAATAATTATGAGGAGGAATTTCCTTACTGTTAAAGTTGACCGCGAAAACTGGCTGTAAATGATCTTCTTTATAATGATAAAGAGTATCAGTTGTAATGCACCCAAAATTAAATAAATGCATATCCATATTTTCATCGTTTTTTAATGAGATTATTTCATTACTAAAGTCAGGTTTAAGTGAATATCCGCCAGCAAGTAATTCATAAACAATTTGTCCATCGAACTTTTGTACAAAAGCGATAATCGATTCTGAGGAAAAAGGTAGATTCAAAATAGTAACTGTATCGTGGCGAATAAACATGGTAGCTTTGGTGGTGCTATATTTTAATTTGATCGGGCTAATCGGATTCCCCTGTAAATCATATCTCAGTATTTCATTACTTTGCCAAGGCAATAGATAAATGCAATCATTTTCTTCATCAATAATCTCATCATAGATGTTTATGTACTCTGATGGACCATGACCAATATTACCAATTTTTCTGATAAATTTTCCGGAATGGTCAAATATCATGAAAGGTAACTTATTGTTTCTCACTCCGATATAATTTTCAGAAACAAAAGTGCCAAAAGTGCTAGCAACCTTGACATTTGAGCTATCTGAAGTTTCAAGCTTTGTTATTTCACATGAATCAATGAAACTGCTCAGAAAAACATCAACTACTTCCTGGCTGATTTTATCATAATTGCATACAACAACTGTATCCCCATTTATATTCTTCTTATATGCACATTCATTACTCCCTTCGGCTATATTAATCTTAGTTTCATTAGTACAATGAACAACACAGAGCATGAAACCACAAAAAAGAATAAAATTTTTCAGTTTAATTAGTTTTGTCATACGATAGGTTAGTTTTAATTATGATTAGGGTTTTTCTTCAGGGTCGGACCAAGGCAATCAATTAAATTATAATTATATAGCATTATAAAACTGGTATTTTTGTGGCTATTTATCAATTTTGGCGCTAAAAATGAGTTATTAGTATCACAACAATTATCCTGAATAAGCTGGTGAAACGGTTAGCTCTGAGCATTAGGTATAAATGTATCTTATAACACAAAAACAGTTATAAAAACAATCATTTATCAAACCTTATCAAACTATATCAAACTCTATCAAACTCTATCAAACTATCTGAAACAATCTGAAACATATCAAACCAGCCCCCAGCACCCTATTTCTTCATTCTTTCATTTCTTCATTTTTTCATTTTTTCATTGTGCTCCTACTCTTTGGTTTTAACAAAGAAAATCACCGGATTGCTGTTCTCATTGACGCCATCCATAATGCCCTCGAGTTCATAACCATCTTTAACAAAACAGAATTCGCCTGTTTTTAAATCTAACGGCATCAGTTGTTTAATTACAGAACCACTTCCGGTCATGTCATCCGTAAATCCTTCGGACATATTATAGTTTCGTTGGTCCTCCAGGTCATAGCAAAACAGGAAATCATCATTCATAATCCAATAGTGAATAAAAACATACCTCCTTGTGCGTATCATGTCTATAATCTCCAAATTTCTTACTTTTAACCCGGTTCCAGAACCTTCTAAACTTTTTTTAATTTTATGATCAGCACTGGCATCTACGGATAAAATAGCTGAAAAATCAAATTTAAGAACCGGTTTCTTATTAAGTCCTTTTAATTCGTATAAAGTGTCACGCAAAAAAGGTTCTGCAACCCTTACAGGAATATACACATAAGTATCATCCCCAAGGTCTGATAAAAAGAATGATTCGGTGTAAGTGAATATTCCAACATTATAGTAGGCTCTTAATAATACTGTTGTATCAATTGGTCGCAAACTTTTATCATATCTGACCAGGTCGCAAATGTATGTGTCATGCTTGTTACTGTCGTCGGGAAACAGGGCTTTATTTTGAAATGACCATAAACAATTATCCCTATAGATAATATTTTCAATAGCAAAGAATCTATACTTATCATGTTCAGCCGGACAAGAATTTAAGAAATTACCCTCTGAATCATAACTTAACAACTTTCGAAAGGTCTTTAAATAAACGTTGTTTTCATCGTCAATTGCAAAATCGCCAATTCCTCTATGTTCACCCGGGCCGTTACCTTCTCTTCCAATACGCTTAATGAAATTTCCGTTTTTATCAAATTGAAGTAACCTTGAATCAGGCGCTAAGTCCTTAACAAAAATAAAATCTTTTGTTTTGATAACCTTATCAATTCGCTCAATTAAAGGATCAGTATCCTGCAATTTTACCTGATTTTCCATCTTAAAAACTACTGACAGATTAACAGGTTCAACTTTATCAGATTTCGTGTCAATTACGGGTATACTATTGCTCTCGTTGCGGCAAGCATTACCAAGTATTACAAGGAACAAAGAAAAACATATGGATATTTTCATAAAATATCAAAGTATTGGGTTAGATAATATCAAACCCTATCAAACAAACACCGAACACTGAACACTGAACACTGAATAAGGAACACCGAACCTGCCTGCCAATTCATAGCTCATGCCAGGCAGGCAGGCACCGAAGTCCGAAGTTTTTGAAACCACAAACTAGTACCCAGTACCCAGCACCCAATACCTAGCAACTAGCACCCAGTACCTTATTTCTTCATTCTTTCATTCTTTCATTCTTTCATTCTTTCATTCTTTCATTCTTTCATTTCTTCATTCTTTTTCCAGATTTTCATTTCGTCGGTATTACTTGCTGAATTGTGCCATCCTCGTTGTAATACAGTTTATCAAAACAAATGGATCGACGGAATGGATGAGGACTTCCTGCATGACCCCAGCCAAATTTCTTCTCAGCCCCGGCATTATTCTTAAAGTAAAGGTCGGAGTTATGATAAAACATATACCATTGACCTTTGTATTCGACAATGGAATGGTGATTTGTTCCACTGTTCATTCTTGGAAGGATAACTCCCTTGTAAGTAAATGGGCCCAAAGGATTATCGCTCATGCAATATTTAATTTCTCCACTATTTGCAGCGTATGAAAGGTAATACTTGCCCTTGTACTTATGCATCCATATGGCTTCAAAAAAATCATCGGTTCCTTTCAAGAGGTGTACATTGCCATCGTAGGAAATCATATCTTCATTGAGTTTAATGGCATTCACGACCAATTGTCCCATATAAAGATAGGCTTGTCCATCGTCGTCAATAAAAACGGCAGGATCAATAAAATCGCGATTGCAGACCACTCCTTTTGAATGAATATGAATCAGTGGTGAACCCAACGGATCTTTAAAATGTCCGTAAGGTTTATCGCTCACAGCAACCCCAATCTTGCTTTTGTCGGTTGGATAATAAAAATAATACTTACCATTTCGTTCGATACAATCAGGCGCCCAGGCCATTTTTTGGGCCCACCGCGTGTCTTTTAAAGAGAATATCACGCCATGGTCTTTCCAATGACGCATATCGGTGGTGGAAAAAACATGCCAATCCTTCATGCTGAACCAGGTTGCAGTGTCTTCATCATGTGAAGGATAAACATACAATGTATCCTGAAATACCCTGGCAGAAGGATCGGCAGTATACATATGAGTAATGAACGGATTCTGAGCCAAACCGATGTTTTCAATGGTTAGCACTAATAAAAGCAATATCAAATTTTTCATGATGCTTGATGAGGTTTTTGATTTAACTGAAAGAGGTATTTTATGAATGTTACAAATAGCCAGATAACCTATAGTTTGCGTATGGTTATCTGGCATTGGTTAATGTGAGGCAAATAACAAAAAGTATCGGCCTATTCAATTTTGACTGACTTTTTAGTCAAATCATTCTCATCGCTGCTTGAGCCAAGATATACCTGGTACTCCATCTTTTCCAAAACCCAGGAATTCGTATCGGGATCGTAATATTTCAATTTGTCAACAGGACATTTTATCGTAACCTTCCTGCTCTCGCCGGGATTAAGAGATACACGTTCAAAGCCTTTCAGTAATTTATGCTCCCTTTCAACAGCAGAAAGATCAAATCCAATATAAAGCTGTACAACCTGATCTCCTTGCCTGTCTCCGGTATTTGTAATTATGGCTGAAGCTATCACCTGATCATTTTCAAGTTTCACAGTCATGCTGTCCTGAGAGAATTCAGTGTACGACAGCCCGAATCCAAAGGGGAAATCAGCTTTATTTCCGTCATGATCAAGCTTTATATAACCGTGATACCTGTCATACCTTACCTCAGTGGCCAACCGGTCAAAAGCAGGATAATGACTTTCGTCTTTTGCTACTGTAAAAGGCAATTTTCCACCCGGATTGACATCGCCAAACAGGACTTTTGCAATAGCTGTGCCACCTTCCATTCCCGGATAGAAAGCGTGGATTATACCATTTACTTTAGCTTTCCATTCATCAACAATAATTGCGCTTCCTCCGATCAGAACAACAACTGAGTTTTTATTAAGAGAGCCTGTTTCCTGAAGCAACTTGCTCTCATCGTCATGAAGCCGGATGCTCTTTCTGTCACCACCGGGACTCACTTCTGCATTGGTAATATATTCGCCCTCATCATTATGATTGTATCCCACAATATATATGACAGCATCGGCCTCCTTAATTTTTTTGGTTAACGAAGATAATTCCGCTCCGTTATCCAGTGTAAATTCGATTGATGACCCGTAATTGTTGACCAGGCCTTCGAACGGAGTTACAATATATTCCGGTCTTACCTGACTTGATCCATGGTCTCCTATATTTTCAATGTCAGCCAACTTTCCGACAACAAGAACTTTCTTTATTTTGGTTTTGTCAAAAGGAAGGACAGCGTTATTATTCTGCATCAACACGATGGCTTTTTCAGCAGCTTCAAGAGCAAGATCAATATGTTTCTGGCTACCTATTAAGGATTTTGGATATTCTGAAACAGGATCAGGAGCAGTTTCAAATTTTAAAACAGTTCTGGCAATCCGAAAAGCGCTTTCATCCAGGTATTTTTCAGAAACTCTCCCATCCTTCACTGCTGTAACAAGTTCTTTGCCATAAAACTGAACACAAGGCATCTCAATATCCAATCCGGCAGTCGCCGAATTTTCAGTATTACGCACTCCCCATATAAAATCGCTGATGGTAAAACCTTTAAAGCCCCAGTCTTTCTTCAAAACCTGTGTGAGCAAATGAGAACTGGCACAAGCCTGGTCACCCCTGAATTTATTATAAGCTCCCATCACACTGGCAGCTCCGTTATCAACACATTCCTTAAAATGAGCAAGGTAAACTTCCCTGAGTACTCTTTCGTCTGCTTCCACATTCACTTTAAATCGGGTGTTCTCCTGGTTATTTACAGCATAGTGTTTAATGCATGCCATTACGTTATTCTTCTGAACTCCTATGACAAGTGCACTCCCCATTTGACCGGTCAGGTAAGAATCCTCGCCATATCCTTCCTGGGCCCTTCCTCCGGCCGGATGGCGTAACAGATTAATGCAAACACCTCCGAAATAATTACCTTCATTGGCCCTGATCTCGCTGCCGATAGCTTCTCCTATCCTGAACTCAAGATCTGTATCAAAAGCAGCTGCCCTGGCAATAGCAACAGGAAAACAGGTAGCTTTACCGCTTACCATTCCACGGGGACCATCAAAAAACCTTACAGTTGGGATATTAAGCCGTTCATTTCCACCGGCCTGATAAGAATGCTGGTTATATTTCTTACCATCGCCAAGTATTTCCAAACCAAACTTACGCAAGCTCTTCAGCCAGGGTGACATCATTTGAGCCTTTTCCTCAATTGTCATCTGACCTACTGCTTTGCGGGCCATTTCATCAATTTCTTCATCTGAAATGACTCTTCGCTCCAGCGTGATTATTTTGGGTTTTGGATTATGCTTAACAACAAAAAAGGCAATTACCAAAAGTCCGATGAGAACAAGCAGACTAATCAGAATTTTCTTTAATAGTTTCATTATTTAAATATTGTTTGGGTTAATAATCTTCTCAATCTCATTGCTTTTTCTGCTCCCTCAAATTTGGATTACTTTGCCTGAGTGTCAGTTATAATTAGAGCTGGTGTTCTGAATTGCGACTCATGTAAGGTATGATGAATCACCCGGGCTAAACGCGATATAGGCATTTATAGATACCTACATTAAATTTTTGATCAAAGCCAAAAGCATTAAACCGTATTTTCATTTTTGTCAAACCTAAAGTTAACAAATTGTATGTATCCACGGCTTTTAAACTGAACAAAAACGTGAATTTTGTTTTCATCCTCTCACCCGGCACACGGTACCCGGCACCTGACTGCCCAAGCAGCAGGTGCAAATAAAAAAACAAATCTTATAAACTATAATTTCCCTGTGCCTCAGGCTGGTATACGATATCTTTAATCAGGAACTTCTTCTTCCCGGCCGGAACATCCCATTCAATCACATCTCCTTTGCGGAATCCAAGCAGGGCTGTGCCTATGGGCGCCATTACCGATACATGTCCCTGCCTGATGTCAGCGTGCTGTGGATAGACCAGTTTAAGTTTCTTGCTAATCTGGTTATCCATATCGGTGAATTCGATTTCCGTATTCATGGTAACCACATCCGGTGCTACCTTTCTGGGATCTACCTTTCTGGCCCGTTCCAATTCGCGGGCCAGCCGGCTGAGATTTTCAGGACTTGATTTTCTGCGAAATGATCCATCTGAAAGTATCGCTGTCAGACGCTGATAGTCCAGATCTGTTACTACAATTGAACTCTTCTTCATGATATAAAAGTTTTAAAAAGTTGCGTTGGTATAAAAAAAAAGATTTCTGTCACCGGACTGAAGCCCGGTGCAGAAATCAAAGGGGACTATAAAATCCTACAAATTGAAATTTCTGTGGGCCTCTGGTTGGAAGAGGATCTTGTCAATAACCACAGGCTCTTCAGCTATCGCATCCTCTTTCCGGCTATAACACATGTCGTGTTCCTGCAGCCCGAGTAACGACAACGCCAGCGGACTGTAAACGGGGATGTCATCTTTTTCACCGCCGGCTGTATGGGAGGATTTTGTTTCAGTCGGATAAACGATCCGCACTGTCTTGGTTTTTCCCGATACTACAAACCTGATGGTCAGTTCGGAATTCATGGTAACTACATTCGATGGAATCTCTTCGGATTTTATCTTATGGGCTGTGTTGAGCAGCACATAAAGCTGATGCAAATTTTCAGCAGGTATGGTAGAATGTTCTACATCGTTGTAAATCAGATTCATCAGCCTTAGATAATCAAGGCTCGCGATACTTCTTTCTGCAGCACTCATGATATGGATCCCAGCTTAGTGAAACATTAGTTTATTTATACTCATTACCAATTCCGGAAAACCGGCAATATGCACAATTGTGCCTTGTACATTGGTGTTGTTGTAAATGTAGTAAAACTTCCCTTTAAAACCAAATTACAAATCTTAACAAAACTTAAAAATTTCAACAAATTAACAATGGTGTAAATTACTGAATATCAGATTTCAATGTTAATTCCTACCGGACAGTGATCAGAACCCACAACCTGATCGAGGATGTAGGCATCTTTCACCTTGCTGGCAAGCCGGTTGCTGACCAAAAAGTAATCGATCCGCCATCCGAGGTTTTTTTCCCGGGCTCTGAAACGCATGCTCCAGTATGAATACTGCACCCTGTCTTTATTCAACATGCGGAATGTATCTGTAAAGCCTGAATCCAGTATCTTCTTAATACCGTCTATTTCCACCTGGGTATATCCTGCCGTTTTGTTATAATTTTCAACAGGACGGGCCAGGTCAATGGGTTCATGAGCCACATTCAGATCACCTGTAAAGATCACCGGCTTTTTCGAGTCGAGCTTTTTCAGGTGGGCCAACAATTCCCTGTCCCATTCCGCCCGGTAATCAAGTCGTTTCAGTTCTTGTCCCGAGTTGGGCACATACGCATTCACCAGATAGAATGAATCGAATTCCAGGGTAATTACCCGGCCTTCCTGGTCATGTTCTTCCTTGCCGATATCGAGGGTAACTCCCAGCGGTTTAATTCGTGATAAAACGGCAGTGCCTGAATAACCTTTCTGAACGGCAGAGTTCAGGAAGAGCTCATATCCGTTCAGTTCCTTTATAAGGTCGGGCATGGTTTCGGGCTGTGCTTTGGTTTCCTGAATGCACAACAGATCGGGATTCAGGTTTTTCACTGTGTTGTAAAAGTCTTTCCCCACCTGGGCCCGGATGCCGTTCACGTTCCAGGATAAAATCTTAAGTGTCTTTGCCATGTTGTCATATTTCGCGTAGCGCTAATATAACAATTCCCTGCAGAATATGTTTATTATAACAAGTCTGAAGACTAAATGAAAACAGGATCAGGCGACAAATGATGCTTCAGTCTACCAGGCTCAGATCGATTCCGAGCGCCAGCAGGATCAGGATAACCAGTCCCACCACAATCCGGTAATAACCAAATGCCTTGAACCCGTGGTTTGAAAGAAAGGAAATGAAACCTTTGATGGCAGCCATGGCTACAAAAAAAGCCACCACATTGCCAATAAGGAGAATTTTAAGATCAGCAGAACTGATCATTTCATATTTCTTGTACATTTCAAGCAGGGATGCACCCAGCATGGTAGGCACCGCCAGGAAAAATGAAAACTCGGCGGCGTTTTTCCGGGTGAGTTTTTGGGTAAGTCCGCCAATTATGGTGGCAGCAGCCCTTGACACACCGGGAATCATGGATATTACCTGAAACACACCTATAATAAATGCCTTCGGGTAACTGATCAATTGATCATCGACCGGTTTTTTGAACCAGTTGTCAACAAAAACAAGCACAATACCACCCAGAACCAGGGAAACAGCCACTATCACCACACTCTCAAGCATCGAATTAATATAATCGTTCAGCAACAATCCCAATACGGCAGCAGGAAGTACAGCCACCAGCAGCTTAAGGTAAAAATCATACCTGTGCAGGAATTTCTTATACAGCGATCCTTCAACCAGTGTAGTCTTCAGCGGTGCGATAAAGCGTTTCCAGTACAATACCAACACCGAAAGAATGGCACCGAATTGAATGTTCACCGTAAACAAACTAATGAAATCACCTGGTGCGACACCCAGGATTTTCTGGGCGATGATCATATGACCGGTGCTGGATATCGGAAGAAATTCGGTAAGTCCTTCTACAATGGCGATAATTATGGCCTGGAATACATTCATGTTTGATGGTTTTTCTTGAAAATACAGAAGCCACAAAGATAGACATTGTCGGCAACCTTAAAATAAACATGCAAAAATTACGAACAATAACCTAGATTTGTTAAAAATTAATTCAGGTTTCTCATGCTTAAGGTTTCGTTGCCCCTTAAGGTAGGCTTTCTCATAACACTTGCCATTGCTCTTTTATTGGCGGCAGGATATCTGACCTACAACAGTATTTCTTCCATTATTGCATCCATTGAGGTAAAATCAAAACCCGATATGCGGCTTATGGCCATCAGGGAAATTGCATCGGATCTCGATAGGGCCGACAACAGTGTGAGAATATATACATTAACCCGAAAGCAATTGGATATCAGGCCATATTACAAAGTACTAGATGGCATTGACGACAAAATAATTTCCTTGCGCAATGACAGCCATAACGACACCGTGCTGCTTGCCCAGATAGATACCATCAGCAGCCTGATTGAAGAGAAAATGATGATCTGGAACCAGATGCTGAGTCTGTATCATACCGATTCGCTTGACCTGTATATCCGGAGACTTTCAGCCAAAGTTGCTGTTTCCACACTGAATAGCCGGGCTCCGGAGAAGAAAATCCTGAAACGGTTATTCGGCAACCGGAAAGCCGAAAAAGCAGAAGCCGCGAGGCTTGCTGAAGAAGCTGATTCAGTAAAGCAGGCGCTGATCGAGGATATCAACCGGATTGAGCAGGAAGACAGCCTCAAACAAACAAAATTGCTGGTGACCGAATCCATGCTTGCCACCACCGGCAATGAAATTAGGGAACGCTTATATACTTTGATTTCACGCATGGAGCATGAGGTGTACCTGTCAATCAGCAACAACGCGGCTTCAGCCAGGAAACTGGCCATGGTCACCTATAAGCGGCTTACAATTTATGCAGTTGTTGGTACCTTACTGGCTGCCCTGCTATTGCTTTTGGTGATCCGGTATGTCAGAAAATCAAGAGAGGCTCAGAAAGCACTTGAAAGGTCTAAAGAAGAAACTGAACAATTGGCCCGTACCAAGGAACTCTTTATGGCCAACATGAGTCATGAAATCAGGACTCCGGTAAATGCCATCTATGGCTTTGCGGGGGAACTTCTTTATCAGCCGCTGGATGAAAGCAGCAGAAAAATGGCCGGCATCATCAAATCAGCGGCCGATCATCTTTCGCAAATAGTCAATGACATCCTGGATTTCTCAAAGCTGCAAAACTCCAAAATTCAACTGGAACAGGTGCATTTCAGAATTGATTCACTCTGTAATGAATTGCAGCTCCTTTTTGAAAAGAAAACTGCTGAAAAGAACACCCGGCTTTTCATAGATATGCATCCTTCAACGCCCCTTATACTCTATGGCGATGCCTACCGCTTAAGGCAGATTCTGTTAAACCTGATTGGTAACGCGGTGAAGTTTACTTCGAATGGAGAGGTAAGAATTGGTATAGAAGCAGAGGAAATGACGGGGAACGGTTTCACATTGAAAATTACTGTAAGGGATACGGGGATAGGCATCAGCAAAGAGATGCAGACCAGGGTCTTTGATGATTTTACCCAGGCCGAAGCGGGCACCAGCAGAAAATATGGCGGCACCGGTTTGGGATTGTCAATCGTGAAAAAGCTGGTGGATTTACACCAGGGGGCCCTGTCTTTGGAAAGCATTGAGGGATTGGGAACCACAATTACATTCCGGCTTCCCTATCATGCAGGCAATCCTGAAATGATACAGCAGCCTGCCGTCACAGCTGAAATACCTGATTGTATCAAACACCTGAAATACCTGATCGTTGACGATGAGGAATACAACCGCCTGCTTTTTAAAACCGTTCTGAACCGGTGGGGCGCAACCTATTTCGAGGCCGAAAACGGCAGTAAAGCGATAGAAGTGCTTGAATCCGAAAAAATCGACCTGGTATTTATGGATGCCCGCATGCCGGTAATGGACGGACTTATTGCGACCGAAGCAATCCGCAAACAGTTAGGAAAAAACAGGGATGAATTGCCGGTAATAGCCATTTCGGCAACACATACCTCCGATGATTTGGGCAAATATGCTTTGGCCGGAATGAACACCTTTATGCCAAAACCTTTTACCGAAAAAATGCTGGTTGAAACCATTGTTTCGGTTGTTGGTGGAAAAGCGGCAGTGGCAGTGGCAGGAGAAGAAAAAGCAGCAGGAGCAGGAGCAGCGGCAGAAGAAGCAGCGATTAATCTGGAGAGCTTGTACCACCTTGCCAATAACGATATAACTTTCGTTCGCCAGTTACTGGTTACCTTCATTGAAAGCACAGAAGAAGGGCTGGCCAGCTTAAAGGCAGCTGTTGAAAAAACTGATGAAAAAACGGCCGGTGAAGTTGCGCACAAGATATCTTCCCCATGCCGGCATATCGGAGCATCGCTGCTGTATGACCAGTTGAAATCGATAGAAGAACATGCGCGGCATCCTGAAAATATGGCTATATTGGCGGAACTTTCCGAAAAATCCCTGAGGGAGTTTGTCAAGATTAGAAAAGAACTTGAAGAACACCTTGCTAAAATGGAAGCATGATGGTTGAGAATGCAGTAAAAATTTATGTAGTAGAAGATAACGACTGGTACAACAGGCTGTTGGTTCATACGCTGTCATTGAATCCTGATTACGAGGTGAAAAGTTTCTTTAACGGCACCGATTTCCTCAATGCGCTGAACGAACCGCCGGATATTGTCACGCTCGATTACAGGCTGCCTGATTCCAACGGGGCTGAATTACTGAAACACATCAGGAAGGAACACCCGGGCGTTGAGGTGATCCTGATTTCGGAACAGGAAGACATCAACGTAGTAGTCGAATTGCTGAAACTTGGAGCCAGGGATTACATCATCAAATCAAATGATATCCGCGACCGGCTGCTCAACACGGTGCAGAACCTGCGGAAAGAGATGGGACTGTTGAGCGAAATATCGAAGCTGCGCAAGGAAGTTCAGAAGAAATACAGTTTTAAGAACAGCATTCTGGGTGAAAGCCCTTCCATGAACCTGGTGTATGAAATGATTGAAAAGGCCCGCAATACCAACATAACTGTTTCTGTGTACGGCGAAACCGGAACCGGTAAGGAACTGGTTGCAAAAGCCATACATTATAACTCAAAGCGAAAGGATAAAGGGTTTGTAGCCTTTAATGTGGCCGCCGTTCCTTCGGAACTGATAGAAAGCGAACTCTTCGGTCACGAAAAAGGTGCCTTTACAGGGGCTACTTACAGGCGCATAGGCAAATTCGAAGAAGCTGACGGCGGAACACTCTTTCTGGACGAAATTGGCGAAATGGATCCTTCATTCCAGGTTAAGCTCCTTAGGGCACTGCAGGAAAAGGAGATTGTAAGAGTTGGCAGCAACCAAACCATCAAGTTCGACTGCAGGATCATTGTGGCCACCAACAAAAACCTGAAAGAAGAGGTCAGGAAAGGAAATTTCCGTGAGGATTTGTATTACCGGTTACTGGGCCTCCCGATCGAACTGCCGCCATTGCGTGAAAGAGGAAACGACGTGCTGATCCTGGCCAAACACTTCATTGAAACATTCAGCAAAGAAAATCACCTGCCGGCGAAAAAGCTTTCCGAAAGAGCCCAGCACAAATTGTTAAAACACACTTTTCCAGGCAATATCAGGGAGCTGAAAAGCATCATGGAGCTTGCGCTAACGTTGTCAGACCATGAAGAAATTGAACCATCCGATCTAATTTTTGATACCGATCGGTCTGTTAGCGAGGATGCATCGGATAACGAGCTGACATTGCGCGATTATGAACTGAAGATCATCAAATCATACCTTAACAAATACGATAACGACATTCGCCTGGTAGCAGAAAAACTCGACATCGGCGTTTCTACCATTTACCGGCTGATGAAAGAAATGAATTAACCGGCGGTTCACTTTCCCAAATCAACAATGATTTTCTCAAAATGAGAAAATCCAGACAAGTCAATATTTATAAAAATCTGTTTTACTGACTATTGCAATCCATGGCATGGAAAGGAACGATCCTTGCCATAAGTCCTTCGAATAATTAATAAAACTATCGGAGGAAACCGTCATGAGAAACGATAATATTATCACCAATCCTGTTAACAGCAATACACAAAACCAGGGCAACAAGGGCCTTGTACCGGCCCTTGTTGTTGCATTACTTATTGTATTGGCTCTTGGTGCCGTTTTGCTAACCAAAAGCCACAAAAAGAGACTGCAGGAGGCCAGCATGTACGAAAACCAGAAGGTTGATCTGGCCATTCAGCTCAGTCAGCGAGATTCGATCATCAATGAATGGGTACTGGCTTTCAATGAAATTGAAAGTGATATCAAAAAGATCACTGCCAGGGAAAACATGCTCAGCCTGCAATCCATGAATCCGGAAATTTCAAAGGACAAAAGGAAAGAGATCCTGGCTGAGCTTCAGCTGATTCGTGAAATGATTGATCAGAACAAGAAGAAAATTGCCAGTCTGAATTCGCAATTGCGGAAATCAGGTATCAGAATAGCCAGTCTGCAGGCCCGGGTTGATTCACTGGATGCCAATATTGCAGTACGCGACAGGGAAATTGCCGCACTCCGGACCGATATTGAAAATAGGAATCTTGAAATCGGTCAGTTGGTTCATAAAATGGATACCATGACAGTGGTTATTGCTGACCGTGATACCAAAATCAGCCAGCAAACCGACGAAATGAATAAGGCGTTCGTGGTTTCGGGAACTTATAAAGATTTGAAAGAAATGGGGCTGTTGACCAAAGAAGGTGGCTTACTGGGCCTGGGCAAAAAGGAGTCGTTGCAGGAAAACACGCTCAACGACAACCTGTTCACCCGGATTGACATCACCAAAACACGCACCATACCGGTGAACAGCAAATCAGCCAAATTGGTAACGGAGCATCCAGCCAGTTCCTATGAGTTGATCAAAGATGATGACAACATTATTGCCTATATCGAAATCAAAGATCCGTCATCCTTCTGGAAAATATCGAAATACGCAGTGGTAGAGGTAAATAAATAGTTAAACACAATTCGGCTAAACCAACTCAATCGACCTTACCCATTTATTTATTACCTCTGCTGTTGCCATGGGTTGACCGTTAGGGCAATGATCAGGGTCAACCCATTAACTTAACAAACCAGGCCATCAAACAGGCCTGGTTTTGCTTTTTTATGCAGTTTACCAGCATAGAACCTCCCCGTAAAACATTGTCAATCCCTGCGAATAGAAACATTCGTACATATACCTATTCACTTTTAGTTTATTTACTGACCCATCTGCTTTTAATAGGATGATAATTTTGCATACAAACATGGCAATTGAAAAAACTATAAAACAAATCCTCAATGAAGACATGCTGCTTTACCCTCTTGCTACTTACCAGCACAATGGCTTTCTCCCAGTCGGCAAACGACATTTTGAATTTACTAGTGGAAAATAACACCATCAGCCAGCATCAGGCCGATTCACTGAAGAATGAAGCTGCCTCAAGGCAAAAAGAAGCAGATGCTGCAAAAAGAACATTTGCGGCTAACGCTGCCAGGCAAATCCAGCTTTCAGGGTATACCCAGGTCAGGTATCAGGCTTTGGATGAACAGGGTAAAAATGATGGTTTTGACCTGCGCAGGGCAAGAGTGGATGTTAAGGGAAACATAAACTCCTTTTTTTCATACAGGTTGCAGACTGAATTTGCAGATAAACCGAAGATTCTGGATGCTTATGCCGAAATCAAAATCAATGACTACCTGAATGTTATGGTCGGACAGTTTACCGTACCCTTTTCAATGGAAAACCTCTATTCCATGGGCAAATTTGAAGTGATCGATTATGCCCTGGTAGTTGATGCCTTAACAGGTCGCGCAAAGGACGTGATTGGAAATCAGAACGGCCGTGATGTCGGCATTCAGTTGGGAGGTACTTTGCTGAAGAGCGGAGATGTATCATTGCTCGAATACCGCGTCGGAGTTTTCAATGGTACAGGTATGAATGTTTCAGATACCGCCAATGAAGCCAAGGATGTTGTTGCACGCCTGGTAACCAATCCGGTCAAAGGATTGTCGGTTGGTATTTCTTATTACAACGGCTGGGGAAAAGCCGTTAAACCTGCCGCTGATTTTACGGGGCGTAGTCAGACCCGCAACCGCATCGGTGCTGAAGCAAGCTATGCTGCAAAGAGATGGTCTTTCAAGGGTGAATATATTTATGGCAAGGACGGCAATACTGATCGTTCAGGCTGGTATGCCATGGCCGGTTTTTATGCAATACCTCAAAAACTTGAGGTCGTGGGCAAATATGACACTTACGATCCCGACCTGGATGCCGAAGACAACATATCGGCGAGGTTAGCCGCAGGATTAAATTACATTTTCAACAACTGGTCGCGCATACAGGCATTTTACACCTTCAGGGACGAAGAAGGTGAATCGGTCAATAACAACTACCTGTCGGTGCAGG
This sequence comes from uncultured Bacteroidales bacterium, assembly GCA_964449015.1. Taxonomy (GTDB): domain Bacteria; phylum Bacteroidota; class Bacteroidia; order Bacteroidales; family UBA10428; genus UBA5072. The sequence continues at coordinate 30,217 of CAYVBH010000004.1, forward strand.
TCCAGATTGGTTTCTGACGTCATTATCACTTCTTTACCAAAATGAAAAACGAAATAACACAATAAAACCGATTGTATTTATGAAAGGTATTCTCAAAAACGAAGACTGGCTGTCGTTTATGGCAGGCCTGGCCATTATTCTTCTGGCAACAGCAGGTTTGTACTTTGGCACTCCCAAATTCGCATGGGCCTCATTTGGTGAGCTCACCGGAAGGTTTGCCGATGCCTCATTTCTTACAGGTATCGTATTGACGTTTGTAGTTGTGTTGATCATCGGGCTACTGACCTTGTTCCTGCGTCCCAAGAAAGTAAAAAACATCCTGGCCGGACTTTTTCTGCTTTTTGCAATTGCCGTGCTGGCGCAGTTGATTTCAGGTTCAAAGCCTGTTAAATACTATGGTTTTGAATATGTTATTTTCGCGCTAATGCTGGGAATTCTTTTCCGGAGCCTGTTCGGTCTTCCTAAATGGCTTGAGGAGACCCTGCACAGTGAGTTTTATGTAAAAACAGGTCTGGTTGTGCTCGGAGCCGGTATTATTTTCGGAGACATTGTGAAGGCCGGTTCTCTCGGGCTGATACAGGCCCTGGCCGTGGTGCTGCTGGTATGGTTTTTTGCATACTGGATCAGCGGGAAGTTGAAAGTAGACGATGAACTCAGGGTGATGCTTTCCAGTGCCGTTTCCATTTGCGGCGTCTCAGCGGCTATTGCGGCTGCCGGAGCCATCAAGGGCGATGGCAAAAAGCTTTCCTATGTAGTCAGCCTGGTGCTTATTGTGGCGCTACCCATGCTGATATTGCTTCCGCTTCTGGCGCAATGGCTCGGACTTAACCCGGCACAGGCAGGCGCCTGGATGGGCGGGACCATTGATACAACAGGTGCTGTGGTTGCCTCAGGAAGTATTTTGGGGGAAGACGCCCTGAAATATGCCACCATCGTGAAATTTTCACAAAATGTACTGATTGGCTTTGCGGCTGTTGCCATATCTGTATTCTGGGCTTTCAGAAACAACAACGGCAACAAAGGAAACAAGTCGGAGGTGAATTTCGGCATGATCTGGGAAAGGTTCCCGAAATTCGTACTGGGTTTTATTATTGCCTCCCTGCTGTTTTCTTTCTTTGTAGGAAGTGAAACCGTTTCGGCCACAAAAGATTATCTGAAGAACATTCAAACAGCACTTTTTGCCGTTGCTTTTGTCAGCATCGGGCTGGAAACCGATTTCAAAGCTCTGCTGAACACCGGCAACGGACGTCCGGCCTGGGCTTTTGTGATTGCACAGCTCTTTAATATTCTGGTAACCCTGGCAATCGCCTGGATACTGTTTGTTAATTACGCTGCAAAATAGCTTTTAGGCTACCGCGGCAGAACAACAGTGAAAGCGTACTTAGGATTTCTTCTTACAGATAAACAAGGTATGGCTAACACCTACATTCAATATCTCTTCTGCCAATACTAGTCCCGATTTTTCAATAAGTTTCCGCATGTCATCGGAATGGTACATTTGGCTGCAACCGTTGGCAATGTTGGTGAAATACAGGGAGGTGGCATGAAGGCTGTAGGTGGAGGCTTCATACTTTTGCTGATCCCAGTATGTTTCGAGAATATATAAAGACGAATTGCTGTTCATTGCAGCGGCTGAACGCTTCAAGAGGCCCTGAATATCTTCCTGTGAAAAGCAATCAAGGAACTGACTCATCCAGATGATATCCGGGTCTTTTGGAAAGGGATTGCCATGGTCGAGCAGATTGATCGGGAATAAATCGACCCTTTCACTGAAACCGGCTTCCTTAATATTGACAGCAGCTTTGGCCAACTGACCGGGAAGGTCGAGAATGCTCACACTGACATCCTTGTTGTACTTCACGCACTGAAGGGCGAATTTTCCGGTATTACCACCCACATCGAGAATGCGGCTGGGATGATTTCTGAAAATCACCGGCATCAGTTCGGGAAATGCGTAATCAGAATAGAAATGGTCAAAGCCAAACCAGCTCTTTTGCACGTGTGCCGGAAGCTGCGAGAGTCCTTCGTATACGGTGGGCCAATTGCCAAAAACTTTCAGTCCTGTGGGTTTCCCTGTTTTTATCGAATCCTCAAGCGTAAACATGCCCAGGTAGTTCACATCCTGGGTAAAATCCATATTAACGCGGGTAAGCTCATCACAAAGAAGAAACCAACCTGTCTTGGTAAGCCGGAACCTGTTATCCTCTGCCCAAACCACTTCGAGGCTCAACCCTGCCTCGAGCAATACTTTCACACCATATAACGGAAGCCTGAGTTTTTCAGCAACTTCTTCTATGGTGATTCCTGATTCTGATTCCTTGACCAGCTGCAGGATACCCAGGTTTCTTAAAGCCAGGGCCGCCTGAAACATGATGGGGCCAAAGGCAATCTTTTGTGCATCGTACTTGGCCTGTACCGCACGTTTTTTATCTGATCCGTAGTTCAATGCCATGAAAAGAATGGAGTGTTAAATGTTACATGTTGAATGTGGGGCACAAATCTATAAAAAAATACTACATGTCCTCACGCCTTCTGTTGGCTTCAAATTCATCCACCACCTGTTTGGCCAATTCAACATCCTTTCTGGCAACAACCACTTTTACGGCGTTGATGCCTCCTGGTGTTACCTGCCACGGCATGGTAGTTCCCCTGATTTCATCTTTCAGAAAAGCCTCTATTTCGGCATTCTCAAGCAAGCTTTTTACCAGTGCAGCCTCCCATTGCGTTCCGGCAAACACTTCTGTGGGCATATGTTCTTCGATCATAGTGTAATATTTTAGGCTTTAGGTTCTTGGATCTTGGATCTTAGATCTTAGATCTTAGATCTTAGATCTTGGATCTTGGGTCTTGGATCTTGTTGCTCTTCTCCGCCGTGAAATTAATACCAAAAAACAACAATTCACGCAACAAAGATAGATTGCTCCCCAATTTCTTTTCTTTATCCCGAATGACTTCCAGGTTACTTCTGATATATTTGCCAGGAAGATAAAAGCGGATATATTCCATTGAATCTGCAGGGACTTCAAAACCCGCTTCATTCATAAGTGCCGTCCACTTTTTCATACTTCTTGCATTTTCATTCCCAAAAAGGATTTCTTTCCCGAGCTTTTCATCGTAATGTACGGTTACTCTAGTAAATCCTCTTTTCAGAAAGTTTTTCAGGTTGATGAAAACATTGTTGCCGTTCTCCTCAACAACTATCAGTTTTCCGTTTTGCCTGAGTGAGTGGTTAAATATGTTCAGGGCATCGCCAATGGGTTCAAGGTGATGCAGCGTATCCTGGGCGATGATGGCATCAAACGACTGCGGTAATACCTGCATGTCGAACAGGTTGGCGTATTCCACACGGAAGCCGCTCACATCTCCGTACCTGCTCCAATAATCGAGTCTCCGGCTGATTTTGTCGTAGTAGAATTCCAGGGTATTTCCCACCACCTCATGCCCGTTAAGAGCCAGAAACAAGGATGTAGTGCCATATCCGCATCCGGCATCCCAAATACGGGCCGGTTTGGCGGCAAGACTCCTATTGATATAAACCAGTCTTTGCTCCAGGTAGGATTTCCTCCAAAGATACCGTTGTTTGTTTTCGAGTAATTTGTAGTACCCGCGAAGCTCCCCGCTAACCTCCAATTCCCTGATGAAAAGCTCCAGAAATTCAGCTACCTCCATTTTCGTAGATTATGCAGCAAAAGTAGTAAAATTAGCTATTAGCTGCTAGCTGTTGGCCATTGGCTGTTAGCTATTGGCCTTTTTCGTCATAAATTCATACAGTCGTGAAGGCAAGAAAGTGAAACCGAAACGCGTCATTGCGAGGGAGGTACGACCGAAGCAATCTATATTTAGAAACTAGACATTATAGGTTAACTTCGTTGTGCTCTACTTAGTCCAAGATTGCCACGCTCCACTCCGTTTCGCTCGCAATGACAGCTACTTCACTACAACTCGTCCCTGTCTTCAGTCTTGGATCTTGGATCTTGGCTCTAATCAGGATTGTTAACTAAAATCTCAAATCAAATTCCCTATACATTTTGACTCTTCGTCGAACTTACATTACTTTTATACACTAAACCATCATCATCTGAAACCCGACAATATCATCGACACCCCTTTGATGAAGCAGTATGCCAGCATCAAAGCCAAGCATCCCGACGCCATACTTCTCTTCCGGGTAGGTGATTTCTATGAGACTTTTGGTGAAGATGCGGTAAAATCTTCAGAAATACTGGGTATTACCCTCACACGCAGGGCCAATGGATCAGCATCTTTTGTAGAGCTGGCGGGCTTCCCCTATCATGCCATTGACACCTACCTGCCCAAGCTGGTCAGGGCTGGCCAGCGCGTTGCCATATGTGAACAGCTCGAAGATCCCAAACTGACCAAAAAAATAGTGAAGCGGGGAATTACCGAACTGGTGACACCCGGCATCGCCCTGAACGAGAATGTGCTTGAACATAAGGAAAATAACTTTCTGGCCAGTGTACACATAGAAAAGAATATAGCAGGTCTTGCCTTTCTGGATATATCAACAGGCGAATTTCTGACTGCCGAAGGCAATTTTGACTATGCCGACAGGCTGCTGACCAACTTCAGTCCCAAGGAAGTCCTATTTGAAAGAGGAAAGCAGGCTCAGTTCCAGGAGGTTTTCGGAAGCCGGTTCTGCACGTTCAAACTTGACGACTGGATTTTCACCGAAGAAACAGCAACTGACAGGCTGCTGAAGCATTTCGAAACGGTTTCCCTGAAAGGATTCGGCATCAACGGCATGAGATCGGGCATTATTGCAGCCGGCGCCATACTGAGCTATCTTGACATCACTGAACACAAACAGGTAAAGCACATCACCAGTCTTTCGCGTATTCAGGAAGACCATTATGTATGGCTTGACAAATTTACCATCCGTAACCTGGAACTCTTTCATCCTTTGTTTGAAGGGGGTAAAGCCTTCATCGAAACTATCGACCGCACCATTTCGCCCATGGGTGCAAGGCTAATGAAAAGGTGGATAGCCATGCCGCTGAAAGACATCAAGCCCATTGCCGAACGCCATGATGCCGTTGAATACCTGATTGGACATCCTGAAATGAGAACGGAACTGGAGGAACATATTTCACGCATCGGCGACCTGGAAAGACTGATATCACGTGTAGCAGTGGGACGCATTACCCCGCGCGAGGTCATACAACTCAAACTATCGCTTGCATCCCTTGTACCTGTGAAAGAATTATGCGGCAGTTCACAGGAACCGGTTCTAAACCGCATCGGGGAGCAGATCAACCCCTGCCAGCTCATTTGTGAGCGTATCGAAAAGGAACTTCAGCCGGAGGCTCCGGCTCTGATGGTACGCGGTAATATCATTTCGCTAGGCGTTTCTGCCGAACTGGATGAGTTGAGGAATATGCTGCATTCGGGCAAGGACTACCTGCTCATGATGCAACAGCGCGAGATAGAAAGAACCGGTATCAGCTCGCTAAAAATTTCCTACAACAATGTTTTTGGATATTACATTGAAGTACGTAACACACATAAGGAAAAGGTGCCTGCCGACTGGATCCGGAAGCAAACCCTGGTGAATGCCGAAAGGTATATTACCGAAGAGCTGAAGGAGTATGAATCAAAAATTCTGGGAGCCGAGGAAAAGATACTGGAATTGGAAACCCGGCTTTTCAATGAACTGGTAATGGCCCTTGGCGAATATACAGAACCTGTGCAGTTGAATGCTTCCCTTATTGCTCGCCTCGATTGTCTGATATCGTTTGCCCGCTGTGCTGTTGAAAACAAATACGTCAGACCGGCTATTGATGATTCAGGAGTCATTAACATCAAACAAGGGCGTCACCCGGTGATCGAAAAACAACTGCCTGCTACAGAAACATACATACCCAATGATGTATTCCTGGATACCGAAGAGCAACAGATCATCATTCTCACAGGTCCCAACATGTCGGGTAAATCGGCCCTCCTGAGGCAAACTGCCCTTATTGTGCTGATGGCACAAACAGGAAGCTTTGTCCCTGCCGAAAGTGCCACCATCGGCTTCGTTGATAAAATATTCACACGCGTGGGGGCCTCTGACAACATTTCCATGGGCGAATCCACTTTTATGGTGGAGATGACCGAAACGGCCAGCATACTCAACAACCTTTCGGAAAGAAGCCTGGTGCTGCTTGATGAAATAGGCCGCGGCACGAGCACCTATGACGGCATATCCATTGCCTGGGCCATGGTGGAATATCTGCACGGTAATGGAAGGTTCAGGCCCAAAACCATATTTGCCACCCATTACCACGAACTGAACGCCATGGAGAATTCATTTGAAAGGGTGAAGAATTACAACATTTCCATCAGGGAACTCGATGACCGGGTGATCTTTCTGAGAAAGCTGGTAAGAGGCGGCAGCGAACACAGCTTTGGTATTCATGTGGCCCGCATGGCCGGCATGCCCAGAAGCCTGGTAAGCAGGGCCAATGAAGTGCTTGCCGAACTTGAAAACACCCATGATGGCCATCAGTTGTCAAGGCCTGTGGATGGCCTGGCTGACAAAAGGGAGGGAATGCAGCTGAGTTTCTTCCAGCTTGACGATCCCGTGTTGAAGCAGATACGCGATGAAATCCGGAAGGTCGACATCAACAACCTTACGCCCATTGAGGCGTTGAATAAGCTGAATGAGATCAAAAAGATGATTGGACTGAAGTGATGGGCAGGCTATTTGCCGTTGGCTATTGGCTATTGGTGGCTGATGGTAATTTCATACCTATGGGTTTATGACTTTTCGAGAGACATATACTTTTATCAGTGAAACAAATCTGGTGTATTAACTACATTCGCAAAACTTCCATTTACAAGGTGCTTGAGCTTCAATTCTGAAACAACAATACTGCACTTCGAAAACTGAACAAGTAAAATTGCAGCACAATTTATTTGCACAAATAAAAAAGTAGTTTAATTTTGCACCACCATTTGAGGTGCCAAACACAAAGTGGATATAGTTCTTGGATAAAGAATTATTGCGGAAATAGCTCAGTTGGTAGAGCACGACCTTGCCAAGGTCGGGGTCGCGAGTTCGAGTCTCGTTTTCCGCTCAAAAATAAGGGCCGAATCCATTCGTTGCCCTTTTTTTGTGATCTTTGCCCGAGTGGTGGAATTGGTAGACACGCAGGACTTAAAATCCTGTGACCAGTAATGGTTGTGCGGGTTCAAGTCCCGCCTCGGGTACATAAGTATGTTGCATATTTCCTGCCTCAGTTAAGTTTACGCCAATTAACCGCGTTGCCAAGGAAGAAATAAGTCAAAGGCCAATACTCATTTATTTAAATAATACGCCTTGGTCAATTCGATATATTCGCAGGTGTGGTCGCCGTTATCTTTATCTTTGATGGTAAGCATGTTGGAAATACAGTTGCTTTCACCATCCCTCGAAAACTCAGCAAGGTACCGTGAATAGTTTTTACCGGGGTGTGGTCGAACGCGGGTTAATTGATGCGGGTGCAAGTCTTGAAACCGGGCAATTTGTTCAAAGTCTGAAAATCCGTTATCAGGTAAAATTACAACCAACCGGCCACCGGCAGACAATATCTTCGACGAATAAAAAAGCAGGCTCTCATAACTGAGGTGGTCATCATGACGTGCCACAGACCTTCCCCTTGCAGGTGGTTTGAGTGAATTCCGGAAATAAGGCGGGTTTGAAACAACCAGGTCATATGATTCATTGCTTTCACGTGCAAATTGCTGAAAGGTATTGTGAAAAAGTGTGATCCTGTCCGCCCACGGGCTCCTTTTCACATTCTCCTCCGCCTGCAGGAAGGCATGCTCATCCATTTCAACACCGTGAATAGCAGCCTCACTTCGCTGGGCCATCATCAACGCGATGAGGCCGGTTCCGGTTCCCACATCCAATATTCTGGAAGCGCCTGACAAGTTCACCCAGGCTCCCAGCAATACGCCATCAGTTCCCACCTTCATGGCACACCGGTCATGGTAAACCGTAAACTGTTTGAATGCAAAATAAGGATTCGTCATATACGTTTTTTTATACTACCCCGATGGGGTTCCCCCACCCCGCGGGGGTGGCACTCAATCCGAAAAGGGCAAAATCGTATTTAACGGGGTCACCCGGATCAAACTCACTGAGGGTTTCTGTGAGTTCGCATACTGCTTTCCAGTCGTTTTGCTTCCTTTTCAGCAATTCAAGACTGCGTGCTGTTTTTGCTGTATGCACGTCAAGCGGTATTTTCAGCCAGGCGGGACTGATGTTTTTCCACAATCCGAAATCAACACCCCCTTTGTCACGTCGCACCATCCACCGTAGGAACATATTCAGCCGTTTGGCAGCAGCACCTTTTATTACATCAGGCACATGCTTTCGGGTTCTTGCCGGATGATCCAGCTCAAAAAAGGCTTGTCTGAAGCATATAATGGCAAGGGCAGCATTGTGGGGGGGCAAGAACCCGGTTTCGAATACCTTCCGCAATCCGCCGTGTTTCAAGTAGATATGTTTCAGCGCATGCAAAAAATACAGGGTATCAGTGGCATTGAACGTTCGGTGGCAGAAGCCTTCAAACCGGGCGTAATCTTTTATTCCTGCATGCAGTAAAAAATCATAGGGGTGATTGTCCATCAGACGCATTAATTCCGCTGATTTGCTGATAATGGTTTTTCGTTGCCCCCATGCCAGCGTGGCGGTAATAAAACCCGATATTTCAATATCCTGAGGCAAGGTAAACCTATGAGGTATTTGTACGGGATCGGTTTCAATGAATTCCGGACGGTTGTATTGCTCTACCTTCAAATCAAGAAAGGCCTTCAAATCTCCCGGTTGCCAAATTTTCAAATCTTCAAATTATCAAATTATCAAATCTATCTTTCGGCATATGGATTATTGAACCAAAAGCCCGTCATGCATGGTAATGGTACGATCGCTCATGCCTGCCAGGTCATTGTCATGGGTTACTATTACGAATGTTTGGTTGTACTTGCTGCGAAGGGTGAAAAAAAGCTCGTGCAATTCTTTCTTGTTGTTTGAATCAAGATTACCTGAAGGCTCATCCGCAAGTATCACATCGGGGTTGTTGATCAAAGCCCTGGCAACAGCCACCCGTTGTTGTTCACCCCCCGACAGTTCATTGGGCTTATGTTCCAGCCGGTGGCTCAGACCCAGAAAATCAATTATTTCTTTTGCCCTGCTGATGGCATCGGGCCTGGAAACGCCTGCAATAAAAGCCGGTATACATACATTTTCAAGTGCAGTAAATTCGGGTAACAGGTGATGAAACTGAAATACAAAACCGATATGCCGGTTTCTGAACCGGGCAAGCTCTTTGTCGCGTAGTTTACTGATGTCGGTACCGTTAATAGTTAAGTTTCCGCCCTCCGGTTTCATAAGTGTTCCCGCTATTTGCAGGAACGTAGTTTTACCTGCCCCACTGGCGCCCACAATGGTAACTATTTCCCCCTTTTGAATATATACGCTCACACCTTTTAAGACCTGCAGCGAGCCAAATGATTTGGTGATATTTACAGCTTCAATAATGGCCATGTTTTCGGGCAATGCAGGTTATGATTCAGGAATTCAGATTACTGTTTATTTCGTTGACATCTTTTTTGATATTACTGGTGCTTTCGTTGATGTCTTTTGTAATATCACTGGTAATATCTGATAGGTTCTTTTTGATACCGCCAATACTTTCGTTGATATCTTTTGTCAGTCCGTTTGTACTGTCGTGTATTTCCCGTTTGATATCATCGGTGGCTTTCCTGAATTCACGAAGCCCCTTTCCCAGACCTTTTGCCAGTTCCGGAATTTTGTTGGAGCCAAACAACAACAGGAACGCCAACAAGGCAAGCAATATTTCCCCTCCGCCAAGGGCCAGAATTATATATCCCATTACCATATATTATAATGCAAATATAGGAAACGTCCTGTCAATTTTTATTCAAAGAAGGTACATTAATGCATTAACAAAAAAACCCCGCTGTTGCGGGGTTTTTTTGAGTCAAATTTGAAATCTTACTTCTTAATTTCCTTATTCTTCCGGGTATCGTATACCAGGGAGGTGGCAATAAAGATGGTTGAGTAAACACCCGAGAACAAACCCACCAGCAGTGCAAAGGCAAATCCCCTTACGCTTTCGCCCGTGTATAAGAAAATGATGGCCACGGTAATCAACACGGTGAGTGAGGTAATAATGGTTCGTGAGAAGGTGTCGTTGATGGCTTTATTCATCAATGTGGCATAGTCCATCTTTGGATGTAGTGCCTTATATTCCCTGATACGGTCGAAGATCACCACGGTATCGTTCACTGAATAACCTACAATGGTGAGTATGGCCGCAATAAAGGTTTGGTCCATTTCCAATGAAAATGGCAGGATACCATAGAAGAGTGAGAACAAGGCGATCACAAAGAAAGCATCGTGCGCCAGGGAGGCCATTGCCCCCAAACCGAAGCTCCAGTTACGGAACCTGATCCCGATATAAAGGAACATGAAGAACAACGCGATAAATAAGGCAATAAATGAATTGCGCTTGATATCAGCCGCAATCGTAGGACCAACGCGTTGCAATCCCTGTACATTTACATCTTTAAACTGGTTGAACGAAACGTCACTTCCAAGTATGGGTTTAACCCCGTTGTATATGAGTTGTTCAATTTTTGAATCTACTTCAGGATCTTCGGAATCCACTCCATATTTGGTGGTAATTCTGACCTTGTCATCCGAACCATAGGTAATAACTGTAGGTCTCATTCCCAGTTCTTTCTCAACCATGTCGGCAACTTCAACGTTGCTTACCGGCTTATCGAATTGAACAATGAAGTTGCGGCCGCCGGAAAAGTCAACACCCTCGTCGAGTCCGCGCGTAAACAAAGAAACAAGGCCAATAACAACCATAATACCCGAAATAATATAAAATTTCTTCCGGTGTTTGATGTAGTCGATATTGATCTTCTTGAATGCGCCTTCCGACAATCTGGTGCTGAATGTAAGTTTGACAGAACGGTCAAGCATCAATTCAAAAATAAGCCGGCTGATAAAGATGGCTGCAAACATTGAAGTGATGATACCAATAACCAGTGTGGTGGCAAAACCTTTAACCGGGCCGGTACCCAGCACGAAAAGAATGATACCGGTAATCAGCGTGGTGAGGTTGCCGTCAATAATAGCAGAAAGTGCATTTTTGTAACCATCGGCAATAGCTATTCGGACGCCCTTACCAGCCATAAGTTCTTCACGGATACGCTCATAGATAAGCACGTTGGCATCAACCGACATACCAATGGTAAGCACAATACCGGCAATACCGGGGAGTGTAAGGGCAAGACCCATGGATGCCAGCACACCGATCAGGAAGAACATGTTCAGGAACAAGGCAATGTCAGCAACCAAACCGGCACGGCGTGTGTAATAGAAGATCATGAAGCTAAAGATCAGGATGAAAGAGATCAACAGCGAACTCAAACCTGATTTGATGGATTCCTTACCCAGCGAGGGTCCTATAACTTCTTCCTGTATGATTTTACAGGGAGCAGGCATGGTACCTGATTTCAGCAGGTTTGCCAGGTCTTCGGCCTCCTTGGCGTTAACCCCGGTGATCTGTGAACTGCCAGTAGGAATTTCTTCATTAACCCGGGGGAAGGAGTATACATAATCATCCATTACCACGGCAACAACCTTTCCAACATTTTCACGGGTAAGTCGTGCCCAAACCTGCGTTCCCTGGGAATTCATTTCCATGGAAACATAAGCCTCTGCTGTGTTCTGGTCGTATGAATTAACGGCACGTGTGACTACGTCACCGGTAAGAGGTGCCCTGCCGTCGCGACTGGTTACCCTGATGGCGTGTATGTAATAAAAATCGGTGGGTTTTTTGGTTGTATAGTTTTCAATGGGTGAGGCCGACCAGAAATACTTGAAATTACGCGGGAAAACATTGCGTTGCATGCCCAGCCTGAGATACTGGTTAACCTTTGCTGTATCTTTATAGTGTACCTGTCCGAATACCGATCCGGGAATCAGTTCGCCATTTTCGGTAACATAAGGTCTTAGCACCAAAAACAGCGGATAATCCTGGCCAAATGCGTCCGGGGCGGCCAGACTGTCTCCCGCGGAAGCAGTGGTGTCTCCAGCTAATTGTTGCAGCAAGGCAGGAGTTCCCGGTTCATTTCCGCTTTGTGCTTCGGTTGCAGCACCTGTAGCAGCTACAGTTGTTGCATTATTTGCCTGCGATAAACCGGTCTGCATGGCAGAGGCAGTCTTTACAGTTGATTTGTTGATGATCTTAACCAGGTCGTTCAAAGCCAGCAGACCGTT
>CAYVBH010000005.1:0-34709 GCA_964449015.1 uncultured Bacteroidales bacterium
CAGGATAAGAAGATCTTTAACCTCAACTTCCCAACCTTCTCGGCGATTCTGGCTACTGCAACTTCTATACTCTCAACCACTCTGCTTTTGATAAATTACTTTGGAAATGAGTGATCAGTATTCGGTAATCGGTGATCGGTATTCGGTAATCGGTATTCGGTAATGTATGACCGAAAGTTGGCAATCAATAACATGCTTTGCGTTGATATAATATGCATTTTTAAAATTCAAGCGTTGTCAATAAATACCGAACACCGAATACTGAATACCGAATACTGAACTCAATAGCAAAGAGAATGGAATATGTAAAAAGTTTTCGTAATCTGGAGGTTTATAAGCTGGCAAGGGAAATATCAAAGGAGATTTTTATTATTACTAAAACTTTTCCAAAGGAAGAAACATATTCATTAACTGATCAGATAAGGAGATCTTCTCGTTCAGTCGGAGCTCAGATAGCCGAAGCGTGGGGTAAGAGAAGATATGAAATGTATTTTATTTCGAAGCTCACCGACGCGGATGCTGAACAACTTGAGACACAGCATTGGATTGAAGTGTCAGAAGAAAGTAAATATATCGGGTCTTCAATAAGCAATGCTTTACTACAAAAGTGTGAATCTGTTGGAAAGATGCTCCAGAAAATGATTGATAAAGCTTCGACATTTTGTAAACCCTAACCGAATACTGAATACCGAATACCGAATACTGTTTCAAAAGACACCGAACACCGAATACCGAATACCGAATACCGGAAAACACCGAACACCAAACCTTATCAAGAATATGTCCGTAACCACAAAAACACCGAAATAAACTTATATATTTGTGGTTATAACCCGAAGAAAATGCAGAATGATTGAAAGAAAATTATATCTGGATCAGTTGAGGGATCTTATTGACAAACCATTAATAAAGATCATAACGGGTATGAGAAGGAGTGGAAAATCTGCTATCCTTCTTTTACTTAAGGATGAGTTGCTTCGGAGAGGGGTTGAGGAAAAACACATCATACACCTGAATTTTGAGAGTCTCGAACTTTCTGATATTGAAAGTGCAGAGATCCTTTACAAATTTGTCAGTAAAAAGATCATTGACAGGGAGCGTTATTATATTCTGCTCGATGAGGTTCAGGAGGTTAGTTCATGGGAAAAGTCTGTAAACTCATTTTTTACGGATTTCAATACCGACATTTATATTACCGGCTCCAATTCAAGGATGTTATCATCTGAACTTGCTACATATCTTGCAGGCCGGTATGTTGAGATCAGTATTCATACACTTTCTTTCTCAGAGTATCTTTATTTCAGAAAAGTACGTACTGGAAAGGAAGCCGTTAACAAAGGGGAAGAGTTCAGGACCTTTTTAAGGAGAGGCGGATTTCCCGTGTTGCATATTGCAGAATATACTAATGAAACAGCCGATCGTATAGTATTTGATATTTATTCCTCGATAATCCTGAGGGATGTTGTGCAGAGGATTAGAATAAGGGATGTGGAGCTGCTGGAGCGGGTGGTCAGGTATGTGTTTGATAATGTCGGCAATAAGTTCTCAGCAAAGAACGTTGCTGATTATTTCAAAAGTCAGCAGAGGCGAATAGATCTGAATACTATTTATAATTATCTCAATGCACTTGAAGGAGCATATATCATTTACAGAATCCCGAGATATGATATAAAGGGGAAAGAGATCCTCAAGACGCTTGAAAAGTATTTTGTAAGCGATATATCAATTATTTATTCGGTTATGGGTTATCGCGACAGGATCATTTCAGGCCTGTTGGAAAACATAGTCCTGCTGGAGCTTAAGCGCCGGGGATATAAAGTATTTACCGGGAGCTCTGATGTAAAAGAGATTGATTTCATAGCAGAAAAGGAAGATAAGAGGATCTATATCCAGGTCTCTTTCAGGATGGAATCCCAATCGACTATCGACCGTGAATTTTATCCGCTTCTTCAGATCCGTGATCATCACCCGAAGTATGTGGTTACGATGGATGATTTATGGCATGATAACATAGAGGGAATTCAGCACAAACATATTGCTGACTTTCTGCTTATGGATGAATTCTGACCCACGAAAAAATGGTATTCAGTAATCGGTATTCAGTAATCGGTCAATTATAACAAACCGAATACCGAATACCGAACACCGAATACTGATTACCGAATACTGAATACCGAATACCGAATACTGTTTCAAAAGACACCGAACACCGAATACCGAATACCGAATACAGATCCCTGAAACAAATCAACCATGAATAACCCCCAACCCCAATCCCAGCAGCCATACTACCCCCCTTTCGAAGATGAGAGTATCGACTTTAAAAGATACATCTCCCTGTTCCTGAGTAACTGGTACTGGTTCGCCATCGCCCTCTTCATCTCTATAAGTATCGCATATGGAATTAACCGCTGGTCGGAAGAGGTCTATACAGTATCAGCTACAATGTTGATAAAGGATGATCAGTTCGGTGGAGGTACATCAGATCTTTCGAATATTTTCCCCGGTAGCAATGCTTTCAGGAGCGAACAGAATCTAAGGAACGAAATAGGGATCCTTCGATCCTTTAGTTTGAATTACAGGGTTATGCAGGAACTGCCCGATTTTCATGTTGTCTATGTTGGTGTGGGGAAGCGAGGAATTGCGGAATCCAGAATGTATAATAATGCTCCATTCAGAGTCCTCTATGATTCTCTTCAAAACCAGAGGATTGGATTGCCGGTTACTGTTAAGATTTTATCTTCGGACAATTATCAGCTTGAAATTGATGGGGATCTTAAGTTCAGTAAGACTCTTGATTTTGGAGAAAGGTTCAATGAAATGGGATTTGATTTTTCGATTGTCCCCGCTTCTGAATCATTTTCGTATGATCCAGATGGATCTAATAGGTACTATTTCTATTTTGTGAGTCCTGTGGGATTAGCAAACCAATATCGTGGCAAGTTAAGCGTTTCTCCGATAGAAGAAGAAGCTACTCTAGTTACTTTGTCTGTAAGTGGTTTTGTACCTGGGCAGGAGGTTGATTATCTGAACAAACTGATGGAGGTATATATTCTGCAGGGTCTGGAAGTGAAGAACCAGACCGCAGAAAGGACCATTGAGTTCATTGACGGGCAGATCGGGACTATTTCCGACTCATTGAAAATTGTGGAAAACAGCCTTGAGAATTTCAGGCTTTCCAATAAGCTCGTTGATTTGAGTCGTGAAGGTAATTACATACAAAATAGGCTTGAGAGCTATGAAAATGAACGAAGTTCGCTTTTACTCCAGAAGAAATATTATGAATATCTAAAGGAGTATGTTAATTCCAGGAATGAGACCGGCGATATAGTCTCGCCCGGTGCAATGGGTGTTACGAATGCTCCGTTGGAACGTATGGTGACTGAGCTTGCGACAATGCAGCAGCAAAAAAGCAAGCTGAAGCTAAATATATCAGAAGACCTTCCTGCAGTAACTGCTTTCGACAACAGCATAATGGATGTAAAGGCTCTTATAGCTGAGAACATAATCAGCAGTATGATTAATCTTGACAATGCTATAAAAGAGGCAGATCACCGAATCTCAATGGTGGAAGCAGAACTTAACAGGCTTCCCGGTACGGAAAGAAGACTTATAAATATTCAAAGGAAATTTGACCTTAATAATACAGTTTATAACTACTTACTCGAAAAGAAAGCTGAAGCGGGTATTGCAAGGGCATCTACGGTTTCCGATAACAGGATCATAGATTATGCCCAGACGTTCAACTCTTCACGCATTCGTCCAAAGCCTAGGCAGAATTATTCCATGGCAATGATTTTAGGATTATTGATACCGGCAATGCTGATATTTGTAATTGATTATTTGAACAATAAGGTTATAGATAAGAAGGACATCGAAAAAGGCACGAAAGCTCCTATCCTGGGATTTATCAGTCATAACAGCCTTCAGACCGAGATTCCTGTTGTTGAAAAGCCCGGATCAACTCTTGCCGAATCATTCCGTTCGGTTCGCACAAACCTGAAGTACTTTATAAAGGACACAAAAAATCCTGTTATATCTGTTAGTTCTACGATTAGTTCCGAAGGAAAAACATTCATCGCTATTAATCTTGCAGCAATAATAGCATCGAATGGCAACAAGGTTCTCCTGATCGGACTGGATCTGAGAAAGCCGCGAATCCATAGGATATTCGGGATCGACAAAGACAATGGCATAAGTAATTTTTTGATCGGACAGGAAAAATTTGAAAGCATCATTTTTGAAACCGGAATTGAAAACCTCTGGTATACACCATCGGGTCCGGTCCCTCCAAATCCGGCAGAGTTAATAGACTCCCCGGCGATGAATGATTTTATTAACGAGGCAAAAAAGAAATTTGATTACATAATCATTGATACACCTCCTGTTGCAATTGTAACTGATGCACTTCTCGTTTCACCTTTAACAGATTTTTATCTTTTCATCGTTCGACAGCGCTATACTACTAAAAACACTCTTGGACTTATTGAAGAATTGCACCGTAATGAGAATATAAAAAGTCTTGGGATTGTTATAAACGACATTAGTACAACTGGTTATTATGGCTATGGTTTGAGGTATGGTTATTCTGGTGGCTACGGCTATTCATATGGGTATAACTACTACGGACATGGATATTATGGCAGGTATGGGGACTCTGAAAAGGCAGAGGGTTATTACAATGAAGAATAGTCCTTCATCTATTTTTTTAACCTTCTGGTAATTTACATATTCATTTCTGGTTAACCAGACAGAAAAGCCAGATAGATTTTTAAGATTTTTTCGTTTTACATTCTGATAAAATTTATCTAGAAAAATTTCTCAAATGCTCAATAATAATACTATTGCTGTAGTTGTTCCTGCATTCAATGAGGAGAAAAATATTGGGGTAGTAGTTGAAGCGATGCCGGATTTTGTAGACAGAATTATTGTTGTGGATGACGGCTCAACTGATAATACTGCTGATATCGCAAAAAATATGGGAGCTCAGGTTGTTTCCCATAAGACCAATAAAGGTGTTGGTGCTGCATTCGATACTGGCGTTAAAGCTGTACTGAAAACGAACATGGATATAATGGTAAATATTGATGCTGATGGCCAATTTAATCCACTTGATATTGAAAAACTGGTTAATCCAATTATTCAAGGAGATGCTGAATTTGTTACTGCTTCGCGTTTCATTGATAAAAACTTTTATCCAGAGATGTCTAAAATAAAGTTTTGGGGTAATCAATTTATGTCACGATTTATTAGTCGACTAACCAGGCAGAAATTTTATGATGTTTCATGTGGTTTTCGAGCCTATAGTAGAGAGACTCTGCTACGTCTGAATCTTTTTGGGGATTTTACTTATACACAAGAAACTTTTATTGATTTGGCATTTAAGAACCTTAGTATACGCGAAATTCCAGTTCATGTTAGAGGTCGGAGAGAACATGGCAAATCAAAAATTGCTTCGAATTTATTTTATTATGCATTCCAGGCAGTGAAAATTATTGTTCGTACCTATCGTGATTATAAACCCTTTAGATTATTTGGTTACTTTGCATTGTTTTCATTTCTTATTGGATTGGGCTTTGGGTTGTTTTTAGGCATTCATTATATTAAATCAGGGGCATTTACTCCACATAAGTGGGCTGGATTTACAGCAGGTTTTTTTACTATGGTTTCCTTACTTTTATTACTAATAGGATTCATTCTAGATATGTTTTCCAGAATGAGAAAGAATCAGGAAGAGTTGCTATATTTTCTGAAGAAGAAAAGTTAAATGAGATGCTTCTATAATGAATTAAAATTGAGGTTTAAAGAAAATGTAATGAATACTATTGAAAAAAGAGTTGTAATAATAGGAGGTTCGTACTATGGTAACCTTGGAGCAACCTTAATGTTAAAATCTGCAATTAGGGGTATAAAAGAGCATGCTAAAAGTACCGTTTGTTTTGATGTCTGGGTGGAGAACCATGCTAAAAATGTAAAATATTGCGATGATGAAAATGTGAATCTTATTGAATTTAATCCATTTAAATATGTTATTCTAGCTCTTCCGTTAGTGTTATTATTTAAATTATTGAGGGTAAAATCAAGTAATAGCTTAGTGCAAAGCTGTATAAATGCCAGCCTCTTTTATGATGTCTCGGGGATTTGCTTTATTAAGAATCGAAAGCCATTGTTTTTAATATATGATTTTCTGGTAAACAGACCTGCATTTTGGTTAAACATACCTGTAATTAAAGCAGCGCAAGCAAGTGGTCCTTTTGATAGCCCTTTAAATAGATTTTTGGCTATAAATACCCTTAAGAAATGTAAGAAAGTATATGCAAGAGGACGAGTAACTTATAATAACCTTTTGAGTTTAGGTTTAAACAACATTTCATTGGCAACAGACATAGGGTTCTATTTTGATGATCAAATAATTGATTTGAATGAGACAAAAGAGATTGATCAACTTAACAAGCCAATTATCGGTATTTCTGTTAGTTCCGTTGTTTATGAAAAAAGTCAAAGTTTAAATTTTGATTACCTGGCAACTATTGAAAGTATTATCAAGCTCATTAATGATGAATTAAAAGGGAGTGCAATAATTATTCCTCATGCTATAAAAACATCAGGTAATAAGCTAAGGAATAATGATATAAAAATCATTAGACTTCTTAAACAACGAAACAATGTTAAATTTATCTTTTTTGATCAAATTATGAATCTCAATGGTATAAGAGCAATTATATCACATTGCGATTTTTTGTTGGTGTCCAGATTTCATGCTATGGTTAATGCATTGAGTTTAAAAAAACCTGTTTTGGTCTTGGGATGGAGCCACAAATACCAAGAGGTTTTGCAATCTTTCGATATTTCAAATGAACACGCGATAATTAATAAAACAACCCAAAAGGAGATAATAGAAAAATTTAAATACTCATTTGATAAAAAGGCTTTGATATTAAAGGCTATAGAGAAAAATTTAAATACGGTTAGTAAACTTTCTGGAGTAAATTTTGAACAGATTCCTTTAATAATATAACAGATACTTATTGTGATTGACATTAATTTAATTAATGAAAATGATTTATGCATAGCATGCGGTGCCTGCATTTATTCGTGCCCTGCAGGGAATTTGGAAGTTCGTTTTAATGATTTTAAAGGACTCCACGAACCTGGTATAATTGATAATGATAAATGCCTAAAAAACTGTTCTACGTTAAAAGTTGCTCCTTGTCTTGCAGTATGCCCCTCTTATAAAATTGACTATTTTGATCTTTCAGAATTTAAATTTGGTAAAAAGCCTAATACTGACCTGGGTGAAGTTGATAGCATTTATTTAGCTCAAAGTAAAAATGAAAACATTAACCGAAATTCAAGTTCGGGAGGTATTATTAAAGAGGTTCTGAAATATTATGTCAATGAAGTACCTGATATTTCAATTGTGGCTTTAAGGCAAGATAAAGGTTTAATGTATGCTCCTCAAAATATCAATTGTAATGAAATTGAGAAATTGCCTGGATCAATATATCATAATATCGACTTTTCTGATGCGATAAAATTATTGAGAATGAACGGAAAATCCATCCTTGTTGCCAATCCGTGTCAATTGGATGGGATTTTAAAATTTGTTAAAGAACATGATCCTCATCTTTTAGATCGATTACATCGCATCATCGGTTTAATTTGCGGATGGACTTATAATCACCATTCTCTGAGAGCGATTTCAAAATATAAGAAAATCGAATTCAATGATCTGGTCGATGTTGCATATCGTGGAGACGGACCAATAGGAAAACTTAAACTTTTCCAGAAAAATGGAGAGCAATTAAAAGTGAATAGAAGGCTGGATTTGCATTATATGTGTGCTTTTGATCGAAGTTTTAATCTTAATCGATGCAATTTTTGTGTTAATCATGGAAATTTTTTGGCGGATTTAGTTGTTGGAGATGCATGGTTGCCCAGTACTGTTTTTACTACAACGGGAATAAGTCTATTGATATCAAGAAATAAGTCAGTCACAGACGACTTATTAAAGATGGGGAAAAAGAGAATAATTAGTGTGCTGCCAGCTGACATAAAAGATGTTGTTGAATCTCAAACCCATCGTGTTGTATATGGCGATTTCAGTTATGCTTATGCTGGTTTTCTTAAACAACAAGGAAAATATGCTCCTGAATTTAATGGGCCTAACAAAAATGAATCAAAGCCTCTAAGAACTAATTTTTTAAGAAAATTCTACAAGAATTACACACAAAAAAATAGAATTCAACGTGAAGGTAAGTACTGGGCTTTGTTCTATAGAAAATACTCTTATGAAATTGTACCCTTTGTAAGAAAGTATTTAAACTGGTTTGGTGTTAGAATATTAAAGATTAA
The DNA here is from genome assembly GCA_964449015.1 of uncultured Bacteroidales bacterium. Lineage (GTDB taxonomy): Bacteria > Bacteroidota > Bacteroidia > Bacteroidales > UBA10428 > UBA5072. Next base: position 8,356 of record CAYVBH010000005.1, read on the forward strand.
ATCAATCGCAGGTGTTAGAGAAGAAATTTCATCTGATAAATTTCGGGACTTTAGATAATTATTAAGGATATAATGAATAGAAAACATCTGCGAATAATAAATAATATATTTATATATGTTTCGCTAAGTTTCTTAATAATTTTTCTTGCAAAAAAAAATTACTTTGATTTACCTAATGTTTCTTCTTACTTCTTCTTAATTGTAGCAATTATTCTCGTAATATGTGGAATGTTAGGAAATGCTTTTGCGTGGCAAAGAATATTGGCTCTAAATAACTATAAGGTAACTTATAAAGATTCATTGATAAGCATGGGAATTTCTGTATTTGGGAAGTATATTCCTGGTAAATTTTGGATGATTTTGGGCCGTTCTTCATATATATCAGAAAAATATGGTTATCCCTTGGGTAAAATATCATCAATTTCATTCTTTGCTCAATTAATTAGTATTTGGGCTGGTTTAGTTATAGGTATTTCAGGAATTATGATAGATATCGACATTCCCATTTGGATGATAATATTATCATTTTCATTTGTAATGCTTCTTCTGCTTTTTATTACTCCAATTTTTCAGAAAATCATTTTGCCCAAAGCGGTCCCTATTAGGATTCTGAATAAAATAATAATTGAAGATATTTCCCTGAAACAATTTGTAAAAGCATCTCCTTATTTTGCAATTTCTTGGGTTTTATATTTATTGGGATTCTATTATTTTTCGATAGGTATAATTGATGATAGTTTCAATTTTGTTATGGCTTTTACTTTTCCTTTAGCCGCTTCATTCGGAATATTAACCTTTTTTGCTCCGGGTGGGTTAGGAGTAAGAGAAGGCCTCCTTTTTGCTTTATTAGTTGCCAGCGGTTTGTTTCAAAAAGATGCTACAACTATATCTGTAACAAGTCGATTATGGTTCTTGATTGGAGAAACGTTTATATTTATTCTTGCTGTAATTCTTAATTGGGATAGGAGGAAGTAACCTATAACTATTACAAATTGGTAGCTTAATTTTTTTACAAGAATATTATCTTAGGTCAATAAGTTTCTGCTACTTTGGATATTTTTTAACGAATAAATTTTATTGATAGAATTGAATGAAAAATAAATATTTTTTTATATGTATTTTATTTGGATTAATTGCTATACGTGTACCAGCTTTATTTTTCTGGAATAGTTATATGACAGGCCATGACGCTGCAATATATATGGAGAAAGCAATAAACCTGGCTGAAGGCAAGGGTTTTACCTGTTCAATATGTCGCCATATAACTGATATCGAAGAACTAAACGATTACATTAGAAAATTTGGAACCCAAACACAAGAATTAAAAGTAGCGCCATTATACATTTATCTGATAAGTGTTCTTTATAGGTTAGTAGGAATAGAAAATTTTATGCTGGCTATCAATCTGTTAAATTTATTTTTGTTTATTATAACCTTACTTATACTATACCGGTATCTTCTTGTAAAATATCCAGATAGCAGGTTAGTACAAATTGGTACTGTAATTATTGTCGGTACAAATTTTATGATTTTAGAGTTGTCTTATGGCGCTCATATGGAAACGTTTAGTTTATTTTTATATGTCTTTGCCTTTATTTATCATTCATGGATTGTTAGTAAGGAAAAACAACATTGGCTGCATGTTTTGTTATATTCCATCACTTTGACTTTATTATTTTTATCCAAGTATTCTGTAATACCTTTAGTGGGTGCTTTCATTATTCATTTTATGTATCTTAAAAAGTATCGTCAGTTTGCATTAATTTCTTTAGTGGTTTTAATTGGAGCAGGATCCTGGTTTATTCTGAGGGATATTCTTATGGATGGAAGAGTTATAAGTAATTTTGGTTCATTCCCTTTTAGTACTATTAGCAAAAAAATAATTGCTATACCATCATTTTTTACTTTAATTTTCAAACTTTCTCTTATAATTCAAAGTCTGTTGAGCCTACTTAATGGATTTTATGGCTTGGCATTTTTATTCCCTTTCGTTATTATATCAATTCTGCATTTTAAGTACAGGGTTGATATACAGATAAATATATTTATGATTTTTATTACTATCGCATTATATTTTTCTTTAGCAATTTTTAAATCTAAGACATACATCGATTATAGATATTTTTTACCAATAGTTGTTTTTCTTATACCCGTATCCTTAATTGAATTCGAGAGATATTTTTCCGGTATAAGTAGGAAAATTGGCAGATTAATACTTTATATTTTATTATTATCTATTGTCTTTTCACAAGTCATTGATACTGTAAAATTTACTTATGATGTTAAAAAGAAGTCATTGGATAGAGCTTTAATATTTAAGGCTGCCGATGAGCTTATTGAAAAAGAAAGATTATCTGATGATAAAAATATTTTAACTAACATTATCGGTTATAGTGTTTATGCGAGTACTGGGGTTGTCTGGGCACCTGGAAACTTAACTTCAGAAAATAAATATAACGTAATAGATACTTATGAAATTGATTATATACTATTTTGTGGCGAACAGAAAAATTATCTTTCAGCTTGGGATCAGAATGTAGTTCCCTTTGATATTTTTAGTGATTTACAGCTTGTTGGTACTTCGACTATTGATAGCAGAGTTAAACTATATTCAACAATTAGAATAAATTAAACATTTATTTATCTGGACGATAACTGATACAATTAGCACATACTTTTCTATTTTATTAAAACATCAATAAACTTCTTTATGAAGATTTTAGTAACAGGCGGAGCAGGATATAAAGGAATTATTTTGACAACCAAATTGCTGGATCAAGGATACAATGTAACTGTACTGGATAATTTCATGTATGGTTATGAACCCATAATGCATTTGGCAACCAGGAAAAACCTGTATATTATCAAGCATGATATCCGTAACGGTATTCCCGGTTTAGAAAAGTATGATGTTATTTTTCATCTGGCAGGAATCAGCGGGTTTCCTGCCTGTGCATCTAATCCCCACTCGGCACAACTCATTAATGTGGAGGCAACACGATTGATAGGTAGAGATCTTTCGCCCGGGCAGATGCTGATAAATGCTTCAACAACATCATTATATGGTAAATCAGGCCTGCCTTGCAATGAAGAAACCCCTGTGGATCCGGTCAGTACCTATGCCCAGACCAAACTTGAGGCAGAAAAAATCCTACATGATAAATCAAACGTAATTTCGTTAAGATTTGCTACCGTCTTTGGTTTCAGCACCCGCTTGAGGATGGATCTGATGATAAACGATTTTGTTTATAAGGCTGTAAAGGAGAAAGTAATAGTGCTCTTTGACAGTTTCGCAAAGAGAACATTTATTCATGTAGAAGATGCGGCTGAGTGCTATCTTTTTGCGATGAATAATTTTGACATTATGAAGGGCAATATATATAATGCAGGTGGCAACAACTTAAATCTTTCAAAGGAAGAAATAGCCGGCAAGATCAGAGAAAAAGTCGATTTTTCGGTTGTGAACTCCGGGTTAAAAGACAAAGACTTAAGGCACTTTATTGTCAATTTTGACAAGCTGGAAAAACTTGGGTACATCCCTTCAAGAACTGTTGAGGATGGCATTGATGAACTGATCCGGATTTACGGCTTTTATGAGTATTATTCACACTACAGGACAATCTGAGATTTCTATGATAAACCGCGATAATCCTGATCTGGCAATTAATGGTGGGAAGCCTGTAACTGCGGAACCTGTTCTTATCCACAAGCCATATCTTGATGAGGATGATTTTGCAGCTGTTGACAGGGCAATACGTTCAACTTTCATATCGGGTGATGGTCCGGAATGCAGGAATTTTGAAAATAAATTAGCATACTATCTTGGTGCAAAACATGCACTATTTGTTAACTCTGCGACAACAGGGCTGGACCTGGTATTCAGGGTAAAGAACTTTAAATCTGGATCTGAAGTAATCGTACCGAATTTTACCTATACTTCAACCGCCCTCGGTGCACTTTATAACAATCTTAAGATTGTTTTGGCAGATGTATATCCTGATAATGGAAGTATCGACGTGTCAAAGATTAAAGACCTTATCACAAACAAAACTGTTGCAATTGCTCCGGTTGACTATGCTGGTATTCCTGCAGATATGGATGCAATAAATGAAATTGCTTCAAAATATAATCTTTATGTGGTTCATGACACTGCACAATCCATTGGATCAACCTATAAAGGAAAGAAAACGGGTACTCTGGCAGAGGTTTCGACTTTCAGTTTTCATGGCACGAAAAATTTGACCACTGGGGAGGGTGGGGCAATAGTAACTGATAATAACGAAATTGCGGAAAGAGTAAAGATATTGCGTGAAAAGGGCACAAATAAATACTCCTTTTTAACGGACAACAAGACCAGAGGATATTACGAGTATGTTGACATCGGCAATTCATATGTTCAATCAAATATTCTTGGTGCTCTTGGAGTTACACAGATTCAAAAGATTGATTGGATGAACAAAAAGCGCAAAGAAATAGCTGAATATTATCTAAATGAACTTGAAAATATTGGAAGTTTGAATTTTCTTAGTATCCCTGGAAATTCAAAGCACAACTGGCATATATTCGGCATTCTTGTCCCAGTGGGTACAAAGTATTGGATAATGGATGCACTGAGAGCAGAGGGTATTATGTGTAATGTTCATTATACTCCATTGCACCGGAATAAATATTATTCAGGACTTGCATACGACAAAGATATGCCAGGGTCGGTCGAATTCTATAACAGGCTGATCCGTTTACCTATTTATCCATCACTTACTGATGATGAGAGATCTAAAGTTGTAACAGCTGTAAAAAAAGTCTTTAATGCGTAGATCAGGCTAATGAAAAAACTATTCTTGGTGATTGATGACATTTTCTGGACAGTTAAATGCAATTTTCAGCTTTGGTTACATGGACCCTATGGACTTGCCAGAGTAATTGAAAGAATGCCTTATATATTTATCATAAAGTATTTACGTAAGTATGGTGCTGAAATTGAAGAGGATTGCAGGATTGAAACGGGTATAATATTGCATAGACCACAGAAAAACAATCCTTTCAGTAATCTGATAATGAAAAGAGGTTCATTTATTGGTCATAAATCATTAATTGACTTAACCGACAAGGTCATTTTTGAAAAATACTCAGGAGTGGGAGGATATTGTCAGATCTGGACACACCAGACAAATTCTTTGATCCCTCCGTGTCCTGAAAATATTGGATGTGTTGTTCTTAAGGAAAATTCGATATGTTATTCAGGGGTAATCGTGTCTCCTGGAATTACTATCGGTGAAAATGCGAGAATAGGGGCAAATTCTTTGGTTAATAAAAATGTAGAACCAGATACTTTCATGGGTGGTGTACCTGCTAAGGTTTTAATTAAACTATGAAGACAAGCTTACGGATAGGCCTGGGCTGTAATTTATGAGATAGGCTTAATAATAAAAATATGTATTGATATACTAAGTTTCTATTTTTGTTTCTCAAATAATCATGGACAAAATATTTAAAAAAATTAGGATCAGAACGAATTGGTTATTTGAAGATATTGCCTGGATTTTTCGAAAAGCCTATTTCAAAAGATTAAATGTTACAGATAAAAACAGGATCACAATTGGCATAACAACATTTATGGACAGGTTTGAAACCTGTCTAAAGCCGCTATTGTCAAAAATGTCGATTTTATTTCCTGAATGTCAGATTATTGTAACTGCAAACGGGCATATTAAACAAAAGGAACAATCATATTACCTGTCTAAAATAAACACATATTGTAAGATTTTTAATAACGTCAAATTAATTACTTTTAATGAGCCAAGGGGATTGAGTCATCTTTGGAACACAATCATAAAGCAATCAAATTTCTCAAACTTGCTTATTCTCAATGATGATCTGAAAGTAAAAGCCGCTTTACATGAGTTTATTCTGCATTCAGGCATATTAGAAAACAATATAGCAACGATCAACTCATCCTGGAGCCATTTTCTTATCTCTAAAGATCTAATTGAACAAATAGGATACTTCGATGAAAGTCTTTTGGAGATTGGCGGAGAAGATGATGATTATGCCGCAAGACTTGCTTTAGCAAATATTAAGGTGGTTAATTTTAACACATCAACGATCGGTAATAAAAATAGAAGAAAAAGAGAAAAAAGACGATTAAATTCTTTTGGCAGATATATGGAACAGGAACGAGGCGGATATAGCACAGTCAACGCTGAATACCTTGAATCTAAATGGTTAATGTCTGATAATTACTTCAATGGTGCAATTTTTGTTCCGGACCGCAAACCAAAATTCTGGAAGCTCAGAAAAGCCGAAATATAGGTGAGGATTCTAAAATCTAAAATGTCAAAAATTATCAGAGCTTCTGGTTTCTTCATTTTCTATAAACTCTTTATCTAGTCGATCGTTAAAAAGTGGTTAACGTGTTGATTATTAAAATTTAATGTCGATAAAATAGTTTGCTAATCTGCAAGGTAATTAGTAAATTCGATAAAAACCTTGCAAAATGAAAGGAAAAATTCCGATGAATCCTCAATTGAATGTTTTCTCTGTTCCGCTGGTGAATGTTATAAATATGAATCATGAACTGGTACTTCTGGCACAGAAAACATACTGGGATAAAGTAGAGAAAGAGTTCTAGGTTTATTATCCGGAGCTGGGAAGACCAGCAGTGCCGATAAGAAAGATGGTTGGAAGTATGCTGCTCAAACAAACGTATAATCTTGGTGATGAGACATTCGTTGCCAGATGGATTGAAAATCCATATTGGTCCCGGTTTACCCGTGATGGAGAGACCTATTTTCAATACGATAATCCATATGATCCGAGTGATTTTGTTCACTTCCGTAAACGCATCGGTGAAGAGGGAGCACAGAAGATATTAAAGCTCAGCATAAGCCTGTTCGATTCCAAAGAGGTGGATGAAAAAAAAGTACTTTTCGGCACTACTGTACAGGAGAAAAACATAACCTTCTCGACCGACTCCAAGCTTCATAAAAAGATAATAGAAGGATGCCTGAAAATAGCTGAAAAAGAGAATATAAAGCTAAGACAACGTTATACAAGGATAGTAAAGCAACTTATGATCGACCAGCGGTTCCGAGAACATCCGAAACGAGAGAAAAAGGCCAATGCAGCGGCGCGTAAGCTTAAAACCATTGCCGGGGAGGCTGGTAAGAGATGTTGAACGCAATCTTGATGAAGTTGATAGGTTAAGCTGCTATGATGAACAGTTATGGTTGTACCTTCTAGTTCTTGGACAGAAAAGGGAGGACAAGAATAGGTCATACAGTTTTCATGCACCGGAAGTAAAATGTATCTCAAAAGGCAAAGAACATAAGAAGTACGAATTCGGCAATAAAAGCTGCTTTGCCATATCGAAAAAAGCGGTATAGTTGTTGGTGCCATGGCCTTTGACGAGAACATTTACGATGGACATGCTTTTGAACCTTAGCTTGCACAGGTTGAAGATCTTATCAAACGGTTACCTGAAACAGCATTGGTTGACAGAGGTTGTAAAGAACATAAAAGTATTCTGGGATTCAACATTAAAATACCAGGCTCAGGAAAAGGCAAGACCGCTTACCAAAAAAGAAAAGAAAGAGTTTGGTTCCGTAGAAGAGCATTAATTGAACCAGTCATCGGACATATAAAACTAGATCACCGTATGCTGATAAATTATCTTAAAGGTGTTGAAGGTGATATGATTAACACACTTCTGGCCGGAGCAGTATTTAATATGATGAAGATGTTGCGGAGAATCCGTGAATCTATTCTCTGTAGCCTTAATGAACTTATCGAAAAACTGATCTGGAAATATCAGATTCGTATAAATTATTATCAAACCTGATTTTTTAAGGATCGACTATCTATTGAATTTCTCAACTATTTTTTTACGGATATAATATTTTATCCGAAACCCTGGCACTATTCATTTTTGTTAGTATTACATATACTTTGATACTATTTTCAAGAAATATCTCCATTAGTCTGATCGTTATCTTAGGAATATTAAGTGGATTGATGGTATTAACTCGTTTTAATACCATGGGTCTTCCTTTTTTCATAATTATTAGTTTGGCTGTAATTTATTTTCATGCTTTCAAATTGAGTAAAGTAAAAGAATTTATATTCAGTATTTTAGTTTACTGTTTTTCTTTATTCTTTATCTTGAATCTATGGATGATATACAATTATCATGAACATGGGTTTTATGGATTAATACAAAAACAGAACCCAAGACTTGCCCTTGTTATTTATTCCCGGATAGATGAAGATATTAAAGTATCACCGAAAAATCAGGGTATTTTAGATATCTTTTTAACTACCAGGCAAAATTTGATTGATAATGAAAATACCAAGAAGATAGAGTATAAAAAAGGATCCTTGTTGAATTATCCAATCTTTAATAAAGTATATTTTTATCTGAAAGGAGGAGAAGAAAAGATAAATTTATGGCAGCTTTATAATGAAGCAAAACCATTGCTTTTGGAATATTTTGGTCTGGATGGGAACAATCCACAGAGTGTCACAAGGTTAGCTGAATTGTTGGAGCCTTTCAATAAGGAAATAGAATTGCAAACTAAAAGTGATGGAATGCGGCAAAGAGTATCAGCTGTCTTGCTGACATTGCGTCATTCAGGAGGCACTCTTCCTGTTGCAGAACCTTTAAATCTAAATAAGCTTCCATCTTATGCTCATTTATTTTATAGGCTTTCATTTATGCTAGTAATGTTTTTCACATTCATTATATCGATTATACTATTTCTTAAAAATATTTGGAAATTGAGTGATTATAAGAATTATTTTTTGCTGGTATTGATATTACTTATAATTTATTTTCCAGTAAGCCATTTTTTGGCTATCACTCCCGGAGACGCCAATCGTTTCAAATTCCCTGCTGAACCAATTGTAATTGGGTTATTTGTATATTACATTTACGCTATTATTTTCAGAATAAGGATCTATCTATCACATAAATTCAATCCATAATTTTTATTTTCGAAAAGCATTTTAAGGTTAGTGGGGGAACTCAGGGATAAAACCATTAAGGGCGCATTATGGAACTTCGCAGGTAATGCCGGTCAACAGGTTGCCAGGTTTGCAATAGGGATTGTTCTTGCAAGGATTCTATCTCCGGGTGAGTATGGGATAATAGGAATGGTAGCAATCTTTATTTCTGTGGGAGACACTCTCGTTGACAGCGGTTTCAGCCAATCGCTTATTCGCAAAAAGGATGTTTCTCCTTCAGACTACTCTACTGTTTTTATTATCAATATCTTAATTGCATCATTAATCTTTCTTTTATTATGGGCTTCCTCTGGCTGGATCTCAGGCTTTTTCAAACAGCCGATTCTTAAAAATATAATTATTGTTCTGGCGATAGGTATTATCATACGTTCATTTACTATTGTACAGACTACAAGATTTACGAAAGAATTAAACTTCAGAGTACTCACCAAAATCAATATTTTTTCTATGTTGATTTCAGCCATTGCTGCAATTCCTATGGCTTTAAGCGGCTATGGAGTGTGGAGTCTGGTGGGACTGCAAGTATCAAGGGACATGGCTTATACAATAATCATCTTGATTTTGGGCAGGTGGCATCCAAAAATAAACTTCAATCGGTCATCTGCAAAGGATCTTTTTAGATTTGGGTCAAGAATTTTAGGTGTTGGATTACTTGATAACTTCTTCCTAAATATTAATCATTTACTGATTGGGAAATTGTTTACATCTGAGGACCTTGGATTTTATTCCAGGGCAACCGGATACCGTGATATTATTTCAAGGAACATGCTGGCGGTGATCAACACAGTCTCATTTCCGGCATTCAACGCATTAAGTAATAAATTAAATGACGAATTGGGAAGTGACGAAAGATTCAGATCAAACTATAAAAAAAGCATCGAGTTGGCTGTATTTCTATCAGCACCGCTGTTTATCTTACTTTTTTTTATAGCGGAACCGTTTATTATATTACTCATTACTGAAAAGTGGCTTCCGGCTGTACCTTTCCTGAAAGTACTTTGCCTGGGTGGCATATTTTATCCTGTATATGGATTGCAAGTGAGTATTCTAAAGGCAAAAGGAGAAGCTAACAAATATCTGTATATAAGCATTATACATAAGGTTTTGATTGTGGTTTCTATAATAATAGGTATTCAGTATGGTGTAATGGGGTTAGTCATTGGGCAAGTAATAGCTATGTTTTGCCTCTTTTTAGCTGGGACATTCTTCATCTGGTCAGTAATAAGATTAAATATCTTCAATCAGGTTACAGATCTTTTTAAATATTTGATTATTACGCTGCCTACTTTCTTTGTTGTTAATATTGTTGTCTGCTCAATATTTGACGGGCTTTTTATGAGTTTAATTCTTCAGGTTTTTTTAGATCTCTTACTTTATTATATTTTTTCAAGAATTATTGATTTTATAGGTTATAAAGAAACAATGTCAATTACAAGACCATATTGTAATTTACTAAAAGAGAAAATCTTTATTACCAAACATTAATTGTGTCTAAGACAATTATATTTGATCATGTTAATTATAGACTCTTAATTATATCCACTAAATAAAATGGTTCAACAATTATATTATGATCAAAAAGAAATTTGGGATTATGATTATATGGAGGATTCTCCGAATAGTCAAAGGTTTAAAGACATTATTGATCTAATTCCTGGTAATATAAAAAGTGTTCTTGATGTTGGGTGTGGAAATGGTTCATTCCTGAATTATCTTGAAACTTTGCATAAGTTTGATAGATTAGTGGGTATAGATACTAGTGATGAAGCCCTTAGACATGTAAAAACTGAAAAAATAAAAGGTAATAGCACAAATTTACCTTTTAATGATAAAGAATTTGAACTTGTGACATGTTTAGAAGTACTGGAACATCTTTCAGTAAATGAATACCAGAATACTATTAGTGAGCTCAGGAGGGTCAGCAGTAAGTTTATCATACTTAGTGTACCAAATAGTGAAGACCTTGATTTGTCATTGGTTAAGTGTCCAATATGCAAATGCCGATTTAATCCGGATTTTCATAAAAGAACATATTATTTAACTTCAATGAATGATTTGTTTCAAGGTGCACAGAATATTGTAACAAAGGAATCGGGCCCTGAAATCAAATACAGAGAACTTCCGGACTTGCTAAAAATTGTTACACAAGCAGTCAAAATTAACTATATGCCAGGAGGTTCATATTGTCCTCAATGTGAGTACCATATAAAGTTTAGGGGTGGATTGAATAGTCGTGATGAGGGTGACAGAGAATTTATCTTAACAAAAAGTATTCTAAGGGCATGCCGTATTTTTTTTAGATTAAAGAGCAAGAAGCGTTGGATAGTATCCTTATATAAAATTATCTGATAAGCTGCAATCTGAAACTAAGCTTGATATTAGCATCAATCCTTAAGTTTACAATTCTTTAATTTTATACTATAAGAAAATATACATTTTGAAAACGAAAGTATTAATTTTTGCTCCTCATACAGATGATGCTGAGTTAGTATGTGGTGGTACAATTGCAAAACTCATTGAAGAAGGCTGCGATGTCAGTGTTGCTTCCTTTTCGATTGCAGAAGATTCCTTATTACAAGGGTTTCCGAAAGATTCTTTGAAAAAAGGATTTTACTATGCAATGAAAGTTTTAGGTGTTAACAAGAATAATCTTTTCACATTTAGTTTTAAAGTAAGGAACTTTCCTGAATTTAGGCATGACATTTTAGTAGAAATCGTAAAACTGAGAGACAGAATAAAACCTGATATAGTATTTGTACCTTTTCCAAATGATATACACCAGGTTCATCAGGTAATTGCTTCTGAAGGTTTACGTGTGTTTAAGGAAATATCCATTTTGGATTACGAGTAGTAAGAAATTTTTGAACTGAATGGAATTGATTTCTTGTATTACCCCAACATTTAATCGAAAAGAACTTCTGAAAAGAGCGATAAGGAGTTGTATAGATCAAACTTACCCTAATTGGGAAATGATTATTATTGATGATAATTCTACAGATGGAACGGAGCATCTAGTGAAGGGAATAATGTTGAAGGATAGTAGGATTAAATACTATAAAAGTCCAGGAAAAGGAGCCAGTGCGGCAAGAAATTTTGGCCTTAAACACGCAAAAGGTAAATACGTTGTTTTTTTAGATGATGATGATATTAATTTAGAGCATCGCTTTGAAAGTCAGGTTAATGCAATCAGAAAAACAAAATCCAGATATATTCTTTCAGGCTTTCAGACTATGAATATGAATGGTAAGATAATATCAGTAAACAGTTATAGTCTTAAAGGAAAAGGAGCTGGGATTACAATTCGCTGGTTAATTGAAAAGGATTTAATTTTTGAAGCTGGCTTGTTTGATGAGACTATGCCCTCAATGCAGGAAGTCGAACTAAGTTATAGAATTGCTGAATATGAGATTTTTACATTCCACAAAGATGTTGTAGTGACTGCTGGGCAAACAGCTGGCTCCATTAGTAAAGGGAAGACCGGCTTAGCAGGGAAAATAAAATTGATGGAAAAACATAAAGACAATATGCATCCCACTGAAGCTGCCTGGTGGTACTATGTTATTGGAATGGATTTTCTGAGTTTAGGAAAAAGAGCGGAGGCAGAAAAGTACTTTAAAATAGCAGCGAATATGGATTATAGAAAAATATATCGCGTAGCCTATTTTTTCTTTACTAAAATTCAATCTAGTAGTGGTTTTCTGGGCAGGATAAATATGAAAATGTTATCATGGCTTTCGGATTTTATGTATCCGGTATTGGTTAATCATCCAAAGATCAAGGGATAATTTGAAGATGATGAATACCGAATTTATTACAAATCAGGAATCAAATGCATAAGAAGAACATACCTGAGAATTTATTAGAGTTTTTACTGTTGATGTTTATAACAATATTACTGACTTACAGAGCTCCAAAGGTTATAGCTTCAATTTGGTATTTAATTACGCTTATCTTATACTACCGTTCCAGAGACGAAGCATTTTGGATGATCTTTTTCTTTACAACAGTTGACGGATTCCTAGGCTTTCTAGGTCCTTATGAAGTTACATTTCAAATATTAGCCCAACTGCCAGGTATTGAAGTAGTTCAAATTTACATAATTCTAACATTCTTGAAAGCCATTCAGGTTAAAAATCAGCCGCACATATTCTACAAAAAATATATTACTTTGCTAATGATATATACGATTTTTTTGATAATATGGGGCCAATTAATGGGATTTACTGGAAGGTTCAATGAGTATTTGAGAATTATTAAGGTTACAATACCACTAATACTTTTTTATTCTTTACCCAGATTATTTACTAGTTATGAATCTTATAAGAGGCTTTTTAGTTTTATTTTTTTAGTTCTTCTTGGTGCGTTTGGCACACAATTAATTGTGTTGTTAACGGGTTCATTACCTTTAAAATCGACAAGTCTAATTTCTGAACAGATTTCTGAAGTTGGAGAATTCAGAAGATTTTTTAATCTCCGGGTAACCATGTCCGGGCTTTTGGGGGCGCTCTTTTTTTTATCAGATAGAAATAACAAATATTTTAGCAGAGGATATTTATATGTTTTAATAATTATGGCATTTGGGATGGCTTATATTTCTGCAACAAGAGGTTTGATTATAAGTTTTACTTTTATAATAGCGATGGCATTTTTCCTGACATCTGGAGTTGGATTAAAGAAAATTGTGGAGTTTTCAGTTATAATTTTTATTGCAGTTTTGATTGGAATGTCGAATAAAACAATAAGAGAACAACTGATTTATGCATCAAACAGGATGGAAGCTTTAAATTCCATTCTTGGGGGAGATGTTACAGCAGAGGGAACACTTCAAAGGATTGATGTAAGGGGACCAAGAGTTATGAAAATCTTTCGTGAAAATCCTATCTTTGGTTGGGGTTACTCCAATACCTATCAAAAATACCAGGATGGACACGTAGGAAATCAGACACTACTTATGTTTTCAGGGATTACAGGATTCCTTTTGTTATCTGGCTTTTTGTTATATTTCATTATGAAACTTCTGAAACTATATTTAATATTAGAGAAGCATCATCCCTTTAAAAGTACAATTCCAATATTTATAATTTTCCTCTTGGGTTTATACTTAATTCATTTAACCAGTGCTCAACAATTTAATTTTATAGGTTTGCCCGCCCGGATAATACCACAGGCAATATTTATTAGTTTCTCTGCCTTCATTTTTTCAAGGTCCAAAGAATTAAATTATGGTTAGAGCATTTCAAAGAGCATTGTTACTCAGCGTTAGTAAATACTCACTTTACAATTCTTTACTTGATATTCTTAATGAGTTGTCTGAAGAAACTAGAGGGTATGATATCAGGGAAGAAATTAATGCCTTCAATATGAAAATTCAGACACAGTTATATAGGTTCCCATATAAATTAAGAAATAAATGGGAGAATCGATTTCTTTCGAAAATTAATGAGAATATCATTAATAATTTCAACTCATATGACCCTGATTTGGTCATGATTTATAACAGTGAATACCTTTTCCCGGAAACTTGCTCTGAAATAAGAAAAAAAGCAAAGTTAATTTTTTTTATGGGCGATAGTCCTTTTTATACCCCGGTAAATAATTATTATCTGACCTGCCTCACCCATGCTGATCTTATCCTATCTCCTGATACCTTTTGGAATCATCAGTTAAATACTATGGGACTTCATAAAACTGCTTTTTTTGTTCCGGGATTAGATAAAAGTTCTTATTACATTTTACCTGAATCTGAATTGGCTGATACCAATTTGGAAGAATTCGATCTTTTATATACAGGGTCATGCTATGTAAACTCATGGGGTTTTAAGAAAGCGTTGCTAATGAATCAGTTTACAGGTTTTAATTTCCGTTTATATGGCAATAATTCTTGGGAAAGATGGTTTAGGTTCTTTCCTCAATTGGAATCGCATTTTAAAGAGACAGGTTACATACCTACGGATTTGCTTAATAAAATGTACAATAAAACAAAATTAATACCTGTAGATGGTAATCCAGGAATTTTAAACGGCTTTCATTTAAGGTTATTTGAAGCAGTTGGTGCTGGTGTCCTTCCATTAGTTGAGTACAGGAAAGATGTGGATGAGCTGTTATTTGGTAAGACTGGTTTGATGGTTCCTATAATAAAGGATTATAACAAAGCTGGAGATGTTGCCAGATATTACATTAATAACGAAAATGAAAGATTAGAATTGGCTGGAGCATTGAGAAGCTTTTTCTCCTCATATTATAGTGCAAGGCGCAATTCGGAAAGAATAATCGAATTGTTGAATAAATATCTGGATCATTAATAATAGTGATCGTATTGACTAAACCTAATAATTCAATACATTTAGTTCATTTCTCTTCCCGTCCGGGTGGCATTGAGGTAATTATTCCGGAAATTATACGTAGTCTTCCGGAATTTTTGTTCTCATCATTTGTTTTACGCCCAAATATTGCCAATGCGCCCAATATTTATGGGAATTTAAATATTAAAGTTACATACGGTTTCAAATCCAATCTCCTTGTTTTTTATAAATTATTTGTTTATGCCATTAGATACAAATCAGAGATCTTCCACGTGTTTAATATTGGACCTTTTTATCTTTTTGTCTTACGACTTGCCGGTATTAAGAGGCTCATTTACTCAATACATGGCACAATATACTGGCAGAATAAAGCTCAGAAGATATTACGAAAAATATTCTGGAATGCTGCAATATGCAATAATTATATTATCACCTCAAATTCTGTTTTCAGCGCACAGGTTTTTAGGAAAGTGATTTATGATAAAGACCATATCCAACTTTTGTATAATCCAATAGAAAGTAATCGGTTTACTCCCCCACTCGAGGATAAAAGAGCAGATATACCCGAAAATATTATTTATTGCGGGCGATTAGCGAAAGGTAAAAATCTTGAAAAATGGATTGGTCTGGCAGAATTTATCAAACGACATTTTCCAAAAGTGGTTTTTTCAATTTATGGATATGGACCTGATAAAGAGCGATTACAGGAAATAATATCAAAAAGGAGACTTGACTCTTTCATATTCATGAAAGGATTTTCAAATAATCCTGAAAGATTATATCAGAGTGCAGATTTATTAATATTCTTATCGAATTATGAATCATTCGGTAATGTTGTGGTGGAGAGTATTTTGTGTGGAACTCCTGTTATAGCAAGTGCTATACCTTCCATGAAAGAGATCTTTGTCGATTTTCCTGACTTTCTGGTCGAGTTAAACGAAAATCTTGAAGAAAACGTTTTAGAAAAACTAAAGAATTTCAGAAAACTTAAATCAGATACAAAGGAGGCCCGTGAATCGTTTATTAAAAGGTTCAGTGCTGAAGTCCATTATATGAAGCTTAGAGATCTTTATGGCTCATTCAGATAAAAGTGCGATTAGCATTCCTGTTGTTTATTACCATTCAGTTGGTTTAGTTAACAATGGCTGGAACGGTAGTTTTTTAACCCTTGAACTGCCTTATTTTGAGGATCAGTTAAAATATTATTCAAAAAGTTTTAATTCAATAAGTTTAAAAGAGTATTGGGAAATCAAAAACGGTTTTAGAAGTCCGGTAAAAAATCCGATTGTGATCACTTTTGATGATGCTTACCTTGATAACTGGCAATATGTATATCCGCTGCTGAAAAAATACGGATTGAAAGGAACAATATTTGTCAGTCCTGAGTTTGTGGATGGACGTAACCTGCTACGGCCCAATCTAATGAATGTATGGAATGGAAATGCTGATGAAAACGATCTTATGCATTGGGGCTTCCTCACCTGGGAGGAAATGCGGATCATGGAAGCTTCGGGTGTTATGGATATACAGTCTCATACAATGTCTCATACTAAATATCCGGTCTCAGACAAACTATTGGATTTTCACCATCATGGCGCTGATTACCTCTATTATATTGCTAACTCTTTTCCTGAAAGGAAACCTTACTATATTGAAGATGCTGAATTTGAACATTTACTTCCTTATGGTTACCCGGTCTTTGAAATGCAGTCGGCAATTATTGCCAGGCAAGTGAAAATTAATCCTGCGTTTATTGATTATTGTATTGACACATTCAGGGATTATGATTTAAGTAACTATAACTTTGAAAATGCATTTGTACGAATTAGAGGTGAATATGAAAAATACAAACAAAATAGTTCTCTGATTCTCTCAACAGAAAGTGAAGAAGATTACAAAAACAGGATCAGATATGAGATTTATGAATCAAAAAAGATAATTGAGGAGAAATTGAATAAAAAAGTTGAGTTTCTCTGCTGGCCTCATGGTGATAATAATGAATTCTTACACCGGATGGCGCTCGATGCCGGTTATCTGATGACAACAACGGGTAAAGCAGAAGGAATTAGTAAATCTGACCCGACAAGAATCCCCGAAAGAATGGGGATGGATTTTTCTACATGGTTCAAAAAGCAAAAGACACTTTTTAAGTTAAAAGCATTTTCAGGGCAGTCACCATACTGTGAATTATTGGATTTTTTCAGAAAGGCAAGGTATTAAATCTTAACCGCAGTAGCTCAAAAAACTAAAATGTAATCAGCTTAGCGCCTTTGTGTCTTATCGGTGAAAAAATGGAAGCTCTTATATGTTTGAATTTATATTAGAGATACAATTAAATTCCAGAATAACGGAAGTTCATAAACTTTTTGTTCAAAAACCTGAGATTGAATTGCATTATAATGAACTGGATTATGAGTTCATTTCCTGGGGGGATCCTATTTTTGATAGTGACTTTAAAAAAAGGTTACAAGCTAACAAAACACCGGAATTTATCCTGAATAACTTATTCGGTCATTATTACTATCTATTTCTTGATAAATTATCAGGTGAATTAATCTTCGGAAATTCCCTTTTCAGTATTCTGCCAATTTATTATTATTTAGATGGCAGAAGAATTATACTTTCGGAAAATGCTCTGACTCTGGGAAAATATCTGAACATTAACTCAGTTAGCAAACGATTCATTCTCGAAACAGTTCTTTTCAATTACCCTCTTTTCAATAGCAGCATTATTGATGGAGTTGATCTATTGCCTTCAAATTCATTTATTAATATTTCAAACACGAAACCGGAGTTCATCAGGCACACTGTAATCCAGGATCACTTTTCGACAAACCCTAAACCCTGGAAAAGATCAACAGGTGAGTTAAGTGATATATTTATTTCCTCTGTTAATAAATATTTGCCTGATGAGTCTTATGTACATGCACTGACAGGCGGTTTTGACGGACGGACACTTGTTGCTTCAAGCCTGTATTATAAAAAAGCATTTTCATGTTACAGTTTT
Organism: uncultured Bacteroidales bacterium; assembly: GCA_964449015.1. Taxonomy (GTDB): domain Bacteria; phylum Bacteroidota; class Bacteroidia; order Bacteroidales; family UBA10428; genus UBA5072. Next base: position 26,683 of record CAYVBH010000005.1, read on the forward strand.
GGATCAGAAGTATCCAGAGATATGCAGATCGCTTCGGAACTGTCAAAAAAGGCTTCTTTAAATTTTATTAATATTTATCTTGATGATGACTATGCGACAAAAGACAGCCTAGCTTGTGGTAGGGAATTTATTTTAAGTTCATCAGGATCAGCTACATTTGCCCGTGCCCATTATCTGCATGCTGTTAAGAAGCTTACTAATGAGTACAAGCATATTATAACAGGGAACTTTGGAAGTGAGGTATTCCGTGCTGCACATATTGCGGGTGCAGTCATTTCTTCAAATCTTTATGCTCTTTTTAATTCTGAAGATCCGAATGAAGGGCTAAAAAAAGTTGAAAGCAGCAGGGAGTATCGTTCTTTGCAAGTTGTTAATTATTTAACAGAACTTGAAGAACTGAAAAATGATATCAGACACCTGCAGTGTTATGATGCATCGTTGGCAGGATTGACCAAAAACCAGAGATTCTATTTATTTGTTTTTGAAGAAATTTTCAGGAAGTATTTCGGGGCTGAGATGGTAAATCAGTTCCGGTACATTAAAAACAGGACTCCATTTCTGGATATAGAATTTTTGAAGTCTATTTTCAAAACTGAACTTGCAGGAATACACTCGGATTTCTTTGAACATAATCCACTCAAGAGATACAAAGGTCAAGTACTCTATGCACACATAATCAGAAAGGTTTATCCGAAATTTGGTAAAATACTGACCGATAAAGGATATAGTCCTGATGATCTTATAAGCCCACAGGGAAAATTGAACATTGCAAAAGGATATCTTAAAAAGATCACAAAAAGAACTCCACCTGACTACGATCCACATGCTGTAGACAAAGCATGGGAGTATAATAAAGACTTTTGGTTGAAAATCCCAAGGTCAGGTGATTTGTTTAATTTAAAAACCATAGAGGGCCTTCCTAAAGAGATTTTATTTAAAATTTTAAGTTTATCTTATATTCTTGATTCTTTACCGCGAAGACGCTAAGACACGAAGGACGCAAAGTAAAACTTCGCGCCTTCGCGTCTTAGCGGTTAATTCTTATATCATGCAAAAGCAGGAATTTGAGAATTACGCAAGAGAAATTCTTGATTCATCAATAATGGTTCACAAAGAAATGGGACCTGGGCTTCTGGAATCGGTATATCAATATTGTCTCGTTGAGGAACTAAGATTGCGTAAAGTATTTGTTGAGGAACAGGTTTCAGTTCCACTGTTTTATAAAGGAAAACCTCTTGAAAAGGATTTCAGGATTGATATTTTAGTTGCCAATGAAATAATAATTGAACTTAAGGCTGTAGAATGCCTTCTGCCAGTTCATGAAGCACAAATAATTTCCTATCTGAAATTAGCAGATAAACGTCTAGGATTTCTAATTAACTTCAATGTACCGCTCCTGAAATCCGGATTCAGGCGGTTTGTAAATAATTACTGATCAATAAACCTAGCGCCTTCGCGCCTTCGCGGTGAAAAAAATCAAAGCCATAATTCTACGCAACGAACTTGAAGATGATCACATCCTTTGGATAAAGGCTTGTGAAGATTATCATGATCAGGTTGAATACAGGGTAGTCAATCTAACATCAAACAACTGGCTTGAAGAAATACAAAAAGAACCCTTTGATATCCTGCTTGCAAAACCCGGAGGGCTTACAGCTCATTTTAAGCAGCTATATGATGAGAGGATCTATATACTGGGGATTGTTTTAGGGTACAAGATATTTCCGTCACCGCAAGAGATTTTCATCTACGAAAATAAAAGGTTCCTTGCATCATGGCTAAAGTCAAACAATATACCTCACCCGACGACGGATGTGTTTTATGGTTATGGAGAAGCTTTGGAATACACCAGTTCAGCATCATATCCATTTGTTGCCAAGACGAATATCGGTGCATCAGGCAGCGGAGTAAAAATAGTTAAATCCATAAATGAGGCAAAAGACTATATTGAGAAAACATTCAGGGGTGGAGGGGCTCCCCAGCGAACAGGGCCAAACAGAGAAAAGGGTAAAATTTTAAAAAGGGGAATTCATTACATTTTTCATCCGTCTGACATAATTAAAAAGTTACATATTTATGAAACAAAAGCTGCTAATCTACAAAAAGACTTTTTGATTTTCCAGGAGTTTATTCCTAATGATTTTGAGTGGAGGGTTGTTCGAATAGGAGGCAGTTTTTTTGCACATAAGAAACTGAAAGCAGGAGAAAAAAGCAGTGGTTCATTGCTAAAGAACTATGACAATCCTCCTTTGGAAATAATGGATTTTGTAAAACAGATTACAGATAATCAAAAATTTTACAGTCAGGCAATAGATATATTTGAGTCAAACCGGGGATATCTTGTGAATGAAATGCAATGTATCTTTGGGCAGAGTGACCCTTATCAGATGCTTGTTGATGGCATTCCGGGAAGATATCGGTATTTGAATGATAAATGGACTTTTGAAAAAGGAGACTTCGTCACGAATGCCTGTTATAATCTAAGGTTAGAATTCATATTATCTGATAATCACAATTAATCCGATTACAGAATACTGAATACCGAATACCGAATACCGATTACATTTTTTTGAGCGTGCTACGAGATGAAGGTTCTTTTTATCACTAGTGGAAGAGCAGGACGACCGGGAGATGTTGTAAAGAATCAGGGCGACTCTCTTATAAAGGCTGGTGTCGATATAGAGTATTTTCTCATCAAACCAGGATTTAGGGGTTATCTGAATGCGATCAGAAAGCTGCGAAATGCATTTAAAAACGGACATTATGATCTGGCTCATGCTCATTACAGCTTGTGTGGATTTGTAGCCGGACTTGCAGGGTGTAAGCCATTGGTGGTTTCTCTGATGGGATCTGATATCTGTAACTCAGTATTTTCACGGGCGCTTATCAGGTTTTTTATCCGGAAAAAGTGGACTGAAACCATTGTAAAAACCCGACAAATGAAAGAGCTTATCGGGCTCAATAGCGTTCATGTTATTCCGAATGGGGTTGATATTGAAAGATTCAGACCCATACCCCAAGGAATCGCCAGGCAACACATAGGTTATGAAAAAGATAAAAAACTTATTGTATTTATTGCAGGAAAAAACCGTGCAGAGAAAAATTTAGACTTAGCCCAAAACTCTGTAAGATATCTTAATGATAATAATATTGATTTTAAGCACATATATAACATAGCTAATTCAGAGATTCCATATTATCTTAATGCAGCTGATGTACTGTTATTGACTTCCAGAAGGGAAGGAAGTGTAAATGTTGTAAAAGAAGCAATGGCATGTAATTGCCCGATTGCATCAACTGATGTTGGAGATATTAAGTGGGTATCTGGCAATACAGAAGGGTTTTTTATCACAACATTTGAGCCATTAAAAGTAGCTCAGAAAATAAAAGCAGCAATTAATTTTGGCAAGAGGACTGAGGGAAGACAGAGAATAATTGATTTAGGATTGGATTCTGACACCATAGCCTGGAGGATTATTGCGTTATATGAGAAACTTATCGATAACAAGAAAATGATTTGATGGTGGAAATATTGTTAAATGACTCCATTCCATTATCAGACTGGGAAGAGTTACTATTAAAGAACAAACACTCCACTCCTTTTCAGTCGCCTGAATTCTATAGTTTATTTAATTCAGTCAAAAATCTGTCTGCTCATGCGATTGCTGTCATCGATTCAGGTTTAATAAATGCCTTAGCAGTTGTTACTATACAAAAAGAATCCGGAATTAAAGGTTATTTCTCAAGACGGGCGATCATATATGGTGGCCCATTGATCAATAATCATGATCCAGAAATGTTAGAAATTCTTTTAGAAAATATTTCCAACTTAACAAAGTGGCAGGCGATTTATATTGAAACCAGGAATTTTTCTGACTATAAGGTTTATAATGATATTTTCAGAAGGGCGGGTTATAAATTAATTCCATCATTAAATTTCCAGATTGATACAACTGATTTTATACGTTTAAGTAAATCTGTAAGTCCTTCAAGGTTAAGACAAATTAAAAAGGCACAAAAGCAAAATGTGAAGTGGAAAGTGGCGCATCATATTGATGAAGTAAAGGAGTTTTATTACATTCTTGCAGAACTTTATAAAAGAAAAATCAGGAAACCTCTGTTCCCTTTTGAATTTTTTGAGAATTTCTTTAGATCGGGATTAGGTAAATACCTGGTAGTAATATATAAAGATAAGATTATTGGAGGCATTATGTGTCCTGTTATTGAAAGCAGATCGATATATGAATTTTATATTTGTGGTCTGGATAACGAATATAAAGAACAATATCCCAGTGTTATGGCTACATGGGCTGCAATAGAATATGCAAATCAGAATAATATCCCGCTTTTTGATTTCATGGGTGCGGGCAAACCTGATGAAGCTTATGGTGTCAGAGATTTTAAGGCTCGATTTGGTGGTGAGCAGGTGGGATACGGCAGATTCTTAAAAATTAACAGTCCCATTCTTTATAAAACCGGGAAGTTAGCTCTAAAATACGGGAAAATATTTCAAGGTTGAAAATTCTTATTGATATAGGGCATCCTGCACATGTACATCTTTTTAAAAATTTTGCAAAAGAAGTAATATTACATAATCACGAGGTGTTTTTCACATGTCGTGAAAAAGAATTTGAGAAGTATCTGCTTATATCCAACGGATTTTCTTTTAAATCATTTGGTAAAAAATATTCATCAATCCCCGGGAAATTATTTGGGATGATAAAATTTGATGTTAAAGAATTTATATCCGGTTTAAAGTTCAGACCGGATATTTTTTTAAGCCACGGTTCAATATACGCTGCACATGCTGCTTTTCTTCTTGGGAAGCCTCATATCTCACTTGAAGACACATTCAATTTTGAACAGATTCGGCTTTATAAACCTTTTACAAATGCAATTCTTACACCGGATTTTAATAATCCTCTTACATCCGGGAAGCAGATTAAGTATTCTGGATATCATGAGCTGGCTTATTTGCATCCACGCAGATTCTGTCCGGATGTTAGTATTTTAGATACACTTGGAGTTGAAAGTGAAGAAAAATATACATTGGTACGCTTTATCTCATGGAATGCATCACATGATAAAGGCAACAGAGCTTTAACAATGGGAAATAAAATAAAGGCTATAAGATCTTTTCTAAAGTATGGGAAAGTGTTTATTTCTTCCGAGAGTGATTTACCTGATGAGTTTAAGCCATTTAAACTGAAGATACCACCTGAAAGGATTCATGATGCAATAGCCTATTCATCTTTGTTATTTGGGGAAAGTTCCACCATGGCAGAAGAGGCAGCCATGTTAGGAACCCCATCTATTTACCTGTATGATAATAGCACTTATTACACTAAGCATTTGGAAAAAGAATATCAAATTATGTTTAATTATTCCGGATCAGCGGAAGAACAGGAAAATTCAATACAAAAGGGGATTGATCTATTAACTATGCCTGGCATTAAATCAGAATGGCAGATAAAACGTAAGAAAATGGTTTCTGATAAAATAGATGTTACTGCATTTTTAGTTTGGTTTATTGAAAAGTGGCCCGATAGTTTCAGGATCATGAAAGAAAATCCGGAATATCAGGAAAGTTTTAAATAATGATAAAATGGCACAATGATTCTATGGCTCAACGGCATTTTCAGAGTATTGATCCTGAAGTACTAGGACTTCGTTATTCTGGAAGAAATTTCCCTTTAAATCGTATTATAAAGTAGATTCAGATTAAAAAACGCTAAAACAGAAGTAAATTCCTGAAAGAAGAAATGGAAGATATAAAGAGATGCACCCGCTGTATTTTGCCTGTTGGTCTTGCCGGAATTACTTTCGATGAGTCCGGTGTATGTAACCATTGCAGAAAATATGAAGCTGATTTTAAAGACTGGGAACTTATTAAAGAAAGGAGGAAGAATGAGTTTGAAGAGATCCTTACAAAGGCTAAGATGCTCAAACGTCCTTATGATGTATTGGTACCTTTAAGCGGTGGAAAGGACAGCACTTATGCTCTTTATCTTTGCACAAAGGCCTATGGGCTTAAAACACTATCCGTCACTCTTGACAACGGATTCCTTACTCAATCTGCAAAAGATAATATACGAAATGCTATCGCTTCCTGTAATACGGATCACATATTCTATACAATAAATAAAAGAAATTCATCGGAGCTTTTTAAGGTCTTCATAAATAAAACAGGAGATTTCTGCAATGCATGTATGAGAGGAATAAATTATTCAATTGAATTTGCATCAAAAAGTTTTAATATACCTCTTGTTATCAAAGGATCGGGGAGGAGAGTTCAGTATGTTTCCCAGATAAAAGAAGTATCCAGTCTGAATACAGCATCTTATTTTGAGAATGTAATACTGGGCACAGATTCCGAAAAGAAATTCCGATACCTTTCAAATAAGAAGCATAAACTTGAATTTCAAAAAATTGTAGGAGGAATTACGGATATCTTGGGAATAAAACGAACCTCTCTTATGAGAATCATCCCCCAGCATATCGGAATGTATGATTACATATATAAACCTTTCCCTGAAATTATCGAAATCATAAAAAAGGAAATGAACTGGAGTGATCACTCTGGCTCGGTTGAACACCTTGATTGTGAATTGCATGATATCCCTTTCTTTAAGGACACCCTTCGTATCCCAAACATTACCAAGTATACCTTCCATAGCAGCGGTCTTATTCGTCAGGGACTTATGACACGAGAGGAAGCACTGAAAAAAGAAGAGCTGGAACTTGCAAAAAAAGATCCTCCACCTGAACTTATAAAGTTCCTTGATGATAACAATATCACTTACAAAGACTACTGCGATATAGTGGTTAAAGCCGATAAAACCAGGTTTGAACCACGACTCCAGAAAGTTGCGAGAGATATCTATCACAGATTCAGGCGGTTTTAACGAAACATATTATCTATATCCTTTTCCGGTATTAAGTTTGAACCTGAAACCCGAGACTGACCTTGTCCTGATTCAAGAACCAGGAACAAGGAACTCGGAACCAATTTCCCAAACGGCAGAAACAATCTCTCCAACACAGGCGTGGCCTCAGTAATATGATCAATGATTTCCATGTTAATGGAAGTGCGAGATAATTAAAGGAGAGATTGTCATCTTCTGCCGTATAAAATATAAATCCTGATTGGTTTATTGTATCATTAGGTCTTTGTTCATATTCTTTTATTTCTCTGAACCCCAGTGTCCATGGCCCGCCTGTCCTCCGTAGCCTTGGCGAAGGAGGAGCGCATCACCTCTCAATAACCTTAGGTTCACTCGTAAAAAACTCATCCCTCGAGTTCGTCATAAGGCACTTCAGCAGATAAGACAAGGCCGCACTCAACCCTGCTATAAGTATTGGTCTCACAGCAAGCCAGGTAAATACAGTCCCGTTGTCAAGCAACTCGATTACACCTGATAATGCCGAAGTCATAAAAGCCATCAATATACCGATAAGAATATCCCTTACACTCAATGTTAAAAACCTTGATCTCATTTCATTACGTTTATTAGTTATACAATTCTGCGATTCTGCAATTCTGCGATCCTGCTGATAGTAACCTGAATGGTCTCATTTCGGCAGGACTTGTCTCGCCTCAGGCAAGACCGAATACCGAATACCGAATACCGAATACCACCCTTACGCCCTGTGCCCTGCGCTCTGCGCCTCAACATCAATTCTGCAATTCTGCAATCCTTCTGATAGTAACCTGAATGGTCTCATTTCGGCAGGACTTGTCTCGCCTCAGGCAAGACCGAATACCGAATACCGAATACCGAATACCACCCTTACGCCCTGTGCCCTGCGCTCTGCGCCTCAACATCAATTCTGCAATTCTGCGATCCTGCTGATAGTAACCTGAGTGGTCTCGCTTTGGCAGGACTTGTCTCGCCTCAGGCAAGACCGAATACCGAATACCCCCCTCACCCGGGCTGTCTTCAAGCCAGAAAGCACACCAGACAGCGAACCATCAAGACAGCGAAGCGTCACTCCTCTCAATCTCCACCTTCAGATCACTCCTCTCC
>CAYVBH010000005.1:34809-35945 GCA_964449015.1 uncultured Bacteroidales bacterium
TCAAGACAGCGAAGCGTCACTCCTCTCAATCTCCACCTTCAGATCACTCCTCTCCCCCGATGCCACGCTCACAGTGATATTCTTATCCCTGAATCCCGGTTTCGATATGATAACACTGTAAGTTCCTGCCGGCATGTTACGGACATAAAACATACCTTTAGCTGATGTCAGCTTGGTAATTTTGTAAGCGCCGGCGTCCCTGCCGTTGAGTGAAAAAGCAAACTTCACTCCGCTGACAGGCTCTCCTGTAAGCTTGTCTGTACAGACTGCCTTTACCGAGAATGACCGCTTACCGGTGTCGACAATTGTCCTGGCGCTCTTGTAACCATGGTATACCTCGCTGTTCGTCAGCTTTATTATTCCCAGAGATAAGTCAAGGTTCTCGATGATTATCTCAGCAGTGCTGAAATGAACCTTAAGCTGTTCTGTGGCCTGTGATTTTTCCGTTATCCCTATTCTTGGTCTTGCAAGAATTTCGTTATATGAAGCTATAAGCGTACCGAACGATTGCAGAAGCTCGGAGCTTATTCCGTAATGAGCAAGGCTTTCGATATTCTGCTGAGCTTTGTTAAAGATTATCTGGGCATAATCCTTAAGTGCAACATCCGTCATCTTCATCAGGTCGGAATGAGTGTATTTTATCTCACTGATGATTATCTCGTTGCCGGAAAACCTTCCGTATGCGGCTATCTTGCGGGAAAAATCGGCAGCTACGGATATAAGCTCATTTCTGAGACGTCTTTTCTCCTTAGAAAAGCCTGTCTTGTTGTATTTCTGGTTCTCACCGGCAGCCTGTATGGCGATTATGGTCTCCCGGAGCAGGTTGAAGTTATCCGCTAATCCGGGCAGATCCTTTATGACAGCATCATTGGCAGTCAGAAAATCCCTCACTGCCATGTACATGTTAAGTTTGTTCTCCTGATTTGTGTTCATCTCTTTTGATTTTTAGTTGTTAGTATAATTTGTTTTAGTGCAGAATTTCCGTCTGAAGTCTCCTGAACCAGTAACAAAGTCCCCTCTTCACATTTATCTGTTGGAATATTGTATTTATTAGCCTTAATCGGGCATTTCTCAGGTGTAATCGGGCATTTCTCAGGTGTAATCGGGCATTTCTCAGGTGTAATCGGGCATTTCTC
>CAYVBH010000006.1:0-35916 GCA_964449015.1 uncultured Bacteroidales bacterium
GTGAAATGGAATTAAACAAGGTTTTATAAAGTTTTTCCGATTCACTTAACAGGTACGCCTTTTTTGCTGCATCGCGCAGGAATTCCCGTTCCAGTTTCCCTGAAATTTGTGACAGGCAAGCATCCCAAAATTGCTCCTCTCCGTGTGTAAATACTACAGGATGTTTTACTGCAATGACACCCATAATACCGCTGTTCCCCTGTAACGGATAGTATGTTAGGTCAGCTGATGGCAAGGTATCCGTGTATTGTCCGGCTTTTGCAGAATTCTTGTACACCCAGTTGGCAACACTCATTTCATTATCCGTATTTTGAAAATGAATTGTATCCTTGGTAATAACTTCCAGTTGATTTTGTTCATTTTTCAGGAAGATGACGGGATTCAGCCTGAAGTATTTCTGAATGGTTCCTGATGCAACCTTAACCACTTCAATGCTGCCTGACAATGCAGACAGCTCCCTGGTAAGCTGATACAATGCATTGGTCCGTTCCTCCCTGATCCTGATCTTCTTCTCCTGTCGCCGAACGCGTGATGTTAAAATACCATTCAGCAGGGCAATAATGAAAAACATGATCAGCATGAATACATCAACAGGTTGACCTATGTGTAAGGTGTATGGCGGGGGTATAAAGAAATAGTCCCAGATAAGGGCACTTAGTGTAGATGCAAGCAGTATCGGACCGGTACCAAAAAAGAGTGCAAGAATGGAAACCAGAAACAGCAATATGAAGGATATGGTCTGATACCCAATATAAGATTTGAAAGTAAAACAGATAATTGAAACAATTGAAACAAGCAATGCAGACAGAATGTATTGGGAATAACTGGAAGTGAAAGACAATTTGGAGGCACGGTCCCTGAATTTATCCTTTGCCTGGCTATCTGAACCAAGTATGTATACATCAATATTTCCGCTTAAACGTATTATCTTATTTACAAAGTTGTTCAACCTAAGTAAAGCAAGAGAATTCCTGATTCGCGGTTTACCTATGAATATATGGGTGATGTTTTCCTTATGGGCAAAATCTACAATTGCCTTGACAATATCGTTGTTGGTAATAATTCTGACTGATATACCGAGTTGCTTTGCCAGATTGATGTTTTTGTTGAGTTGTTCATTCTCTTTTTCAGACATGATATGCGTGGTCTCCACATAAAGAGCCTGAATCTGAGCACCCATTGAGTAAGAGAGATTTTTAGCCCATCGTAATAAACGAGCTGATTGCATTTTGAAATCAATGGTGACCAGGAAGTGTAACCCTGATTTCCAGGGACCGCGAATTCTTTTATTTTGCATGTAATCATGCAATTGTTTATCCACCCTGTCGGCTACTATACGCAACGCCATTTCGCGCAAGGCGGTAATGTTTCCTTTGCGGAAAAAGTTGTTTACAGCTTCTTTTGAACGTTCGGGAGCATATACCTTTCCTTCCGAAAGCCTTTGCAATAATTCTTCAGGAGTCAGATCAACCAGTTCAACCTCATCCGACCGCTCAAATACATCATCAGGAATGGTTTCACGTACAAGGATTCCGGTAATCTGGGCAACCGTTTCTGAACGGCTTTCAAGATGCTGCACATTCAATGTTGTATACACGCTGATCCCATTCTCAAGAATCTCCTGAACATCCTGATATCTTTTTGAATGCCTGCTCCCTGGTGCATTGGAATGCGCCAGCTCATCCACAAGAACGATCTGCGGCTTCCTGGAAATCACAGCATCCAGATCCATTTCAGGAATCAGGGTTGATTTATAATCAATGGATTTTCTGGCTATCTCTTCAAACCCATGTGCCATTTCAGCAGTTTCCTTTCTGCCGTGAGTCTCCAAATAACCGATAACAATATCATTACCCTTCAACTTCTCTGCCTGTGCCGCCTGCAGCATGCTATAGGTTTTTCCGACACCGGCACACATACCAAAAAAGATTTTAAGTCGTCCCCTTTTTCTTTTATCCTCGTCATTAAATAAAGAGGCCAGAAGCTCATCAGGATTTGGTCTGTTTTCTTCCGTGGTATTCATCTGATTTTTTCCAATTCTAAATTTAGCAATAAAACATTGATCCGCTGCCTGCCAAACCAAAAAATTGAAGACGATTCCATTTGATCTTTAATTAGTTGTTGTAGTTTTCGGGTTTGACTTTCACTAAAATTCCTGGCCTCTGAGATCCGCTTTACCTGAAGTAGTGCAGCATCAGGTGAAATGTGGGGGTCCAGGCCGCTTGCTGAAGCAAAAAGCATTTCGGAAGGTATTTCAGCAAGACTATCCAGAGAATTGTCCGCTTTGAAATTTCTCCCACGCTCTGCCACCAGATTGATCAGCTTTTTGTTGGTCAGGCTGTAATTGCTGCCTCCGGAAGGCAAAGGATTGTAATTGGTTGCGGATGGTCGGGATGTAAAATAGATGCAAGAATCAAACTTTTGCCCGATAAGAGCGCTTCCCACCGTTTTATTATCCCTGATGATCAGACTTCCGTTGGCTTTTTCGGGAAAGATAAGTTGCGCTATCCCGGTAACGAGAAGAGGATAAAGTATACCGGCAATGACTGTAAACACAAGGAATATTTTGATTGATACAAAGACGGTCTTCATTTTTACTATTATTTGGTTAGGATATTCAATCCGATCTTTGAATTTATTATCATCAGGATGTTGATTTCTGCTCAGCCTGTTACCTTATAGATTAATTAAAATATCTATCAGTTTAATTCCTGCAAAGGGTGCAATAATTCCGCCCAGGCCGAAAATTACAAGATTTCTTGTGAGTGCTTTTTGAGCGGATTCGGGCTGATAACGAACCCCTTTTAAGGCGAAAGGAACTAAAAGAATAATAATCAGGGCATTGAAAATAACTGCGCTGAGAATTGCACTTTGTGGTGATGCAAGGTGCATAATATTGAGCGCAGCCAGCGCCCCGAAATTTTGGTTGAAGGCATAAAGGGAGACTGCAATGGCCGGTATGATGGCAAAATATTTAGCCACATCATTCGCAATACTGAATGTGGTGAGGGCGCCCCTGGTCATTAGTAATTGCTTGCCCACTTCAACCACCTCGATCAGTTTGGTAGGATTGCTGTCGAGGTCGATCATATTCCCTGCTTCCCGGGCAGCCTGTGTTCCCGAATTCATGGCAATGCCAATGTCAGCTTGTGCAAGTGCCGGAGCATCATTGGTTCCGTCACCAATCATTCCAACCAGGAGACCTTTATCCTGTTCCTCCCTTATCCGGCGCAATTTATCTTCGGGTTTTGCCTCGGCCATAAAATCGTCAACACCTGCTTCGGCAGCTATGGCTGCGGCAGTCAGTGAATTATCTCCTGTGATCATCACTGTTCTAATGCCCATTTTGCGCAATTCTGTAAACCGTTGTTTGATACCTCCTTTAACTACATCCTTAAGATGAATCAGTCCAAGAACTCTGTTGTCCTCTGCCACTACAAGGGGTGTAGCACCCTGACCGGCTATTTCAATAACTTTATCCTGTATTTTTTGTGGGAAGAAACCATTGCTGTTCTGAATGAAGGAGCGTATAGCTTCGGATGAACCTTTGCGTATCCGGCGGATGTTCCCGTTATTCAACTGCAGGTCAACACCGCTCATTCTCGTTTGGGCAGAAAAAGGAATAAATGTTGCATGAATGTCCTGTATTTCCCTGCCCCTTATATTGAATCTTTCTTTGGCCAGGATAACGATTGATCGCCCTTCGGGAGTTTCATCCGAAAGCGAGGAAATTTGCGCGGCATTGGCTAATTCCTCAATACTGACATCGTCGGCAGGAATAAAGTCAGAAGCCATACGGTTACCGAGGGTGATGGTGCCGGTTTTATCAAGCAGAAGAACATCTACATCACCCGCAGCTTCAATGGCCCGGCCACTGGTGGCAATGACATTGCGCCGCAATAGCCTTTCCATACCGCTTATTCCAATGGCACTCAATAATCCGCCTATTGTAGTAGGTATCAGACATACAAACAGAGCGATGAGTACAGGAAGTGAAAGGTTCTGTGACTGGGGTAATCCGGAAGCTTTCAGACTATAATTGAAGAAAGGAGGTAATGTAACCACAGCCAGCAAAAAGATTACTGACAGCCCTGAAAGCAGAATGGAAAGTGCTATTTCATTCGGAGTTTTCTGTCGCTTGGCACTTTCTACAAGAGCAATCATACGATCAATAAAGGTATTGCCAGGCTCTGTTGTAATGCGAATGATAATTCTGTCACTGATCACTTTGGTACCACCTGTGACTGCCGACCGGTCTCCTCCGCTTTCGCGGATCACAGGTGCTGATTCGCCGGTGATGGCCGATTCATCAACACTTGCAACACCCTCTGTGACCTCACCATCTGATGGAATCAGGTCACCTGATTCACATACAACGAAATCCCCTTTTTTCAGCTCTGTTGCGGAAACAGTTACTTCCCCCGAACTAATGAGTTTGCGTGCTTTGGCCTGTGTACGGTTCTTCCGCAGGCTGTTGGCCTGTGCCTTACCCCTTCCTTCGGCAAGCGCCTCGGACAGATTGGCAAAAAGTACTGTTAACCAAAGCCATGAACTGATCTGAAGTTCAAATAATGAAAAGTCACCGTGGAAAAGCCGTAAGGAAAAAATCAGGGTGGTCAGTAAGGCGCCAATAGCAGTTATAAAAATTACAGGGTTTTTTAACAGCGTAACCGGATTTAACTTGAGAAAGCTGTCTTTCACCGCCTCAAGAATCAGTACCCTGTTTAAAAAGCTCTTGTTTTTCTGTGCAATCATTGATTCAGTAAATTAAAAATTAATACCATTCCGAAATAGCAGTTGCTCTGCAATGGGTCCTATTGATAAGGCAGGGAAAAATGTCAATCCACCAATGATCAGTATTACAATAATCAACAGGGTAACAAATAAGGTATTGTCAGTTCTGAAAGTACCGGATGAATACGCCACGTTTTTCTTTCCAGCCATTCTGCCGGCAATGGCTAAAACCGGAATGATGATACCAAAGCGACCAATCAGCATACCTATTCCTAAGGTGATGTTAAAAAAAACATTATTTGCATTTAAACCTGCAAAAGCACTTCCGTTATTTCCGGCTGCTGAACTATATGCATATAGAATTTCGGTAAGTCCATGAGGACCGTTATTGTTTAAACACGCCAGTGCAGTTTCTCTGACTGTCGCCCAGGCAGAAAACAATAAAATTGCAAAAGAAGTGGCAATGATTGACAGAATTGCCATTTGTACTTCGAATGCTTCTACTTTCTTTCCAAGGTATTCAGGAGTCCTGCCTACCATAAGACCTGCAATAAATACGGTGAGAATGATAAATACAAATATTCCATACAGTCCCGCACCAACTCCACCGAAAATAACTTCTCCCAAAATAATGTTGATTAAAGCCATCATGCCTGAAACCGGAGTCAGACTATCATGCATGGCATTCACAGAACCATTGGAGGCAGCAGTAGTGGCGGCTGACCAGAGCACACTTCCTGTGATACCAATTCGTGTTTCTTTTCCTTCCATGAAGGCCAGGTTGCCAAATACCGGATTTCCCATGTGCTCTGAAGCAATTGAGATACCCAGTCCAATGACAAACAGAATAAGCATGGCTGTAAACAGGATCCACCCATGTCTAGCGGAACCAACCATTTTTCCATAAGTAAAAGTTAAAGCCACAGGAATAAGCAGCATTGCCAGCATTTCAACAAAATTGCTGAAGGGTGTAGGATTCTCGAACGGATGAGAACTGTTTGCGTTGAAAAATCCTCCGCCATTGGTTCCCAGCTGTTTAATGGCAATCTGGGAAGCAGCAGGCCCCATCGGAATTATCTGTCGGGAGCCCTGAAGGGTTTGGATGGTTTCATACTTCTTAAGGTTCTGTATGGTACCTTGCCCCACCAACATAATTGATAAAACAATGGATAATGGCAAAAGAACATAAATGATTGTCCGGGTGATATCAACCCAAAAGTTGCCCAGTTTATCTGTTTTTTTACGCGAGAGTCCTCTTATAAGGGCTAACAATACGGCTATTCCTGTTGCCGCACTCACAAAGTTCTGTACCGTAAGCCCAATCATTTGACATAAATAGCTTAAAGTTGTTTCCCCGGCATAACTCTGCCAGTTGGTATTCGACATGAAACTGACAGCTGTGTTGAATGCCAGGTGCCACGATACATTAGTGATACCGGCAGGATTAACAGGCAGATGCGATTGAAATACGAGAAGAATAAATACAAAGAGAAAACCAATCCCATTGAAGAGGATCAGGTTACAGGTGTATCTTTTCCAGTTTTGTTCCTCTTCAGGATTTATGCCGGTCAGTTGATAGGTGATTCTTTCCAGCCAGCCGAGTACTGGCAACATGGGATGTCTGTTTCCTGAAAATACACGGGTCATGTAATTACCCAGCAACCATGCCAGGGTGATCAATAGCCCAAAAAAAATTGCCAGTTGTAACCATTCGAATTGATTTGCCATAATTATTTCAATAAAGTTCTATTGCTATGTCTTTGATTCTGCATCTCTTCATATTTCTCGGGAAATTTCAAAATGTACCCGATGAACCACCAGAATGCCAAAAACAGAAATAGCCCGGCAAGAAATTTTATTGAAAAGATTAGATTTTCCATAAATCGCGATTTTAAAACTTATCAGCTTTAAAAAGAGAATAAACCAGGTAACAGAAAATCAGAAATGCCACAACAGCACCGATGGCATATCCCAGGGATGTATTAGTTTCCATAGGTTTGGATATCTGTATTAGGAACGATATAGTAATCATGGTACAAAATTGCATCAGAACTTATGAGGATTTTATAAAAGTCGGGGCAGCAGGTATAAAGATTTTATCAATTTTACACCCGATCAGGGTATCTGCATTCCAACCCTTTAAATAGTCCAGGTCATTTCACAAATACAGACAGACAGGATATACTCATGAAAGAAAAAATAGCAGACCTTTAAGTTTCCCCATTTTTTACCATACCTTGCTTCAACTTTAAAGTTGGATTACAGATATGTACATCTCATACAAACCCTTCGAAGCCCAATACCTGCCTGAGCTCAATATTATGATTCACGACCTTTATCTGGCAGATGGCGAACCGGAGAAAATGACAGATGATAAAATAAATAATACCGTTTCTTTTCTGAGCACCCATCCTGGTCATGGTGAAATCATATTATTCTGTGACGAAACGGAGGCGGTGGGATATGCGATTCTGATTAATTACTGGAGCAACGAGTTTGGCGGGAATGTGTTGTACATTGATGAATTATATGTGAAGGAGGCCTTCAGGAATCAGCAAATCGGAACGGATTTCATCCGGCATCTGGTCAGTTCCGGGTATAACAATTGTAAGGCGTTAAGCCTGGAGGTGGTGGGTATTAATGACAGAGCGCTGGCGCTTTACCAAAGACTTGGCTTTCGGCCCGCACCGAACCGGACGTTGAGGTATGTGGTAGGAGCGTAGTCGGGAGACTACGCTCAGCGGGGGGTAGAGGGTAGTCGGGGAACTACGTTAAGCGGGGGACATCGCTACGTTCAGACGACAACGACCAATTCTTAATTTATAGTATGTTCCCTGATTATTTCGAAAACACCTGGGAAATAGTCTGGAATAATTCCTCTTTATTGATGGGTTTGGCAATATAGCCATCACATCCTGCTTCAAAGTACTTGTCTTTTTCGAAACCAACCGCATAAGCTGTTTGAACAATGATTCTGGTGTTCAATTTTTTGTATCGGATTTCTTTAATGCAGTCGAATCCTGATTTCAGCGGCATGTTGATGTCCAGGAAAATCAGATCTGCAGAATCCTTATTCAAATAGTCCATTAATTCCACTCCGTTTCTGGCATGAATGATCCGAACCTTGAAATTCTTAAACAGTACCTTAAGGTATTCGTAGGAATCATAGTCATCCTCTGCTATGACGATGGTTTTCTTCTTTAAAACAGAAGCGATATCATATTCCTGGTTCGCCTTTTTCGGGTCATTGCTATTCAAAATGTAAGGAACCGTAAAATGAAAAGTGGATCCTTTATTGACTTCCGAAGTCATCCAGATTTTGCCTCCCAGTAATTCGATGATTCCTTTGGATATGCTCAGTCCAAGTCCGGCACCTTCGCGGAAGTGCATTTCACCAACCTGCCTGAATCTTTCAAACACAAGATCCTGTTTTTCTTTGGGAATGCCAATACCCGTATCTGACACATAAAAACGGAGCATATTATTCCCATCCATGCAGCAGCCGAATTCAATAACTCCTTCTTTGGTGAATTTATAAGCATTGCCTATCAGGTTATTGATAACCTGCTTTACCTTGCCCTGGTCGATTATGACGTCAGTCAACGCGCTGGGGCAATTATTTGCCGTTTTAAACAGGATGTGTTCCTTATTCAGTCGTTTCTGGTATTCTTTAGCATACACTTCTATCTCGCTGAATATGGAATCGAGGTTGCAGACTTCGAAGGTGACTTTCATCGACCCGGCTTCAATTTTAGAGATATCCAGTATATCATTGATGATATTCAGCAAATCGTTGCCTTTTTGCCTGATAATCAAAGCATATTGTAACAGTGTTTCTTTCTCTTCAAAAGTATCTTCCAGCAGGTTAGAAAAACCCATGATCGCATTCAGGGGAGTGCGGATTTCATGACTCATATTCTGCAGGAATGCTGTTTTCAGCCGGTCACTTTCTTCAGCTTTTTCCTTTGATGCACGAAGTGCAGCAGTTCGCTCTTCAACAATGGATTCGAGATGGTTCTTATATTTTGATAGTTCCTGGTACTGAATGGTAATTTCTTTTTGCTTTTGTTCAAGCAGCTGATTTGTGTCAAGAAGTTCCCGGGTTCGCTCTGTAACCGTGTTTTCCAATTCACGCTTTTGATTTCTCAGCATGCTGAGCCGGATTCTGAAAAAGGAGATCACCAGAAGAATCAGAATTAATGATGCACTAATTTTAAATAACAGGGTCTTCCACCAGGGTGGATGAATGATAATTTTCAGTGTTTTCGGTGTTTCACACCATACCCCGTCATTATTTGACGCCATGACCATGAAGGAATATTCACCATGGTTCAGATTGGTGTACCTCGCTGATTGCGAAAAATCAGCATTAATCCATTCTTTGTCGTAGCCCTGGAGTTTGTATTTGAATTTATTATTCTGAGGATTCAGGTAATTCAGTGCTGCAAAACTGATCACAAAGTCAGCGTTCTTGTGTGGTAAATCCACCCTTTCTACAGAACTGATATGACTGGTAAGGCGATTGAATTTCTCGCTTTTAACTGCTCGCGGATTCAACAATTCAAAACTACTCAGTACCACCTGAGGAGGAATGGTGTTTATTTTGATGCTGTCGGGATGAAAATAGGTATACCCGTTTGACGATCCGAAATACATGATTCCCTGATCGTTCTTAAATACGGATCTCTTTTTAAATTCATTACCTGACAAGCCGTCTTCACTGGTATAATTGTATACTATCGGAACATCAGGTAATTGGATGCCATTTACAAATTTCGAAATGCCCTTATTGGTGCTGATCCATAAGTTTCCATGAGCATCTTCTACGATTCCCTGTATGGTATTGTCGGGGAGTTGATTTTCAGTGAGAACCGGATGAAAACTTCCTTTATCTTCATCAAAGTATTCAAGACCGGCATTGGTTGCAATCCAGATGTTCTTCCTGCTGTCCTCGTATACAGAAAGAATATTCCCGAAATCCCCGGTTGAATCATTCAGATCGTGCGGATAATGAATGAAATGGTCGTTCTGGTAATCATACAGGGCCAATGTGTTGTAGACCGAAATGTAGAGTTTTCCGCTGCTTGTCAGAAATATATGATCAACCATGTCGCCATGCAGCCCGTTTGGATTTGCAAAGTCGTTTATATAATTGCAGAAAGCTCCTGTTTTATAATCGTAACGGTTCAACCCGCCGCCAATAGTCCCAACCCAGAGACTGCCTTTGCGATCATCAAGAATGGTGAATATGTTGCCGTTGCTAATGGATCCCGGCTTGCCATCAGGCATAAAGCGTTTGAAGGTCCGGGTAGCCGGATCAAAACGATTCAGACCACCTGCCCAGGTCCCTACCCAAATCATCCCCTGACTGTCTTTTAGCAACGCATATACCGGGTTGGCCGATAAGCTTTGCGAATCTCCCGGTATATTGTTATAATGGGTTGTAGTTTTTTTGTTTTTGTCATAAACATCCAGTCCGGCTTCACTTCCAATATATAGCAGATTGTCATCTTCAGTTAAGGCATTGATCAGGTTGTTCTGAATTTTGATATTTGTTCCGGAGTTTTCATTAACTACGTTGAATTTTTTGGTCCTGGCGCTGTAATAATTGACACCGTTGCCAAAAGTGCCTATCCAGATGTCATTGAACTTGTCTTCAAAAAAGCTGTACAGTGAATTGTCTCCCAGACTCTGGTGGTCATTCGGATCGTGCCGGAAATGCTGATAAACCGGTTCATCTCCTAACGTATAATGATCCAACGGTATCTTGTCCAGGCCCTGTTCCGATCCTTTGCCAACCCAAAGGTTGTTATGGGAATCCACCATCAGCTTCATGATCTTGCCTTCCATCACTTTGTAAAATTCTACGGTTGGAATGGCATTTATTCTGAAAGCATACAGACCTTCCTCGCCATAACCTACCCACAACCTTTTGTTGTAGTCCTCCCGGATCCAAGCAACATCGTTGGTGGATTTTCCTACAGCAATATCGTGGGGTCGATAATTAATGAATGAGTTGGTTCTTTTTATAAACAAACTGATCCCTGATTTTGAACCAACCCAGATGTTGCCATTTGAATCCTCAAAAACATTATTGATATAACTATGTGGAATACTTGAAGGATCAGCAGGATTGTGGTTATAAGAAGCAAGAGTTTCCGAAACCGGGTCGTAACGATGCAATCCATTGCTTGTACCAAACCAAAATTTATGTTCCCGATCTTCAATTACACATAAAATGGCCCACTTCCGCATCAAGGCAAAGGGATGCAATTCATCGTCCAGGTAATTGTATATGAACACCCCGAGATCGGTACAAACCCAAAGTTCGTGTTTACTTTTTTTCAGGACTCCTGATACATTGATATTCCCGATGCTTTTACCGCTCATGGTTTTGGGCCGGTAAATGCTAAACCCATGCCCGTCATATTTGTTCAGTCCATCTGCGGTACCAAACCACATATAACCGCTATCGTCCATATAGATGCAACGGATCCAGTTATTCGACAAGCCGTCTGAAGCATTCAGATGTTTGAACAACACCTGGTTTTCCTGTGGCCACAGATAGAGAAGCGGGTAAATAACAAGCAGTATTGAGACCAGGTATCTCATTTGCGAAAGGTTCGGAAATTGAAGATGTAAATTAACGCTTTTTTTGCAATAAATAGCATTAATAATGAGTTTCTTATCCGAAGTGAAAAGCCAACAGAATGACCTAAAAACAGAATCCTGCCTTAAAGCCATAGGTGAGCAGTCCCTTTGTTGGCTTGCCCATATCTTCAGTGTATTCGGCACTTCCGAACAAATCATTGGTCAATGCATATCCGGCGTGAATATAAGGACTTATGCAAAATGACCGGATCACAAATTGATAGCCGATACCTGCCAGAATTCCCAGGGATCCAATTCCTGTAGCCTGGTCAATGCCATTGTCATCATACAGGTCCCCCGATGCAACTGTAATTGTTCCTCCATACCATATACTGCTTTGATCCATTTTCTTGCCAAAAAAGTTAACGGAAAAACTTTGTTCGGAGTAATAACCATACTGACCATGTATTTTCCTGGCCGAATTTCCGGTTTTACTGAGGTAAATACTTATTGCGTATTTACCCTGGTTGAATCCCCTGGAGTATTCAAGGTTCAATCGATTGTAACCGAATAAATTTATCGGGTTCACAGTTAAACTGTTCAGCCGGTCCTGGGCGTTTCCGGCCAAAACTATAGATGATAACAATAACACAACAAAGGTTTTCATAATCAATAGGTTTAGTTTATCTAAAGATATGAAAACGTGCTGAGAAATCAAGAAGAAAAAATGGTCCTCTGTTATACCTGCATGTGGGTGCGGAAAGGTTACCAAATGGTTGAATTTTGCCTGTTAAGGCCTGCCAATCACGTTTATTTTTCCCAAATAGATTTCATTTCCTGTGAAAATCTGATAAGTATACAGTCCGGGTGTCATACCGGCTACGTTGATTTCAATCCGGGTATTATCTGATAAATTGCGTGTTAGTATACATTGTCCACTTTGATTGTAAAGAAGGACTTTGCCCGAATTGCAAAGGGCAATAATAGTCACCTGATCAATGGCCGGGTTGGGAAATACCTGAACAGCATCTTCTTTCGCCCTTGTCTCAACATTTGTTGGCTCAAGTATCACACTTACCAGCCATTGGTTTTTCGTTACCCTGTCCTGAGCAGTAATAGTGTAGATAACCGGATTGGTAAAATCAGTTGAAATTCCCGATGAAGGTGTATATGAACTTTCGAGCGAGGATACAATAAGAGGCACCAGGTTGTTTACGTTTGTACCAACCGGCATGGTAACAACGGCAATGTGATTGACCGGATCAATTACCGTGCTTCCCAATTGTCCGGGAATGGTAAGGTTTACGATCCCGGCCTGATCAGAAGGATCGGAATAGACGCTCAGAATACCATCATTTATTCCCTTCATGGTTAACTGTACTTCATTTTTCAGTATATCGGGACTGTAAATATCATCTGCCACTGCAGAAGCAAAACCGGCGAAAATAGTCTGGTTTGCTTTGTTGACTGCCACATCAAATCCCCTGTTTATGTCGAGATGATCAATTGCGCCGGCCCATTTCAGCAAGCCTGCAGTGTCGTATTTGGCAAGATAAATGCCACCAGCAAATGAAGTCGATTCCATTAAAAAGGGCTCTGCACCAAGCGGATTGAAATCGACGCCATGCCATTTAAATGCTCCGGTAACAACTATATTTGCTGCGCCGGCGGTGTCAATCGACTCAATAACATCATCCAGGCTTCCCCCAATTTGCACAAGCTTTTTAAAACGACCAGCAGTGTCATATTGCATCAGGGCAATATCATAATAACCTGCTGAGGTATAGGATTCGCTTCCAATAAGCACTTTCTTTGAAAAGTTGCAGCCAACATGAATCCTGTTGTTGTTCACAGCCAAAGCCTGCATGAGATCATTGTCCTGCCCCCCGAATGTCTCAACCCAGGCCGGTTGGTGGTTGCTTTTATATTTTACTAGAAAACCATCCAGCAAACCTGCTGAGTTTCTGGTAAATCCGGTTGCCGAAGTAGTAAAGTTCACCTGGTTTGAGAACGAACCGCACAGGTATACAAATCCATCTTGGTCAACTGCGAGGCCACCGGAATAGTCGCTGCCTGTTCCGCCAAAACAGATACCTGCTGAACGGGTCCAATTATCGCCGTTAATAAAACACAGAAAGACATCCTCGCTGCCATTTGAAGTCCGGTTATCTTCACCTGTAACTTCAGGGTTCAGGTCGGCAGTACCTTCAAAAGTGCCGGCCAGAACATATTCATGGGTAACCCGGTTGAAATCAATGTCCGAAATCAGATCATTTCCGGTACCGCCAAAGGTAAATGCGCGATTGAAAGTGCCATCGGCATTCAGGACAAGCAGGTAAGCATCCGTGGCGCCGGCTGATGATCTGGTGTCCTGATCTGAGGGAGACGGATTGAAATCGGCCGTACCTTCGTAAATGCCCGCAACCAATATGAAAGCGGCATCATGCCCCATGATGATATCATTGATACGATCATCTTCAGTACCTCCAAACGTAACGGTCCACAGGTGATTGCCCGATGGATCGTATTTAGAGATGAATACATCCCTGTATCCTTTGGAAACATGTTTGTCCGGAACATGATTCCCGGGCGTGGTGTTGAAGTCAACTGTATCCGTGAAAGTGCCGGCAACAAAAATGTTATCCGATGCATCCGTTGTAACAGATCTTACCATCTCGCTTCCTTTTCCCCCGATCAGGCGTGACCACTGATGTACCTGTGCTTGAGCTGAAAAAGATGCAAGTATAATTCCGCAAAAAAGTGTAATTCTTTTCATCTTAACCTGTATAATATCACAGGTTGAAGATGGGAAATTTTTCAGAAAAATAACAGAGGTTACCTGGCTTTATAGGTTGATAACTGGCTTATCAATTTACTGCAACCTCCGTTTTTAATGAAATCGGTGTGTTCCTCAATAGAATTAAAGTGCTTTCCACATATTTTTTCACAAAGCATTTCACCACCTGTAGTTTCTTTAAATTCGCGCAGCATTTCATTGGCAACGGGATTGGCATAAGCAAATTTGCCCGGATTTTTTTCGCACCATTCCAGCGTATTATACCAGATAGCTGCAGCCAATGCACCGCATGCATTGCCGCTCAATCCCATGCCGCCGGCAAAACCTGCAACCATGGAAGCCTGTTCTTTATTTGCACCCATTTTAATTACTGTTTCGGATGCACAGCTTACAGCGTTCGCCGGAATATCAGCCGATTCGGTCGACAATCCTTCCAGTGTTGCTTCGAATGCTTCAGGGGCCCACTTTTTGGCCATGTTGAAACACTTGCTGTAGATAAAACCGCATATTATGGTTTTAAACATCAGCTTTCGCATTCCGGCTTTGGTAGTGAGGTCACAGCCCGTAATGTCCCTGCAATCAGCTGAGCGGGTGCGGGAAATGAAAGATTTCATTATATGTTGAGTTACCTTAATGGCCATGGCTGTAGCACGACCCGATTGACCGAACCTGCGGAACGATTCAGCTCCTGCTGCCAAAGAGGCTCCCCAAAGCATCCCGCATTGGTGTCCTGTTGCATTTAATCCCCCGGCAAGCGGATCGGAAGCACTTTCTTCAGGTGGATTATTGTGTCCAAATTCACGATTCAGTAGATAAAATAAGGCGTTTGAGCATGCTCCTTTTTTCATGAATACACGCCTGGTGTCTGTTATGGTTTTCATTTTATTTCAGTTATTAATTCTTTGGTTTCAATTCACTCCTTCCGCCGTATACTTTTAAGGAAGTACCCAGGATGAGTTCATTCAGCTGCTGTTTATATGAAGCTCGTGATTGTATTTTTTTACTGTCCGGTTTGTGGTTTGTCTTTTTTAATCCTGAAATCAACCGGTCGATATCTTTCTTGCTGTTTTCAATGCCCAGGCTGATCCTGGTGATACCAGGCAGACTCAGCTTAGGAAGAAGAAAGAGCATTATGTGCTGCAGACGTGCCCCAAAGGGAGGAATTTTCAGCAGGTGTTTGACCATGATGTGGGCGCAATGGCATCCGCACCTGACACCAATGCCGTGAGTATCTGCCAGCCTTTCAGCAACGGCTATTGCAATCTTTCCATTCAGATCAAAGACAATTACACCTCCTTTGTTAATAAATTCGGGTGAATCCGGATTGCTGATACCATAGAGTTTAAGTCCGGGAATCTGATTCATAGCCCGCAAGGCATATGATGTAAGTTCCCGCTCTTCCTGCTCTATCAGGTTCAATCCTATACGCTGCAACAGGACAAGGGCTTTACCAAAAGCAGCTATTCCGGCTGCATTTTCCTCACCCGACGATCTGATCATTTCCAGTTCCGAAGAACTGAACCTGAGCAATCCTTTCCTGGTTATCAGAACACCGGTTCCAAAAGGAGCATAAACTTTATGAGCCGAGCAGGCCAGGAAGTCAATTCCGCATAGCTCCATTTCCACCTTTCTGTGTGCAACAAGTTGCGCTGCATCAACCAGCAAGCGGGCGCCGTATTTGTGCACCAGGGTGCTGATTTGAGTCAGGTTGTTGAAAGTCCCCAGCACATTGGACGCCCCCGTTACTGCAACCAGGGTAATTTGCTTATTCGGGTATTTTTTTTCTTGGTTGTATTCGCGCAACAGTTGCTCCGTTTCAACCAGATCGAAAAAGCCCTCTTCGTTGGTTTTAACACTGACCATTGAAATCCCAGGCGTCATGCGCCACGGCAATTCGTTTGACGTGTGCTCCATGATTGTATTTAGCACTACAGGCTCCATTCCCGCGGTGGATTCAAGTCCCAGGCTTTCAGCAACCAGGTTGATAGCTTCAGTCGTGTTTGAGGTGAAGATCACTTCGTAATGGTCCAATGAAGCACCCATTACATCAGCACAAATTGTTTTTGTCATTTCAACAATTTCTTTTTGCACCTGACTGGGTTGGGAGAGTGCGGTACGGAAGGCATCCCATATGGGTGAAAAAGTGCGAGTACTTGCAGCATTGTCCAGGTTGACAAAGGTTTTTTCTCCCTCCCGGGTCGGAACAGACATGTTGAGTCCTATGACCGTTTGTCTGACTTTTTCTAGTAAATCAGACCCGGCAAAGGCTTCGAAACGGTCATTCTTCAGGATGGATTCTGCGGTCAACGGTTGGTTTTTGGCATCGTGAAATGTATAATACCCGTATTTTTTGATAAACCCGAGTGCCCTGGCAAAAGCAATGGCATTGACTATGGCAGGTGTTCCTGCTTCAAATCGGTCAGGTGCTTTGGCCCAGGTAATACGATCGGGAGATACAAGCCGGGCAGTGCCTCCGCCCGTTTGAAAAGAAATATGCTCAGGCAGCTTGTTTCTTTTCACGGCCAAAGCTACAATACCAAGCGGCAAACCAATTTCATGGCTTGATATGCATTGATAATCTGCTGGTTTGAGCTTTGATTTCAGTTTTTCAGACCTTCTGTCCGAACCAAAAATAACCAGATAACTGTCTTTGTTCAGCCCGAGGTATTCAAGCACCATTTCTCTGGCTTGTTCATACAAATGAGTAGTTACCATTGAGTTATGCCCGCTACCGCGGTGCACGTTCGAATAGGTTTCCAACGCTGCATATATGCCGTTTTCCAGCTCTTTAAATACATTACCATATTGTGGTGAAAGAACATCCGGCATTACTTTTGCCGGATTAATAATTGTTTCGGGTGTAACCAGTTTGGTTGTCATTTTACTCAGGGTTGTTAATGCATTATTGATTTTCTTCCAGTTTTTTCCAACTCCATGCATACCAAACAATGAAACAGGTACATGCCATTTCTATAATACCATAGAGCAGGTAATAAGAGGCGGGTTTTCCTGCAAACATCGAGGCAAAAACAGCAACAGTATGCAGGATTCCGATAATTATGTTGAAAAGCCGGTTGGCCTTGTAATTCAACAGCCTTGACAACAAGATCATCATGATGGCAGTCTCCATCAGCAAGGCAGCTGCAAACAGTGCTCCCGGCGTCATTTTTACCGGCGCGGTTCCGGATATTATCTGATTCAACATTGCCGTATCCATTAGCGTAAGTACATCAGCATACAGATAATTGAACATGGCAAAGATCCACAGCAGGGAGAGGATTTTCTTTCTGTCTTTCAAGAAGGCAGTAGTACGCAAATTTGAATTCATATAACTAATTTTTGTGTTTCTAATAATGGGAATTACTAATGACGGCCTGAAGGGTGCTAGTATTTTTCCAGACCTGAGAGTGCAGACCTGAATAACAAATCAAGCAGGGTAACCATTGCATTCATGGTCTTTAGGAGGGTCATCAATACAAGAATCATCGCTCTTGCGGATGATATGATGAAGAATTTCAATGCTGTGCCTGCATGTATAGAGGATCCGCTCACAGCGTCCTTTTTGGCAGGAACAACATATACAGCCCTGTCCGAAAATGTCTTTTCTCCGGACCTTAATGAGAAGCTTATTGGCGGAAAATATCTGATATCAGCAGCGGTTTTCATTTGGATTGGTTTTTGGATGTTGCTTTTAACCTAGTATATTTTGGTAATGTTCAGGGTGTTTTCTCCCGAAGTTTTGAAGGTGACATATTTGATATTGTAATTCATTCCTGAAAAGGTGCAACCGTCTTCGAGCGTAACGAGCAGGGAATCAGCCATGAAATCCGTAATGTTGATATCAGCTCCTTGGGATGCCTTAACCGACCGTAATGCGGGCATTGTGATCCGGACATAAAGACTGTCTGTATTTGTTTTTGCAGCAGCTGTGTCAACCCTGAAAAACAAGGTCCCGTTTCTGTTTTCAATGGTGGGTTTCAGCGGTGAATCCTGATCAGCTGTGGATTCTATATGGCATTCTTTTCCCTGGCGTATCTTAACAATCCAGTTGGATGAGAAATCGAGCCGTTCAAATTCATTTACTGATAGTTCTCTGTAGCGGTTTGCAATCCGGTCGTTCTGACGCAGTTGTTGAACTCCGTTTCTCAATAGCATTACTGCAGTAAAGAACAGGACCACAATTAACCCTGCCACAACCAATAATATCTTCTTACTTGTTTTCATTTTAAAAATCAGTAAAGGGTGTTTTATTCAATATCTAATTTTTCTCCCCTGTTTTTCTTGTTAGGGAATTCCCGGTAATACACCTGTAATTCATCCATGGTAATATTCAGCAAGTCCATTGTTTTGAAGAATTTCGGCAATTCGTGACCGATAAAATCCTCTTTGCGGAGCTGCAGGGTTTTTTCCAGACCATCATCAGATACAAAATAACCAATGCCTCTTTTATTGAAGATGATGCCCTTTTCCTGCAAATAATTGTATGTACGTAACACCGTATTCGGGTTCACTTCAATGCTGACAGCCATTTCCCGTACCGATGGAATCCGGTCGCCTGCATTCCACTTTCGTAACAGGATATTCTCGCAAAAGTGATCCGCTATCTGTAGATAGATAGCATTGGTTTCTCCAAATTCCATATCATACCTCCTGCTCCTTAAGTCCGGTAAATGTAATCACCCAGCATAAGGGTGCCAGCACCCACCAGAACAACCACTTCAGAATCACCCACAAATTATACAAAGGTGTGCCGGTCATTTTGCTGTACTGATCGATAAATTCAACATGCGTACGAAACAGATCTGACATGGTGAAATAGAAAATGATCCCGCAGACCATGCCAAGCACCAGAATGGAGAGCAAGGTTTTAGGCAATACATAATTTCTGAAATGCACAG
Organism: uncultured Bacteroidales bacterium; assembly: GCA_964449015.1. GTDB lineage: Bacteria > Bacteroidota > Bacteroidia > Bacteroidales > UBA10428 > UBA5072. Next base: position 19,021 of record CAYVBH010000006.1, read on the forward strand.
CTCCGGCCAGGAAGATACCTTGTGTCACTGCATAGTATTTGATGGCAGTAAGAGGTATTTTCCCAAACAAGTCAAAAGACACGTAGGTTTTATTGCTGAAAAAGATATGGCCCAGTGAATTGACCCCTGCTGCATAAATAACGAATATCAGAGTAAAGGCAACAACCCAGCAAACGCAGGTCAGTATCCACATGCTGAGAAACTTTTCAAATGATGATGCCGGCAGCATAAGATAATTATGTCGTTTCAGGGTGCTACCCAGATCATGAAATGCCAGACTGCTCAATATGAACCCCCCGGCGAGCAAGGCAACAGTGTAAGCTACCGGATGTGAATTACAAATCTTTTGATAACCAAAGGCCGAATCCATGAAAAAACCTATGATGAGCAGGTCAAAAGTGACCACGAAAGTGATCAGGATGCCTTTCCGGCTTCGGTAAAGCTCCATCTTCAGAAGAAGCAGGAATCTGGAAATATTGAAGTGGTCTGCCAGTTTCATGGTATTAACTTTTAAAAATGTTGCTGATTTTTTCCCGGTTGCTGAGAACGGCATTAAACAGAATTTCTAAATTCAGTTTCGTTTCTTCTTGGCCGGTGTTTTCTTTCACTACAGTGTAGCCTCCGAGATGCGATTCGGAATACAATATATGATCAGTATCGGTTAATTCTTTCTGTCGGGTTATGGCAAGTTTGCCGGTAATTGTTTCGCAATCCTCATAGAAAATGATCCTGCCTTCATCCAGAATGATGATCGGGTCAATCAGGTTTTCCATATCTCTTACCTGGTGGGTGGAAACGATGAAGCTGCGTTCCTCATGGATGGCATTGGCCAGTATCTTCCTGAACTGGCTTTTTGAAGGAATGTCGAGTCCATTGGTAGGCTCATCCAGTATCAGCAATTTTGAATCAGTGGCCAGTCCGAACGACAAAAGAAAGTTTTTCTTCTGTCCGTATGAGAGCGATGAAAGCTTCTGATCAGGCGGAAGTCTGAATTCATTGATATAATTCTTAAACAAACTGTGGCTGAAACGCGGGTAAAACGCGCTACACAAACGCACGTAGGAATCCATGGAAATTTTTGGCAGCTCAAATTCCTCAGAAACCAGATATATTTCCTGAAGAAATTTTGGCAGACGGTCCCCCGGTCTATAGCCGGCAACATCCAGTCTTCCGCCCTCCGGAAAAAGCAGGCCTGCGATTATTTTCAAAAGAGTCGTCTTACCTGCACCATTCTTGCCCAGCAAACCGTATATATTTCCTGCCGGCAGCGAAAGGTCGAGGTGATCGAACAGCGCGTGCTTCTTATTGTAGCTAAATGACAGATTATGAATATCGATCATGTTTAGAAGTTTAGTGTACTACTATACTAATACACCGCAATACTATGAAGTATTTTTGAGATAACCAAATTTTTTTTGTGTTTTTTGATGTAAGTGAGATAACCAGTTGGAATAATCTGAAATCAGGCAATCTTTTCAGCTTTGTCTTTCAGTTGCTTGTTCATGGCTTCAAATCCAATGCGGCTTTTCATATGTATTTCAACAGAAATCCATATAGAGTTAAGCATCCCGGTCAGCAGTCAGATTCTTCAGTCATTCAGTTTCATTCCCGTAAGGATAATGGTGCGAGGTTCGGGTTGTTGCATGCCCGGAGGGCCCATACGCCGTCCGGAGGGCGGTATAATTTCCATTTTCAGCTGGTCACTTTCGAAGGTAAACCTGAAGGTTTCTGTTGAGCCTGGGTTAAACATTGACAGGTAATGGGCTGAAAGTTGGTTCGTGGATGTCCATGTGCAGATACCGGCTGTTTGAACCGGTGTAACTCCCATAGCATTCGGGTAAACAGCACGGGCAAAAGAGAGGGTGCGGTCTGTTGACCCCATTAGCCAGTTGTCCAAACCGAACGGGATATTATGGATGGCGCCGGGCGTTACTATTGTAAAATTGCAATTACCGCCGGCGTCGAAGCGAAACATTACTGATCGGATACCGAGGGTGTTTTCCTCCATCTGATATCGCCTCGTAGTCATAACTACTTTATTGGCGGTCGTATTTTCAAAAGGACGTTTGATCTTGTAATTGGCAATCGCTTCGTTCAGGTTAAAGCTTTTGTCAGCTTGAAGTTTCTTGCTGCTCATAGAAGGTAACATATCATATATCAGTTTGTTGAAACCAGCCTCATCTGCTATGCTGCTGTGGCATACCAGAATAAAATCATATTCGGGAATTACCATGATCAGCTGATTCTGACCGCCAATAGCGCGGTATGAGTGGCAACGTCCCATCCATATCTGATATCCATATCCCTGCGAACCATCATCGGCAACATGCTCATTTTCTTTGGGAGTTCTTTCAGGATGTTGATAAATATGAGGCGTTGTGGCAGAATCAATCCATGCCTTATTGAGCAGTTGGCGTCCGTTCCAATTTCCTTTATTGATAAGAAAGAGTCCCATTTTAGCCATATCCGAGGTCTTCATGTGTGAGCCTCCATTTCCCATATTAATACCATCATTATCCATTTCCCAAATAACATTTTCAATACCAAGCGGATCAAACAAACGTGGTTTCAGATATTCATAAATGGAAACTCCGCTCACTTTGGTAATAATGTGCGAAAGCATATGTGATGCGGTGATATTGTATGCAAAAGAAGTTCCTGGCTCATGGGCAAAGTCAGCCGCAAGGAATGAACGAACCTGACTTAGGCCCGACCCGGCATATTGGGTTGATGCATGTCCGACTGACATGGTCAGCAGGTGCTTCACCGTGAGTTGTGCTAACTGGGGTGAAATGGTTGCCGGCAGCAAATCAGGGAAAAATGAAATCACCTTATCTTCAATATGCAACAGACCCTCCTGAACGGCAAATCCGACTGCCATACTGGTGAACGTCTTCGTTGCTGAATACAAGGCGTGCTGATATTGAGGAGCATAAGGAGCCCACCAGTGATCAGCAATCACTTTTCCATGTCGGATCATCATAAGCCCGTGTACATCATAACCTTTTTCTTCAATTGATTGGAAAAAACGGCCAATGGTACTTGACGGGACTCCCTGTTCTTCAGGCGTACTTCTGGGTAATCCGTCATCATATGCAGATGGAGATTTATGTGATTGGCAATGCGCGGTTATAAAAATATATCCAAAGAACAAGAGGAAGAATCCCCGAATGCAGAGATGTTTGTGTCTCATTTTATTATGAATAATGTCAGATTTTATCAAAAAAGCATATTGTTGGCGCTATTTCGGGATTAAATATACAAAAAAGCCCAGAAATAAAGCTAATGCTATAGAATACTTGCAAAGAGCGGGTTGCTTTTCATTTATGAATTCAAATACTTTTGTATACTGTTTTTTTAGCTTAAACTTGTATTTAATAAAATCATACATCCAAACTTCATGAATTCTGCTACAATAACCCAAAAAGACAGGGACATGGCAAAAAAATGCGTAGAATGCCCTGTATGTTCGAGAGCACGTAAAAACCAAAAAGGATTCTTTTATTGGTTTGTTAAAACAATAGAAGGCGGTGCATGCCCTTACTGCAAAGCCTATGAAAAAGTATATGGCCGTAAGGCGCATGAGTCTTTGACAGCGTAAACGCTCGTCTTTTCATAACTTAACGACCCATGCTTGCCAAACAAATCCTGGTTGTCGGTCTGCTCATTCCCTTTATTGAATGGTTTTGTTATGTGGCGGTGCGTAATGCAATTGCCGGTAAGGACCGACTTAACCGGAAACGGATCTGGCTGGGATACGGCATATTGACGCTTTATGTCCTGGTGAGCCTGGTTGTCTTTCCTTTGTGGTCTTCCACACAATGGCCATCAGCATTTGTCAGACTCCTGGTGAATATCGGTGTGGGTATCTTTTTTGGAAAGATGGTTGTGGCCCTGATTCAGTTTGCAGGAAGCATTCTTTCAATACTTATACGCATTGCAACTGTCATAACCCACGCCATAAGGCGAGCAAGTCGCGCACCTGAAGAACCACAAACGGTCAACAGCCTAACTATTACCCGTTCGGAATTCATTTCGCGGAGTGCACTGGCATTCGGTGGAATTGTCACTGCAGGACTGGGTTATGGGATGACCAACAAATACCGATACCGCATAAAACAGGTTCAGGTTAAGTTACACAATCTGCCCCACGCCCTGAGGGGAATGAAAATCGTACAACTATCAGACATCCATTCAGGAAACTTACATGACAAAAAGGCCATCACAGCAGGAATTGCTATGGCTGATGAAATAAAGGCCGACCTGATACTGTTTACCGGCGACCTGGTGAATTATCGGGCAGCGGAAGTGGAGCCTTATCATGAAATATTTGGCCGGTTGCAGGCTCCACTGGGCGTGTATTCCATACTGGGGAATCATGATTATGGCGATTATCTCAACTGGACGACAGAAGCTGAGAAGCAGGCTGATTTTGAGAAGTTGCTGCAATATCAGCGCACCATGGGTTGGCAGGTATTGCGAAATGAACATCGGATATTGTCGTTTAACAACAGCTCGTTTGCACTGATAGGTGTTGAAAACTGGAGCACACATACCCGGTTTCACAAATATGGTAATTTGCAGAAGGCCATGCAGGGACTGGATGAAAGCGTGTTGCCGTTTCAAATTCTCATGAGTCACGATCCCTCTCATTGGGATGCGGAGGTGAGATCTCTTTACCCGGGAATTGGGCTTACCTTAAGCGGGCATACCCATGGTATGCAACTGGGTATCAATACGCCGGGTTTGAAATGGAGCCCGTCGCAATACCTGTATAAACAGTGGGCCGGCTTATACACCACCGGCAACCAGCATTTATACGTGAACACCGGATTCGGGAATATTGGTTACGACGGGCGATTGGGGATATTGCCGGAAATCACGGTTATTGAAATAGTCTCCTAAGCTTGCCTGCCGGAATGGCAATGAAGGCAGGTCTTCTAAGTTTCCAAGTCTTCAAAGTCTCCAAGTCTTCAAAGTCTTCTAAGTCGTGTTAGTCGTACAGGCAAACGGCTTAAATGCCAATAAACTCACTTCTGCAATATGAAATAGCAACTCTGCAAAAAAGATTTCTTTCTGGGAAATTCACTCTTTTACTTTGACGATTATTAATCAACAAAGATAAAAAGGAATGAAAACTTCAAAAAACTTAATTCTCGCATTTGCATTGATTACAAATTACTTGTCTGCTCAAACCGATTGTGTTGATAAGTATTTTTCAATCAAGCCAATTGATATCAAAGCAAAAAACACTGGGATTCAGCAATATGACGTGACTATAAAATGGCAGAACCTGGATGCAATCGAAGGTGCCAAGATCAATTGTAATGCTGTCAAAGCGACTCACATTATTGGATTGGAGAATGATTCGGTAAGTTGGAGAGATGTGAGTTTAGCACAAATCAATGATTTTAATCAGAAAGACTTTAAAGGAACTGATCTGCCTTCATTTAACGGATTTTCATACAAGATAAACGAAAGTAATTTTCTGAAAGAGGATTTCTACAAATCTATTCCGCCTGAACAAAGGGATTTGGCCAAATCGCTTGTTTCCGATGCAGTTCAAATGCAAGGCCTGGCATGGTATGTCTTCGATAGTTTGGAATACAATAAAGAATTTATTCCGAAATATTTGGAAAACTATGATGTAAAATTTGAAGACTGGGTAACATTCACAAGTAGGTACCAACGATTGATATGGACGGGTATTGCCGAATACAACAGTCAGATTTGTGCAATCGTAAAATTCGAATCGTATTACAATCCTTTAAAAATTGACAATGAACAGATGTCGATGAAGGGCCGCTCATTATACTATGGCGAAATGTGGATTTCTCTGGAAAATAAGCAGGTTGAATATGCCTATATGGTTGAAGATGTTATTATGAAACGTAAAAGTTCTTTATTTCCGCAAGAACAATTAATTGACCTGCAACGGGAAATAGTTTTCAATAAAGTAAAATAACTTCTAAATTTAACGACAATGAAAAAGGATAAAAAAACAAGATTCTGGGTTTTATACCATGGTGGTTTGCTTATCTTTTGTGCAATAGTTGCCCTGGTGATGAAATATCGGCAAACCGGAAATGCCCTGCATCCAACCGTTATAGTGGCATTTTCAACAATGTTCCTGATGTCCGCCGGTATAGGATATCTGGCAATATTTATGGTAAATAAATCAAAAGCATATAATCAGGCGCAAATCAATAAAAAGATTATACCTGCATTGATTTTGTTTTATATCATGGCATACTTAATAGCCACTTTATCAATTACCATCGGCGTTTTCGGTTGGTTTATCCATTCAGGAAGAGATCTGTCGGAATTTTGGCCCCATCTTTTTAAATATGAACTGAGTTTTGCCAATGGAGAATTCCTGATATGGCTCATGGTTTTTACCATCGCACTTTTCTATGTTTTATGGAAGAAGTCGGTTAATAAAGAACAAAAACTGCATGAAGAAAACCTGAAGTACAAGTACAGGAACCTGAAATCGCAGGTCAATCCCCATTTTCTGTTTAACAGCCTGAATACCCTTTCTGAAATAGTATATGAGGATGCAAAAAAAGCAGACCAATACATTCAAAAATTATCAGGGATTTACAGATATATTTTAGAAAATGAAGAAACCGATTTAATACCTCTTGACAAAGAAATAGAATTTGTGGAGCAATACTTTAGCCTGCAAAAAGAGCGCGATAATGATAAAATATTGTTGGAAATTGATTTTCAGGATTCGGCCAGATATAAAGTAATCCCCATATCTTTACAAATACTGGTCGAGAATGCCTTAAAGCACAATGCCATGTCGAAGGAAAGTCCTTTGAAAATCCGAATAAGCAATAGTAATGATTATGTTGTGGTTTCCAATGTCATTCAGAAAAAAGACACATTGGAAACCTCAACTCAGACAGGATTATCGAATTTGAAGGAACGGGTAAAGCTGATTATGGGCAAGGATCTTGTCGTTAATGAGGAGGACAATCATTTTTTGGTTAAATTGCCTGTAATTCATGTATAGATGAAAGTTGTCATTATAGAAGATGAACAGCCTGCTGTCCGGAAACTTACCCGGTTACTTGGGGAGATAGATCCGGATATTGAGATCGTTGATATCTTGCAATCAGTTGAACAAACCATAAACTGGTTTCTTCATAATCCTGTTCCCGACCTCATGTTTATGGACATACAGCTTGAAGATGGACTTTGTTTTGAAATTTTTGAAAAAAGTCACATAAAAACTCCTGTGATTTTCACAACTGCTTATGATGAATATATCCTGAAAGCTTTCAAGGTAAATAGTGTTGATTATCTATTGAAACCTATTGCACTGATGGAACTGAAAAATGCTCTCGAAAAGTTTCGGGAGTATCACAGTCATAACACAAATTTTACACGAATTGAATCTGTTTTAAATCAGATACAATCCAGAACAAAAGAACGCTTCCTGGTCAAAATAGGGGAGCACTACAAATCAGTGCCGACAACAGATATCAGTTGTTTTTATATCAGGGAGCGAAGCAACTTTATTCTTGTCAATACCGGGAAAAACTATCCTGTTGAATATTCACTGGATAGAATTGAACAATTGGTAGATTCCCGTTTATTCTTCAGGGTTAACAGGAATTATATTGTTAATTTTTCAGCAATTCAGGATATTATTGCCTATTCGTCGAACAGGTTGAAAATTGTCTTGAAAAACCGGAATGAAAATGATGAAATATTAGTCAGCAGGGAACGTGTTTCGGAATTTAAAAGATGGATGGACAGATAAATTATATGTTTTTGCTACTGCACTTGGCTTTTTTTAATTTTTCCACTAATAACCAATTCATAAAACCATTATATTTAACCTTCAGATGGCAGAATAACCAAAGTTTCGGGTTCATTCGTTCAAAAACAGGAAAAAGCTGAATAGGTTTGTGGGTAAGACAGATTGGTCCAGAGAACAGTGAAAGATCAGGAGGGAGTTGGACATTCAGCCGCAATACGGTATGGGGACGGAGGTGCACGAAGTGTGAAAAAAGTGGACATAAAGGAGGGTTATTCTTTACAAAACAGATCGCACATCGGATTAAAAAATTCAGGGTGTAATACTTTCCAAGGAAACTTGAGAACCATGACCGAAAATAAGCGTTTAAAAAAGATTCAACGTTTTTATATCTAATATTTAACAAAATAGCCGAGATAGAGTAGTGAACAAACCTTTCAAAACCACCCAAACCCACTCCCGACTTAAGTGAAATATACCTAACTTAGGTAACTATATTAAATTGTTGTGGATGATTATAAAAGAAATGCTATTGAACAATCGAAACAATAGATGAAATGTCGCCAAAATGTCGCCTATAATACTAAATCATATTTTGCTCTGTAGACAAATTAAATATATCATTGCTTTCAAAATGAAAATCTGATGAGTCAAAAGAAATTTGATAAAAAATTGGTAGAGAGACGTTTGGAAAAAGGCTTAACTCAGGAAGAACTTGCTGCTCGATGTAGTGTTACAAAACGCACCATACAGCGCATTGAATCTGGAGTTGTCAATCCAAGAAGTTTCACTATTAAAAGATTATCAGAAATTCTTGATTTTGATTTTCTCGGTTTCCTAATTTCAAATGAGGAGATTAATGAATTTGATGATTCAGCAATTAAGAATGCTCATCAGTACTACCTAATTGATTTATTTAATTTAAAAACAGACACAATGAAAAAGATTACTATTCTAACTATCTTCTTATCTTTTATTATTCTAGGATTATCTGTTCTATTAAATTTTGGGAATGCACAGGAGTCTCAGAATACAAATAAAAACAATTCAAATTTTAGAAAACAGAATGCCTGGTGGAATCCCATACTTGCCAAACATGGATTTACAATGTCAGAAAGTGACTTTAATATCGTGACTATTACTGAAAAAAACATAAACGGTAAATGCTCGAATATAAAAGCAGCATTTAATCAAGGTGACACTGCTATTTATATTGTAATTGCTCCCAAAGGTGAAATCCGTAAGAACCATAAAAACTATACATTCCTTAATGGAAGTGACTTTCGTTACTTCAGAAATGGGGATGTTGAAACTGGCAAATTTGACAAGATTAGTATAAAAATGTAAAATAAAACCATTCACAATAACAGATTTAAACCATTGCTGGCAGCGGGTTTGCGTAAGTCAATACTCTTGATTACCTTGTGCTACCTAGACAACAAAGCGCTTTAAAGACGCAACGATTCATACCTGCAAACGATAGCGGCAATTGATACAAAATATTTTTATGAACCATATGAAAAAACATTTATCACTACCAAAAGGGATTATTATTCTAATTCTAATATTGCTTGGTAATCCTGTTCATTCTCAAAATTTTAGTTGGTTTTCTTATGATAGAAATAACCAATCCTTTATTGCTGAAATGCATTCTTCATTAAGTAAGTTGGAAATAGTTAAAATGAATAAACTCCATCCATTTTACTACAAAAGTAATGTGAGTGAAAGAAAATTCATCGAAATACAAACTGGCTTTAAACTACCGGTTCTTTCAGTTGAAAATAATTCTGAAAATTTAAGGATAAAGGCATCTATAAGCATGCCAATCAGTATCTTAACATTGGTTGATATGTTTGAAAGCGAGACAGCTCCAATTATTAATAACGACTATCGTTTTGGATTACAAATGGTATTTCTGTTTTCCCCTAAAAACAGTAACAACTCATTTATTAAACATTACCATTTAACACTTGTGCCATTATTTCACGAAAGCACGCACATAGGAGATGAATTTGCTCTGCATGGTTATAGCCAAATCCCAAATTTTACGAGAATAAATGTTTCATATGAAGCATGGCAAATTTTTGCTGGTGTAAACAGACAACGGGATAACCAAAAAAGAAACCTGAGTGCAGAAATTGGCTATCAACGTTTAATGCCCTATAAAACAGGCTATTACAATATTGACACTTTTGAAGTTAAAGGGACAAAGATTCTTCCATCAAAACAAAGAGATTTATGGATTTTCAGAGCCGAATATTGTCATCCCTTAAAGGTAAAAAATGAAAGAGTAAATGAGTTGATTGCTTCAACGGAAATCCGTAGAGAAACCAAGTTTGGATACACATTGGATGGGCCGGAGAAGAGGGCTTGGTCTTTTAACCTGTATTTAGGTTATAGGATTCCGATTAGGAACACCCAAAGACAGTTTGGGATTTATTACAGACATTACAGAGGTATTGTTCCATACGGACAATTACGTGATGAAAATGGATTCGTTTTAAATGGAATAACTATGATAATAAACTAAAAAAACTATACCCAATCAATATACTATAATGTTGCAAACCTGATGCTGATGTTCTCCGAAGCCGCACTGCACCTGCAATTGAACGTAAGACATTTTAAAAAAGCGATCAGAAATAAAACATACAATAAATGAAAATAAAACTTAATAGGAGAAGCTTGATTCGATGGAAAGTATACATTGACAGATCAAGGATGTACATAGGTTATATTCAATTTTTCCTAATAGGAATTGTTTTTCTTAAGGAATATAAAGAAACCTGGTGGGGAGAAAAAGTTTTTGACTATGCACTGATATCGATACCAATTTCAATAGTATTATTTGTTTTTCTTTCCTTAATATTAGGGTATCTTGATTCAAAATTTGGATTCAGGGAGGAGGAGCAAAGAAATCTTTCAAAATCTAATCCGATAACAATGGAAATGTTTGCTCTCTTGCAAAAAATTGACAAAAGACTCGAACTTTTGGAGAAAGAAAGAAAATAAGAACGTCTTACAACACCCGGTGCTCCTACACAATCTGCCTGCCGGAAGGCTGACTGTGCATATATGCAAACGTTAGCTGCAAGTGAGGCGGCGGGTTCTATAGACAATTTCATTTCTCAGACCATAGTTTTTTTTGACCGACTCACAACTAGATCAGATAGAAATTATATTAGTGAAATATAGACCTAACTATGAGAACAATTACCTTCCTAATGGTATTGACCATTATTTTTTCATCATGTAAACATAGTGTGAAAATCCAAAAAAATGAATCTGACATTGATACATTAAAGACCGTGGTACTACCACCATTGCTTGAAGGAGAATATACTTTGGCTGAAAAAGATTTTGGCGAGGTTATTGAATTGCAAGGGATTTCACATCCTGTTGATGAAATATTCAAGGTGTCAGAGTGTGAAATTATAGCAATAGACTCTTTATTAATTATGAAAAATCGTCAAAATCCTGATATGTTCACATTATATTCTCTTCCTTCATTAAAATTTATAAAATCCTTTGGAAGAGCTGGAAATGGTCCTGGTGAATTTCGATCTCCACATTTGGTAAAAGATGAAAGTGGTGAATATTTGTGTTTCATATTCGAGATGACTAACAGTAATTTATATGCTTTAAATAAAGAACTTGAGATAATTGAATTGCCTACAGAACTCAAAAAAGGTGAGAATACATATGATGATAAACAGCTATATGGAATTTCTTCTAAAAACTTAATTTATGTTGAGTCGACAAGAAACGGCAAAGCAATTTTTCATCTTACTTCAAAAGGTGATTCTACAAGTTTAACTCTTTTAAAAGATCTATCGTTTTCAGACAAACAAAAAAGTTGGGCAGCATATATTGGAGACCTTGGAGTGAATGGTAAAAATAATAGAGTAGTATTTGCATATAAGTATTTTAAAAGGTTAATGTTTCTGGATACAAAAAACAATACTTCAAGAATACTTAATTTTGAAACTTCGGATAAAACTAAAACGGGGAATGCAGTCGCAATGTTAGCGCCCTCAAATGTTACTTATTACTGGGGAATGTCATCTCAGAATAAATATGTTTATGTTTTATATTCAGGACGAACTCCTATTGATGTTTCTCAAGAATTAAAATCTTCTTCCGGTTATATTTACGTTGAGAAATTTGATTGGAATGGTAATCCAATAAGTAAATATAAACTTGACCATTGGGGTTATTTTTGTGTAAATAATCAGGAAAACACTATATACTTGGTATCTACAACTGATGAACAGCCATTTTATAGTTATAAGCTTCCGTAAAAATTAAATATTGTTTTATTGATCAGGATTTAAAGAATGGTAATGATTCAATACTGGAGTGATAATGGTATACATCATAAGTTTAAACAGCTTACTTTATAAGAGATAATTCAAGCAATAAAATGATAAATGCACGATGGCACGACACGCAATATTTCAAATGGCAGGCAGGCTGCTCATACTGATGAGCGTTGGTATATATTGTAAAAAAAGTTCAGCAAATATGAAAATACTTGCAATAATCATTTTTAGCATTATATCAATTTCTGTTGTTGGACAAACTGATTATACGTATTACGAAAAAGCAGAAATAGAACAAGACATTCATTTCGCTTTTAACAAACTCATTAGTATTCATCCTTTATTTTTAGATAAAAATGAATTGATTCATTATCAAAAACAGTTTCTGGAAATCGAAAAATCCATAAAAGACAGTATGACACAAAATGAAATCTACTTGCTGTTTGCACCAGTCTTTGCATCGTTAAATGATGGACACACAGGAGTTTCGGTTCCAACAGACCAACGCATGGAATATACAAAAGCAGGAGGAAAATCATTTCCTTTTTTCGTGGAGATAGTTGATGATTCAATCTATGTTTCTTTTTATTGCGGGAGCGACACTTCTCTTTTTCAGAATAGGGAACAAATTCTTGAAATTAATGGAATTAATGTTACAGATATGGTTCACAATATGGAGCCACTAATTTCGGGTGAATCATCGGCTATCAAACAAAAAGAAATTGCGAATAGATTTAGATTTCTAATATGGATGCTTTATGGATTTGAAGATGATTATGAATTAGTAATAAAGGACAATAGGCAAAAAACTCAAAGAATGGCACTTCCTGGCATTACCAGCACCGAGTTTGCACAAAATATAAAACGAATGCCCAAGACAAATCAGGACTATTATGCTCTCGATATTAATCAGGGCAAAGAAACTGCCATGATGACGATTAAATCATTTGGAGACTTAGACGGGTTTTGTGCATTTGCCAACAGCGCTTTTATAAAACTTAAAGAAAATAAGATTAAAAATCTTGTCATTGACATTAGAGACAATGTTGGAGGGCGCAGCATTGTAGTTGATTCTTTAATGAACTACCTGACAAATAAAACTTATGCCCAATATAAAAAGATTGAAGTCCGTATTAGTCCTGATTTAAAAGAATATTATAAAGAAAAATACCCGGATAGATTAGATTGGATAAATAGTTATAACACGGATGATTTGGTTGTTCTTGACCTCTATATGGAACAGCCACGTAATAAAGCAATACGCTTTGATGGCAACTTGTTCCTATTGACTAATGCGTCAACATATAGCGCAGCTGCCACATTCGCAGGAGTTTTTAAAAATCTGAAACTGGGTATAATAATCGGAGAAGAGACAGGTGGTAAAATATCCTACTTCGGAGACTTTTGGTCTTTAAGAACACCTAATAGCAAGATAGAATTTTATATATCTCCAAAACGATTTATTCAATATGGCGGCGAAGAATATGATAAAGGCGTAATTCCAGATTATATAATTCCCGATAAAGGAAATCTAATAATTGATGGCACAGATGATTTGATCAGAAAAAAATGAAATAAAACAACAAATACTAACTATGCATATTCAAAATAGGCCTGATAGTAGTAAGTTCAAAAGTTGTTGCCCGCTCAAGCGTATCTAACGAAGGACAAAGAAGTAGGTCGCAATCCCTTATGACACATACGCCTAGCCGTTTAGCGGCAAAATGACCAGAGACCCCCGCTAAGCGTAGATTGTATCTACGTTTCTGTGAAAAACCAGTCTCCTGACTAATAGAATCATGAATTACCCTGATCTTTAATCTGATAACTCTAATATCCTCTGCCCGGTTTCTGGATCCTCCATCACAATGACCCAACTCATCCAATGATCACCTCCTTCAATCCTCAATAATCAGGAATGGTTGATGACTCATTCACAACTTTCCTAACCTTTATGATGTAAATAGTTACATTATTTTTTATCTTGCCTTCTGAATACCAAGCCATCAATCATATTGCAGATTATGGAAATATTCAGGCATTCTATGGATATGATGATGTCTTGTGCAGAAATTGAAGATGTGCCTTGAACCTTGTAAACTATCTCCCTTAACGAACAGGCAAAGACCCCGAACAAAAATTATGTGTTTTCATTTTTATAAAAAAACTTGATTTAAAATTTGGATAATCGATTAGATATTTAGATATTTGTCTAAATATAAAATTAATTGTTGTGAATCGAGTTTTTAAAGCATTGAATGACCCGATCAGGCGTGAAATTCTAGAATTATTAAAGGAAAAGGACATGAATGCTGGAGAGATTGCAGATCACTTCAATATTACTAAGCCTAGTATTTCACATCATTTGGATGCATTAAAACAAGCAGATTTAGTAGTAAGTGTAAAAAATGGACAATTTGTCAATTACACTTTAAACAGAACTGTAGTTGATGAGATAATTCAATGGCTAATGAGTTTTAATCTCAAAAAATAAAATTATGAAAAACACAGAATTTCTCAAAAGAGAAGCAATTAATTGGCTTTTCATTTTATTGCCATTCATTTATATTTTTATTGTTTACAATAGATTACCGCAATTTTCACCGTTACAAATAAACAAGGAACAAACAATATATCAAGTTGTATTATTCATTATGGGTGTTTCATTATTTTGGTATATTATTTTGCTTGTGAAACCATCTATTGTTCCCAAAACTACATTTAATGACAATCCTAAAAGTTTTCACAGAATGAGGACATTAATGCTCGCATTTACATCTCTTTTATGTATGACTTTTATTTCACAAAAAATTGGAGTACCATTCAATTGGGCAAAAATTGGTTTTATATTGACATTTTCTTATATGTTGGTAATAGGAAATCTTTATCCAACCATTAGACATAATTTTTTTATTGGCATTAAAAATTCATGGACACAGAGTAATGAGCTGATTTGGAAAAAAACACATCATTTTGCTGGTAAGGTTTTTTTTGTGGGTGGTTTGATTGGAGTATTATATGGAATATTGTTTGATGTTCAACCTGTACCGTTCATGCCTGTAATTTTAGTAGGATATGTTTTTGGATTAAAATTTATACCTACTATATATTCATACATACTGTATAGACAACTACATTTCTCATGAATAGAATAAAATGCCCAGTTGCTAACACATGGTATAGTGCATGCGGGTTTGCCTTCGGCGAGCTTGTCCTTCGTCCTCGGTTCGTCGGCTTGCGAGCGTTCGTGGCTCGTAAAAAAAGTTGGTGTACCCTGATAAGAAATCGCTTCATACTCTCGCACGACACCATACCATCAAACGTAAACCACAAACAAAAAGCGAAGAATAATGATTAAATTACTTATTCATCATTGGAAAGAAAAACAACGGTCCCCATTTTGGCAAAAAAATATTGCACTAAATATATTCTTAGGGATTTTAGGTTTATATATGTTGTTAAATGTTTTACTCTTAGGTTTTCTTGCCGATAAGATAATTCATGAAATATACAAAGACAGAGATGTGGTTGAAGCCTTTACAGGATTATTATTTTATTATTTCTCTTTCGATCTGATCATTCGATTTTTATTTCAACAGCTTCCTACATTATCCATTCAACCTTACCTTACACTTCCAATCAAAAAAAATACGTTGCTGCATTATCCTTTAATGAAAAGTATATCAAGCTTTTTTAATATCGTTGCCATTCTTTTATTTCTTCCTTTCTTTATAAAGGTTGTATGCACTACATACCCCTCTCTGTTCTGTTTGACCTGGATTGTAACGCTGTTCTCATTCATTGTTATTAATAATTTTCTGAATTTTTCATTGAAGAAATATTTCTCCAAACGCCCATTACTGATCTTATTATTATTGGCTTTTGTTGGAATGTTTTTATTTCTTGATACAACCAAAATTGTTTCAAGCTCAAGTTATTTTTCAGCAATTATATTCTATTGGGCAAATACTCATTTTCTTGTCATAATACCAATATTGTTAGCTGTATCTGCTTATTATTTAGCATATGTTCTTCTTAGAAAAAACTCCTATATTGAAGACAGAATAACCAATAAACGAACAAACACTGATAGCTTTATATTTCTAAAACGCTTTGGAGAAATAGGAGATCTAATACGAATTGAAATTAAAATGATTTTGAGAAATAAGAGGCCTAAATCACTCCTATACCTAAGTATTGTGTTTTTATTGTATGGATTTATGTTTTATCAAAAAAAGAATTTAGACAATTACTTGATAATTACTTTTGTTGGAATAATGCTGACTTCAATGTTTACCGTGAATTACGGACAGTTTATATTTTCATGGGAAAGTTCTTTTTTTGATAGTTATTTGACAAACAAGATTTCGCCATACAATTACATTAAATCGAAATATTTGTTTTTTACAATCTCATGTCTTTCATCGTTTATTATTACGTTGCCATATGCTTTAATAAGTTATAAAATTGGATTCATCAATGGCGCTATTTTGCTTTATAATATAGGCATTTCATCCATAATACTGATTCTATTCGGCACTTTTCATTCAAACCGAATTGATTTGGGAAAGAGTCAATTTATGAATTATGAGGGTACAGGCTTTACCCAGTTTTTTATAATCATCCCAATAATGGGCTTGCCTGCACTTGTGTATTTATTGTTTAATATTTTTGATGTCCCCCAATATAGCTTTTATACTTTAGGGATTATAGGAGTGATTGGGATTGCGTTTAATAAGTACCTTTTACAAATGGCGACTAATCAGTTTATAAAAAGAAAATATAAAATGGCTTTTGGTTTCA
>CAYVBH010000007.1:0-34359 GCA_964449015.1 uncultured Bacteroidales bacterium
GGTGTTTTTAAAGATGCTGCAGCCTTCAATAAACAGATGAACCTGCTGTTCATCAGCACCGGTACTGAAGAAAACAATCCTAAAGCTTCTGTTGAAGCCCTTAAAGCATATGGAATTAACAATATCATTTTCCACGAATCTCAGGGTACTGCTCATGAATGGTTGACCTGGCGACGTGCTCTCAATGAGTTCGCTCCCAGATTGTTCAAATAAGAATACCTATTTTAAAAAAAGAGGCTTTCATAAAAGTAATTGTGATTTCAACTGCCTGCATGACATCTTCGGATTGCAAGCAGGTATAGTGGAGATGACTTTATACTCTTATGAGAGCTTTTTTTTACAACAGCCTCAAATTCCAATTGCTTGTTCCGACTTAACAAATGAAACCCGGAGATGATACACATCCCCGGTCCGCATTTTTGTAATCTACTTTTTTGTTATAAATTGCGCCTCCATTAATTAAGGTGTTGTTGTGGTTTCACATATCTTCAAAAACCAGTGATTAATGCTAAGTCTTATAAAGTTTATGACAAATTATGGAAGAACTGATTAAACAGCTAAAACAGGATATCATTGAGGCTCTTTCGCTTGAGGATGTTGTAGCCGACGATTTTGATTCAGACACACCTTTGTTTGTCGAAGGTCTGGGCCTCGATTCGATTGATGCCCTGGAGCTGATCCTCCTGATGGAAAGAAAATACGGAGTAAAAATTGAAGATCCCAAGGAAAGGCGAAACGTTTTGCGTAATGTGAGAGCTATGGCAGAATGTATCACCAATCACCGAAATAAGCAAAGTTAATGGGCCCGAGGGTTTTTGTTACCGGTGTTGGCGTCATCTCAGCAATAGGCAACGGTACTGAAGAAACCCTGGATTCTTTCAGACTGCTGAAACCGGGCATTGGAAAGTTATCTCATTTTAATTCCGTACATTCGGATATACCGGTAGCTGAAGTTAAGCTGAATAATGATGAATTGGCCCAATTGTCGGGTATAGATATTCAATCCATTCCCTTCTCAAGAAATACATTACTGGCATTGATTGCGGCCTCCCAGGCTGTTCAATCATCAGGATGGAGTGAGACACCAGGAAAGACAACCGGCGCCGTTCTCGCCACAACGGTGGGCGGCATGGATTTGAACGAGCAATATTACAAATCACTGCTTCATAACGACCAGCACAAACACCTGATCAGCTTGTTCGACAGTGCGGACTGTGCTGAAAAGGTGGCTGCCCATCTGGGCATCAGGCATAACGTTACAACAATCTCTACTGCCTGCTCTTCTTCAGCAAATGCCATCATGCTGGGAGCCAGGCTTATTAAAAACCGCAGATTAAACCGTGTACTGGCAGGAGGCTCGGATGCGCTTACCAAATTTACGTTGAATGGTTTCTTCGCCCTGGAAATCCTTTCTGCTACAGGTTGCAGGCCTTTTGACAAGGATCGCAACGGACTGACCATTGGCGAGGGCGCAGCAGTATTGGTGCTTGAATCGGAAGAGACTGCGGATGAAAAGCATATCATCTGCGAGGTTTCCGGGTATGCCAATGTTAATGAGGCTTATCATGCTACCGCTTCTTCTGCCGAAGGAACCGGAGCAATTATGGCCATGACCAGGGCGTTGGAATCAGCTGCACTGAAACCTGAAGACATCAGCTACATCAATGCCCACGGAACGGGAACAGAAATTAATGATCTCTCTGAAGGCAGGGCTATTGATGCTGTCTTTGGATCACACATACCTCCGGTGAGTTCTACCAAGGCATTTACCGGGCATACGCTGGGCGCGGCAGGTGCTGTTGAAGCAGTGTTTTCTTGTATGGCACTAAAAGATGGCCTGGTATTACCCGGCCTGAATTTTTCGGCACCGATGCCGGAGCTGACCTTTCAACCGCGAATGGTGATTGAATCCCGGTCATTAAAACATGTCATGTCGAATTCATTCGGGTTCGGCGGGTCAAATACTACCTTAATCTTCTCAAAAGTTTGATATGCAGGCCTTCATAAAATCCAGTTGCGTCATTTCGCCTCAGCATACCTATCATGCTGAAGGATTTCCTGCAGCAATCAAAGAGGTTGTTTCAGACCGGATTTCCTGTGAAGAACCTGATTACAAAAGTCTGATCAATCCCTTGCAACTCAGGCGGATGCCCCGGATTTTAAAAATGGGACTGGCGGCATCTCAATTATGCATCAACAGGGCAGGAGGAATCAATCCCGATGGAATTATTGTTGGAACCGGTTTGGGTTGCCTGGATAACCTGGAAAAATTCCTGATGGAGGTGCTGGATAACAATGAGCATGTCACCAGTGTGTTGCCTTTCATCAACTCTACACATAATGCGGTGGCGGCCCAGATAGCCATGCTGCTGAAAAATCACAACTACAACGTGACCTATTGTCATCGTGCATTCTCATTTGAAAGCGCCCTGCTGGATGCACTTATGCTGCTTGAGGAAAAACAGGCTCATCATGTGCTTGTTGGTGGTATTGACGAATGTACTTCCGATTTTGTGCATCTGCACAATTACCTGGGCAGATGGAAAGCTCCTGTAAGCAACCTTCAGTTACTATCGGGCAAATCGCAGGGTACAATTGCCGGTGAAGGGTCGGCATTCTTCATAATGTCAAATGAAGTGAATTCCGGAGGCAATGACGTTAATATTGCCGGAATTCATACTTTCCTGACTTCGGCGTCTGCTGATATGATCGACGTGGCGCGGGAAGCTGACATGTTTCTCGAAAAGTGCGGATTGAACAAGCAGAATATAGATACTGTTTTACTTGGATTGAACGGCGATTCAGGAAGTGATGGTATATACCATCGGCTGATGGAGCAGTATTTTATTGACACTGCCAGCTTTCTATACTATAAGCATTTGTGCGGCGAGTACTATACCTCTTCGGCTTTTGCCCTGTGGCTCGCCTCAGCAATATTAACGGAACGTAATATTCCCGAGGTGGTCAGGTTCAGGAGCAGATCTCAAAATACCCCCAAAAACCTGCTCATCTATAACCAACACCACAATACAGAACATTCGCTGATTCTTCTGAATTATGGCAGACTATGATGTGGTAATAATCGGAAGCGGACTCGGCGGCCTGCTGTGCGGAAACATCCTGAGCAGGGAGGGTATGAATGTCTGCATCGTGGAGAAAAACTTCAAACCCGGTGGATCACTGCAGACTTTCGGAAGAAAAGGAACGATATTCAATACCGGCCTGAATTATACCGAGAGTCTTGATGAAGGTCAGGTGTTGAACCGTTATTTTAGATATTTCGGAGTGCTTGACCGACTCAAGCTTCAAAGACTCGACACGGCAGGCTTTGAGGTGATTGATTTTCCCGACGGTCTTTACCGGTTTGCCATGGGAAAGGAAAATTTTCTGGAGACACTGGCAAAAGTTTTTCCGGCTGAAAGGCAGGGACTTAAAACCTACCTCGAAAAAATCAGGACGGTATGCGATGAGATTTCCATGTACTCGTTTTCAGATAGACCTACAAATATGATTAATGAGCGACACCTGAATGTGGGTGCTGCAGACTATATCAAATCGGTTATTTCAAACAACAGACTGCAAAACATACTGGCCGGAAACAGCATGTTGTATTCCGGAACGGAAAACAAAACACAACTTTTTACCCATGCCCTGATTAACAATTCCTTTATCGAAAGTGCCTGGCGAATTGCAGGCGGAAGTCATACCTTGGTGAACATACTTGCAGGCAATATTGTTACCAATGGTGGCAGCATCATCCTGAAGCAAAAGGTGGAAAAACTTGTGGTTGAAGAGGGAAAGGTTGGTTGTGCCCTGTTGGCAAACGGAGAAAAAATAACGGGGAAGTATTTCATTGCCAACATTCATCCTGAAAGCATATTGAATATGACTGAACCCGGCGTGTTCAGGAAAGTTTATGTAAACCGCATCAGAAACCTGGAAAATACCATGGGGATGTTCACACTTTACCTCGTATTTAAAAAAGGCGTTGTGCCTTATACCAGGCATAACTTTTATCATTTCAATCAGGATAACGTATGGGTGGCATCGGATTATCAACCGGGGGAATGGCCCCAGAATTACCTGCTCATGCATACCTGCACTGCTGAGGATGCCCGGTTTGCCGAAAGTGCATCTGTAATTACCTATATGGACTTTACTGAAGTGAATAAATGGGAACATACCCATACCGGTGACCGGGGTGATGACTACCTGGAATTCAAAAACAATAAGGCCGAAATTCTGCTGGATGCTGTAGAGAAACAATTTCCGGGGCTCAGAAACCAGGTTGCTGCATATTATACATCAACTCCGCTCACCTGGCGCGATTACACAGGCACACGCGCCGGATCGGCATATGGGGTTCTGAAGGATTTCAACAGACCTCTGGAATCTCTTATTACTCCGAGAACACAGATTCCAAATCTTTTTCTTACCGGTCAGAATCTGAATGTTCACGGAATACTTGGGGTTACCACATCGTCAGTGGTTACCTGCGGAGAAATAATTGACATGAATTATCTCTTAAGAAAAATAAAAGCATCCTGAATATTTTAAATATGTTTCATATTATTGGATATGGGTTATGATGTGGTAATAATCGGAAGCGGACTGGCCGGATTGCAATGCGGATACATCCTTAGCAAAGAGGGACTTAAAGTATGCATACTGGAAAAGAACAACCAGTTGGGCGGATGTCTGCAGACCTTTAAAAGAAAGGGCAGTATCTTTGATACCGGCATGCATTACATCGGATCCATGGATGAAGGTCAGGTACTTCACCGCTTTTTTAAGTATTTCGGACTGACCGGCAGGCTGAATCTTCACAGGATGGATGATACGGGTTATGAAGTCATCCGATACGCCGGAAAAGAATACAAGTATGCCATGGGTTATGATCGTTTTGTTGAAACTCTGGCTGCACAGTTTCCCAATGAGCGTGCGGCGTTAAAACAATATACCGGTAAACTCAGGGAGATATCCAGTGCTGTGGATTTATACAACCTGCGCGATTTCTCAGGAAACAATGCAAGCTACATGGATTATTACAGCCACGGCATTGATCCCTACCTGGATTCCATAACAAACAATCCTGTTCTTAAAGGGGTTTTGTTGGGAACCTCACCCTTGTATACCGGTGTGAAGGATAAAACACCGCTTTACATACCCATGATCATTCATTCGTCATATATTGAAAGTGCATACCGGTTTGTCGGCGGCGGATCACAAATCAGCGATCTCCTGGAGAAATACATAACTGATCAGGGAGGTACAATCCTCCGGAAAGCTGAGGTGACCCGGTTTTTCTTTGACGGAAATATGGTTTCGGAAGTAGAAATAAATGGAAACGAAAGGATTCAGGGCCGTAATTTCATCTCCAACATCCATCCCAAACTGATGCTGGAACTGACGGGGGATTCTCCTTTCCGGCCGGCATACCGAAAAAGAATTGAAAGCCTTGATGATACCTACGGTATTTTTACACTATACCTGGCTATGAAGGAAAAGTCGTTCCGCTATATCAACAATAATTATTATCACTATGATACTATGGATGTTTGGGACGGTGACAATTACAACCCCGAAAACTGGCCCAGGGGTTACATGTTGCATTTGTCACCCAACCCAAACGACCTCAATTACACCGATACCATCATTATGAACACCTACCTGAAATGGAGCGAGGTAGAAAGGTGGACTGATACAACCGTGGAGAAAAGAGGTGCTGAATACAAAGCTTTCAAACAGGAGCGGGCAGAAAAAATGCTGAACATCCTCGAGCGTGATTTTCCTGGTGTCCGGGATGCTGTTCGGGATTACTATACTTCAACACCACTGACATACAGAGATTATACAGGTACCACAAAAGGTTCCATATACGGGATATTAAAGGATTACAATAATCCGCTGAAGACCATTATCGTCCCGCGAACCAGTGTTCGTAACCTGTTGCTTACGGGTCAGAATATCAATATTCACGGAGTCATTGGAGTTACAATAAGCGCAATTCTTACTTGTGGCGAATTAATCGGATTGTCGTACCTGCTTGATAAAATGAGACATGCCAACTAAAAAGCACAAAAAAAGAAAGCTGCTGCTCTGGGTATTGCTTGTGGTCGTCATACTGCTTGTAGGTTTTGTTGTTTATTTTGCCCTGGTTGCCATTGATCATCCACCGGTGATTGACAACACTGCTGTTGTGCATATTGAAAGGGAAAATCCGGGCAAGGATGTCTACACCTATGGTAATTCCTGGCTCCGAAAGAGTGAAAGCGGTTTATGGGAGGCCTACATTGAAGGAGATCCGTTTGAACGCGGAGTTGCTTTCGGTCAGCTTTCCAAAGAACTTTTGTATTACCAGGAAACTTCCTTTGTAGAGCAGATCCGTGAGCTGATTCCTTCTGACAATTACCTGAAGGTGTTGAAATACTTCATTGCCTTCTTTAACCGGAATCTGGACCAGCACATCCCGGATGAGTATAAGGAAGAGATTTATGGTACGTCGCTGGCCTGCAGTCCGGAATACGATTTTATCGGATCGGGTTATCAGCGCCAGCTGAATTACCATGCTGCACATGACATCGGCCATGCGCTTCAGGGATTGAATCTGGTGGCATGCACTTCCTTTTCAGTTTGGGATGATCATTCAGCGGATTCTTCACTGTTGGTTGGAAGAAACTTCGATTTTTATATGGGCGATAAGTTTGCCGAGAACAAAATTGTATGCTTTGTAAATCCTTCTGAAGGCTATAAATTCATGATGGTAACCTGGGCCGACATGATTGGTGTGGTATCGGGCATGAATGAGAAAGGACTTACGGTTACCCTCAACGCATCCAAATCTTCCATACCCTCTCAGGCGGCAACCCCTGTAACCATTTTGGCCCGGGAAATCATCCAGTATGCCTCTACCATTGATGAAGCATATGCTATTGCAGCTAAGCGGAAACTATTCGTTTCTGAATCGCTCCTGATTGGTTCGGCTATTGACGGAAAAACAGCTATCATTGAGAAGTCGCCCGAAAAGATGGATGTTGTCTATCCTGTGACTAGCCAAATTATTTGCTCAAACCATTTCCAGGGAAAGGAATTTGAAAATGATGAGATCAACCTGGAAAATATCCGCGGATCCGACAGCTATGAAAGATACAAAAGGGTTGAAGAGCTTCTGAATCGTTATAAAGTATTCAATCCGGAAAAAATGGCGGATGTATTACGCGATCAGCGCGCGTTGGGCGACAGTGATGCCGGAATGGGAAATCAACTGGCCATCAATCAGCTTATTGCGCATCACAGCATAATTTTCAGACCAGACAGCCTGCAGGTATGGATTTCTATGGCACCATGGCAACTGGGAAAGTATGTAGCTTACGATCTTGGTAAGGTGTTTAAATCCGGCACAGGCCATCCGCTGCCAGGTGATGTTGTTACTTCGGAATCCCTGAATATAGCCCCGGATACCTTCCTGAATTCTGCAGCATATAATAATTATAACCGGTACAGGCAGATGACCCGCCAGCTCAGGGAGTATAAAGACAAGGGCGAATCGCTTCCCGGTGAATTTGTAAAAGAATATGCCGGAACGAATTCGTCTCTGTACCTTGTATATGTGAACATAGGAGACTATTACAGGGAAGTAAAAGAGGATGAACTGGCTGTTAAGTATTACACACTGGCATTGGAAAAGAAACTACCCGGGCTTGATGAAAGAAAAAAGCTGGAGGAGCTTATTGAGAAATTAAAGAATTGATGTAATCATGCAAATTCCTAAGATTGAAACCAAAAGTCTTGATGAAATCAGGGCTTTCCAGAACACAGAATTAAAAAAGCAACTTGCTTACCTGCAGCAAAAATCCATCTATTACAGCTCCCTCTTTAAGAAACATCAGGTAGATGTCCATGCGGTAAACACGATTGATGATCTGAAATACATACCCCCCACTACCAAAGAAGACCTGCAATCGAACGAAGCTGATTTCATTTGCGTGGATAAATCGGAGATAGTAGATTACATGACTACTTCGGGCACATTAGGTGAACCGGTCACGTTTGCCATGACCGACAACGATCTGAACCGGCTGGCTTACAATGAATACCTGGGTTTTCAATGTGCAGGTTGTAACAGCAGCGATATCATTCAACTGATGACCACCATCGACAGGCGTTTCATGGCCGGACTGGCTTATTTTCTGGGATCCAGGATGCTGAAATCAGGCATGATCCGGGTGGGCAACGGGATTCCTGAATTGCAGTGGGACTCGATCAAAAGATTCTCTCCTACTACCCTGATGGCAGTTCCTTCATTTCTGATTACCATAATTGACTATGCCGAAAAAAATGGCATCGATTATCATGCATCGAGTGTTAGAAAGGCTATATGCATTGGTGATTCACTGAGAAATCCCGATTTCAGTCTGAATACCCTGGGTAAGAAAATATCAGAACGCTGGCCTGAATTAAAACTGTATTCGACTTATGCATCAACGGAAATGGGAACCTCATTCACCGAGTGCGATGAGGGAAAGGGTGGACATCATCATCCCGACCTCATTATTGTTGAGTTTCTGGATGAACATGATCAGCCTGTTCCTGCTGGTATGCCCGGAGAGGTTACCGTGACTACCCTGGGTGTTGAAGGTATGCCGCTGTTGCGATTCAAAACCGGTGACATTTCCACTGCCCATGAGGAACCCTGTGCATGCGGGAGAAACTCATTCCGTATGGGTCCGGTTATCGGTCGTAAGAAGCAGATGATCAAATATAAGGGAACTACCTTATACCCTCCCGCTCTGTACGATATTCTTGAAAACATCGATGGCGTGAAGAATTATGTGGTTGAAGTGTTTACAAACCAGATTGGTACTGATGAAATTCTAATCCGGATCGGAGCCACAGATCATTCAGAGAATTTTGAGAAGAACATCAAAGATCACTTCCGGGCCAAACTTCGGGTAGCTCCTTCCATTTCATTTGAATCGGTGGATTATATTACCAGCCTGCAACACCCGCCCATGAGCCGCAAGCCGGTTAAATTGATCGACCGGAGGGGGGAGTAGTGAGTAGCTGTTGGCCATTAGCTATTAGCTGCGAGCCACGAGCCACGAGCTAAGAGCTATGAGGGATGAGATAGAGGCTAATAGCCAAAAGCCAAAGGCTAAATATATATACAAGAAGAAAAAAAAACATAAATTAGCTTAATCAAACATAAACTCTGAAATATGAAAACTAAAGTATTCTTTTCCGTTTTAGCATTGGTGGTTCTTATGACTGGTTCAACCCTGGCTCAGGATAAAGCAAAAGCCAAAAGTGAAAAAGAAGTTACCTGGTATGGTGTTGATTTCACCGTAGCCAAATTTACCCTGGTTACTGAAGACCCTTCAGTTATTGTGAATCAATATCTGAAATCGCTCAACCAGCTGATTCAGATGGAACCTGCAAAATTCGACATCAAAAAGTGGTTCAACAAAACCGAGGTGACCATGGATCTTGACCAGGTGAATGAAAGAAACAGCAAGATTGACCCGGGAACACTGGTTATCAGTGATGACCATAAAATTACCCTGGATGATGTGAAGGGCGTGATCGCCAAATACGACACCAAGGGTAAATCAGGTCTTGGCCTCATTTTTGTAGCTGAGAATCTACATAAAGTAACTCAAACAGGTAGCTATTATGTTGTATTCTTTGATCAGCAAACCAAGGAAATTGTAGACGCCAAACAGTATGTAGCCAAGGCAGTAGGTATTGGCTTCCGCAATTACTGGGCTGGTTCGGTTTACAATATCATGAAAATCTGGTTGAAGTAGATTTAGGCCATTGGCCTTTAGCAAATGGCTAATAGCTAAAAGCATACAGCTATTGATGGTTGAATTAAACATTAACTAAAAACGAGTGCCATGAAAAGAATTGCAATGTCAGTTTTGGCTCTGTTCTGTTTCTCCCTGGCCGGTGTGTTGGCCAACAAAACAAGTGTGGAAGTAAAAGCACCGACAGAGGTAAAAGCAGGTACTGAAATCACCATCACCATTAATGTGATGCACAAGGGAAATAGCAAATCACATCATACCGATTGGGTATTTTTGAAAATCAACGGCAAGGAGGTTCAGCGTTGGACCTATGGCAAAGATTCCCTGCCATTGACTGAAAACTTTTCCATTGAGTACACCTATGTGGCCAATGAACCGCTTACCATTGAGGCTGAAGGCCATTGCAATATACATGGAAGCGCTGGTTTGATAACTACTGCTGTTAAAGTAGCCAAATAAGAGCAATATGTATTCGCTTATCTTACCATTGGGTATCATTAACCTGATATTGGCGGCAGTCCAGGTACTGAGCGGTCTCCGGTTTATTAAGGTTCCGTTTAAGGTGCACAAATATTGCGGAATTGCTCTTGGTATTTTTGCTGTATTACACGCTGCCATTGCGATAATTTTTACATGAAATTAGCGGCTTTGGTCAGGTTATCGTTATATTTACGCCCCGAAAATGATTTTCATTCCGGGGCGTAATTTTTTAGCAGGATATGAACAACGAAGAACTAATTTGCCTTACACAATCACAGGTACGTTTCAGTGAGGTTGATTCCATGGGGGTGGTTTGGCATGGCAATTATGTAAAGTATTTTGAGGACGGACGTGAAGCCTTTGGCAATAAGTATGGCATCAGTTACCTGGATTTTGCCAGGGAAGGTGTAGTAATCCCCTTGGTGAAAATTAACTGTGATTATAAAAAGCCTCTCAAATATGGTGATATAGCCACTATTGAAACTCGTTTTGTCAATAGCGATGCTGCTAAACTTCTTTATGATTATACCATATACCGCAACAATACCAGGGAGGTTGTTGCTACCGGTTCATCGGTTCAGGTTTTCCTGAACCCCGACATGGAATTGCTGCTTGATTTCCCACCTTTTTTCCTGGAATGGAAAAGGAAACATCATTTAATCTGAACCTCAAACATTTTCTCTGTAGATTTGAACTCTGTTTATGTAGCATCAGACAATATCATTTCTCCCCTTGGCTTTACAACCTCGGAGAACATGTTAGCTCTAATCAAGGGAATTTCAGGAATCACTTTGCACAGCAATGTCGGATTTTCACCGGATCCTTTCTGGGCATCGATGATACAGGAAGGAAAACTTGCTGAGAAGTTCTCATCATATGCCAACCCCGAATCATATACTCGTTTTGAGCAGATGGTCATTTGCTCAATGAAAGATGCATTCGGCCGGTGCGACCTTGATATCAGCGGAGAACGGACATTGCTGATTCTGTCAACTACAAAAGGCAATATTGATTTGCTCGAAAGAGCCACAGGCTCCCGGTTTGAAAACGACCGGGTTTATCTTTGGCATACGGCAGCAATTATTCAGCGCTTTTTTGGTTTGAAAAATAGACCCCTTGTGGTTTCCAACGCATGTATCTCCGGAGTTCTCGCATTGATTATAGGTTCACGACTGATTCGTTGGGGAAAATACGATCATATCATTATCGCAGGTGCCGACCTGGTCACCGAATTTGTGCTTTCGGGATTCAACTCATTCAAATCACTTAGCCCGGGGCCATGCAAACCCTTTGATAAAGACAGGGTGGGCCTTTCATTGGGAGAGGCAGCTGGAACTGTTGTTCTGACTGCAAAACCTGAGATGATTGAAGGACAAACCGGAATCTCTGTCAGACCGGGCTTCTCAAGCAACGATGCCAACCACATCTCCGGGCCATCCAGGACCGGTGAGGGACTTTACATTGCCATCAAGAGAACATTGGAAAATGCAGTAAGTTCGGTTGACTACATTTCGGCTCATGGAACGGCCACTCCCTATAATGATGAAATGGAATCAATTGCTATCAACAGGGCAGGCCTGCAGCAGGTTCCGGTGAACAGCCTGAAAGGATACTGGGGACACACCCTGGGTGCTGCCGGCGTGATTGAGTCAATTGCCGCAGTTTTTTCACTCCGGGAGAATACCCTGATCAATACCCTCGGATATACATCTCCTGGTGTTTCACAACCGATTAACATCATCGGTAAAACCCAACAGTCCGAGCTGAGTGCCTGCCTTAAAATTGCATCGGGATTTGGCGGCTGCAATGCTTCCCTGTTATTCCAGAAAATATGAAAGAGAATCCAGCTATAACCGGATATTGCCTGATTCAGGATCAACAGGTTGTATTATCGGGCAACCTGCTGTTCAGTGGTAAGGAAAAGTTGCCGGGTAATTTTTTTACAGAGGTATATAAAAATTTCAGCCTGAGTTATCCCAAGTTCTATAAAATGGATAACCTGTGTAAGCTGGGATTTTTGTTATCGGAATTCCTGTTGAAAGATAAGGAAGTTGCCACGCGCTATGCAGGTGACGATATTGGAATCATTTTGTACAATGCGGCTTCTTCTTTGGATACCGACAGAAACCACCAGCAATCCATACACGATCGTTCGGCCTATTTCCCCAGTCCTTCTGTTTTTGTATATACCCTGGCCAATATTGTCATCGGGGAAATTTGTATCCGGCATCAAATTTTTGGCGAAGGAACTTTTTTTATTGAAGAGCGTTTCAGCCCCATTCTCATGCACGAATTCGTCAGCCGGCTTTTCCAGGATGATATAGTTCAGTGCTGCATCACCGGCTGGGTAGAGCTCAATGAAAACAACTACCGCGGAGCGTTGTATTTGGTTGAAAAAACCGGTCCGGGTAAAGAAGGAATTGCTATTTTTGAACCTCAGATTATTGAAGATATTTATTTGCAGAGAAGATAAATTATGGAACAACTGATTGCTAAACTGAAAATTGAGATAATTGAAGTGCTGAACCTGACCGAATTGTCACCTGATGATATTGATGAGAATGCACCGCTCTTTGTAGAGGGTCTCGGTCTGGATTCAATTGACGCGCTGGAACTCATCGTGTTGCTTGAAAAGAAATACGGCCTCAAGCTGGGAACTGCCGAGGAAGGTAAAAAAGTTCTCAGGTCCGTCAGGTCGATGGCTGAATTTATCAGAGAAAATAACAAGGGTTAAAAACTGAGGCCATGCCCGATAGCGTTTTTGTAACCGGCATTGGCATCATTTCCGCAATCGGTTCGGATGTCCAATCTGTCTGGAATTCCCTCAGAGAAGGTCGGACCGGTATCGGACCACTTGCATTAATTGATTCGGCATATAAAGGTGAACTACCGGTAGCAGAACTCCATGCTTCCAATAAGGAATTATTGGGAATTGCCATGCCCCGGATAAGGTCCTATTACAGTCGCACTGCCCTGCTGGGAATGATTGCAGCCAGGCAGGCCATTGCTCAATCGGGAATAGAAGCCGGATCACTCGAAAATGCGGGGTTGATTTCAGCCACCACGGTAGGGGGGATGGACAGAACCGAGATCTTTTACAAAGGTTTTATGGCTGATAAATCTTCCGGTCGCATACGCGAAGCAGCCGGACATGATTGTGGCGACAGCACGGAAAAAATTGCTGACAACCTGGGAATCAGGGGCTTTTTGTCCACCATCAATACAGCCTGTTCTTCGTCGGCCAATGCCATAATGCTGGGCGTCAGGATGATTCGGCAGGGTAAACTGAAAATGGCAATAACAGGTGGTGTTGACTGTCTCACCAAATTTACCATTAACGGGTTCAACAGCCTGATGATTCTCGACCGGGAGCAATGCAGGCCTTTTGATGAAAACCGGAACGGGCTGAACCTGGGAGAGGCTGCTGCTTATCTGGTTCTGGAATCAGAGGAGGAGGTCAGGCGCACAGGAAAGAACATTCTGTGTGAAATAAGCGGATACGGGAATGCCTGCGATGCTTTTCACCAAACTGCTTCATCGCCTGAAGGACATGGTGCCTTTCTGTCAATGAAACAGGCCCTGGAAACCGCAGGTCTGGGTCCTTCAGATATCAGCTACATTAATACCCACGGGACCGGAACCAAGAATAACGACCTGTCGGAAGGAATAGCTATTGAAAGACTTTTTTCTGAAAACATTCCGCCCTGCAGTTCCACCAAATCGTTTACCGGGCACACTTTGGGTGCGGCTGGCGCTGTTGAAGCCGTGTTGAGCATTTTGGCACTTCAGAATAATTGTATTTATCCGAATCTGAATTTTTCGGTTCAGATGCATGAACTGCACTTTACGCCGGTAACCGGATTTCAGAGAGTTCAGGGCATGCGTCACGTCATGTCCAATTCCTTCGGTTTCGGGGGTAACAATTCTTCGCTGATTATATCAAAACACTGAAATGGCTGTATACATAAAAGAAGCATCGGCAATCTCGCCCCAGAACACCTTCAGTGCAAGGATGCTTCCGGAAGAGGCAGCAACTTATACCGACGTAAACATGCTCCGGTGTATCGAACCCGTATATCGTGATTTCATTGACCCCATGGTGGCCAGGCGCATGAGCAGGATCGTGAAAATGGGCGTATGCTGTGCCATGAAGTGTTTACGTGATTCGGGTATTGAAATGCCGGATGCCATTATTGCCGGAACCGGCCTGGGTTGTCTTGAGGATACAGAGAAATTCCTGGGATCCATTTATGCCAATGAAGAAAAGCTTTTGAATCCCACCCCTTTCATACAGTCGACCCACAACACGGTTGCCGGAGCCATTGCACTTGCCATAAAATGTCACAACTATAACGCTACCTATACACATCGCGGTTTTTCTTTTGAAAGCGCCATGAGGGATGCCCTGTTGCAACTGGCTGAAAATCCCGGTTTGAAGATCCTCGGCGGTGGCTTCGACGAAGTAACACCAGGCTCTTATGAAATAACCAGGAGAATGGGCTTGTGGAAGAATCACCCGGTATCAAACATGGCTCTTGCACAATATAATACGCGGGGAAGCTTGCCGGGAGAAGGAGTGGCATTTTTCATGCTGGGAGGGGAGAAGAGTACCGGTGATTTGGCTGTGATCAAATCGATGGATACTTTCAATAAACCCAATAGCCAGGCTGATTTGGAAAAAAGAATCAGTAAATTTCTTGAAGAATGCGGATTAAAAACCGGTAAGCCGGATCTGGTTATTTACGGGAAGAACGGTGATACTACCGGTGACAAATACTATAACCTTCTGATCAATGGCTTGATGAAGGACATACCCTATGTATCTTACAAACACCTGTGCGGTGAATATGATACCTCCTCGTCATTTGCCTTATGGCTTGCAGCTATGATGATCAGGGAACAACGCATACCTGCATACCTGGAAGCCGGGAAAAATCTTCCCGGGGAATTGAACCATGTGCTTATTTATAACCATCTTCGTGGTGTGAATCATTCGCTGTATTTTCTGGAAAGATGCTGAGATTTAAAAATACGCTGATCTTATTTGCTGTGGTCATTCTGTTGGCCATATTAGCTGATATTTTAACACCATTGAGTTTCTGGGTTTATGTTGGCATAGTTCTTGTTTTTGCCAGTATACTGGCCTGGGGATCAGCCACCATTCAGTCGGGGTTTTACCTGCATTCGGTTTGCTCAGGAAACAGAAATACCAGGGCTGTGGTGCTGACATTTGATGACGGGCCTGATGGACAGGTTACACCCATGATCCTCGATGTATTGAAAGAACACAACGTGAAGGCAGCATTTTTTATCATAGGCAATAAGGCCGAACTTTACCCCGAGGTAATTAAGCGAATCGACGCTGAAGGCCATGTCATTGGCGGACACAGCTATTCGCATCATTTCTTTTTTGATTTGTTTTCAAGCAGAAGAATCCTAGCTGAAATGAAAAGAACCTCAGATATTGTTTTCAGCCTTACCGGCAAGAGGATGTTATTGTTCCGACCTCCTTACGGAGTGACCAATCCTACTTTGGTACGCGCCATAAGGGCCATGAACTTTACATCGGTAGGATGGAGCCTGAAATCAAATGATACAGTAATAAAAGATGACGACCTGCTGCTCAACAGGCTCATTTCAAACGTGAACAAAGGAGACATCATCCTGTTTCATGATAACAAACCCTGGGTGGTGAAATTGCTGAAAACCTTTATCCCTTATCTGAGGAACAAGGAATATACCATTGATCGTTTGGACAAGTTTGCAAATCTTGATGCTTATGTTTACTAACCGCATACATTCTATTTTCTTAATACTGAGTTTCTCTTTTATGGGATTGACAGCCCAGGTACCGGCAACTCCAATGAAAGACAAAGATGCCTTTAAAAAGAAGCTGGTACAAATGACAGCAACAGTGAATACTCTTGAAAGCGATTTTATTCAGGAGAAAAACCTGAGTGTGCTGGCCAGTAAGATTATCTCAAAAGGACATTTTTGCTACCGTAAGGAAAATCATATTCGCTGGGAGTATCTGAGTCCTTATAAATACTTGATCATCATCAGCGGCGGAAAGATTTTTGTGAAAGAAGAAAAGAACCAGAAGCAATACGACATCCAATCGAACCGCATGTTCCAGGAGATGAATAAATTCATCAGCGGATGCATCCAGGGTGATATACTGAACAACGAAAAGGATTACAAGGCGGGCTACTTTGAAGATGAAAAAAGTTATTTCGTCAGGTTAATACCCAACGCGGATGCCATGAAGAAAATGCTCAGTGAGGTTCAGATCTGGTTCAACCGGAACGACCTGACCGTGACCAGGATTGTTATGCTTGAGCCGGGAGGCGATTATACACGGATTGACTTTACCAATAAAAAAGTAAATACCGATATTCCGCTTGAAAAATTCGATTTTAAATAAGCTTTTTTCCCTGCCCCGGTTTTCACTGCCACTGCTGCTGCCGCTGCTTCTAGCCAGTTGCTCCCTGTCGCTCTTCCCCGGTTACCAATCCTGCTCCACTGCGCCGGCATCTGCACCGGAATCGTGGTTTGTATCCGATACCGGCCACTTCCTGTTCAATACCAGTATTGATATTTATAAAAAACATTTTAGTGGGTTGATGGTGGTTAAGCCTTTACCGGCGAACCACTGCCGGGTGGTTTTCCTTACTGAGGTCGGAATTAAAATATTCGATATGGAGTTTTCATCTGACAGCGCCGCAAAAGTTCATTACATCATGGAGACCATGAATAAGAAAGCGTTGGTCAATACACTTACCCGGGATATCAGCCTGGTACTGATGAGTCCTGGATCCGGAATAACACCTGAATGCTTAAGTAAAAAAAAATCGGATGACCTGGTTTACCTGTACCGGGATATGGGTAGAAGGAATTACTACCATGTCAAATCGCCATCTGATAATCCCTATCTGGCAAGGCAAACAGGTTGTATTACCAGCAAAGTGAAAGCCCGGTTATATGGAAACTCCGATAGTGGATTGGATTCTGTGCTGATCCGCCATGAAAATATCAGGTTATCCTTAAATTTATACCGCGTCAAAGAATAGTCACCATGCTTCAGGACAATTTATACCAACTCTTATCTTTTAGTCTTTCAGAACCGGGAGACAGGATCACGGCTACCATAAAGCTGAACAAAGTGCACCCGGTTTTTCAGGGACATTTTCCCGGTAATCCCATTCTGCCGGGGGTATGTACCATACAAATCATCAAGGAACTAATTGACAAAGGTATGGGGACAACATACATGCTGACCAAAGCCGGTAATGTGAAATACCTGGGATTTGTGAACCCTGTTGCCAATCCCGAGGTTGTGTTTGACCTGGTTCTGAAGCCGGCTGATACCGGGGTTGTCGCCTGCAATGCCACAGTATCTGCCGGAGGCAATACCACCTGCAGTTTCAAAGGAGAGTTTAGCAGGCAGCAGTGATTCACTGCCTGCTGAGGATCCGCATTTCGCATTCGGCAATTACCTGTCCCTGTTCAAATACTTTACCAATGATTATGGTATAGCCTACGATTTCATTTTCCACCACAATTTCCGATGTAATTTCCGCGTTCACTCGGGGGCGGGAAGAGATCACCAGGTTTTTAACAGCTCCGATATATCCTTCGCTTACCTTGTTGTTATTTATTTTATTCCGGTACCCGGTGTAGGCTGCGGCAGTCTGTGCAATGAATTCAACCAGGGCTGGTTCGCTGAGGATTCCATTCTCACAGAATAGATTAGATTCTTTAACAAACAGGCTTCCTTTGGCTGATCGTTCATCGGCAAATAGCAGCCTGTCGATCATCTGCATGGGCGGGCGCTGGGGTATGAGTTCCAGGATGTTGTAATCGGAAGGTGTCATAGGCCAAATTCAAAAGATTAAATATAAGAAATATATTATCAAACGTTGAGAGGCAATGGATTAATTGATGATGGGGCTTTCCGGGTGTTCATTATGCCTTCCAGAAATCATAGTAATTGAACCACTGGTAAGGATATTTCCGTACCTTTTCTTCCATGGCGGCGAGGTAATCGCTGATGATGGTTCGAAGCATTTCATCTCTTTTGGCCGGAGTGCCCTGCTGTTGGTATAACCTGGGAGGGGTGGCGTAGTAATGGTAATGGCCGGTACCTTCTTTCATGGCAAATACAAAGGAAACCGGCACTCCGTATTTCATGGCCAGGTAAAACGGTCCTGTTGGCAACAGGGCCTTTTCACCGAGGAAATCACAGGCAATGGTTTTGCTTCCGGGCATGAAGCGATCGCCATGCATGCATACGATCTCATGGTTGCCAAGAGCACGGCTGATTCCGTAAACATGGGCATTGTCAGTCCCTATGGGAATCACACGGAAACTTTTTTGCGTGAAAGATGACAGATACTCCTTAATTCTCTGATGTTCCGCATCGAGCATGATCACGTTAACAACGGTGTCAAGCCGTTCGAGCATGTGCCCGGCCATTTCAAAGTTGCCCAAATGGGCACTGATGAACAATCCCCCTTTGCCATCCAGGGCAATTCTCCTGAGGTACTCTTCACCATCGAAATCAAAAGTGAATTTGGCATCGAAACCGCCCAGAGTTGCGGTTTTATCAAGAATTACCTGGCCAAAGGAATAATAGTTCCGATAAATAGAAATTACCGAACGGAAAAAGCCATATTTCAGACGCTTCCGGTAGAAGTGAAAAATATGTCTAAAAGATGCCGGATCGAACAAAAAGAAATAAAGCGCCACAAACCGGAGCAGGAAGTAGGCAAAAGGAAGTCCCAGGTATCTGAGGACGGCAATAAATATCTTATAGCCGGTTAGTCCGCCCCTGGTTTGGCCTTTCCATTCGGTCACGGTGGATTACTTCTTGTTTACACAATTGAAAATGTATTCATACAAATCATCCAGCGTTCTGATAGCGGTCATTTCTTCGCCTTTGAGCGTCAATCCGAATTCTTTCTGAACGATTACGGCAATATCAACAAAGTCAAGGCTTTCAAGGCCCAGATCATCCTTCAGGTGTGCGGAAGGCTGGATCTTTTCCTCATCAATCTCAAACTCCTC
Source organism: uncultured Bacteroidales bacterium (assembly GCA_964449015.1). Lineage (GTDB taxonomy): Bacteria > Bacteroidota > Bacteroidia > Bacteroidales > UBA10428 > UBA5072. The sequence continues at coordinate 19,353 of CAYVBH010000007.1, forward strand.
AATCAGGAATGTTTTAATAATTCCGGCGATATCCTCTTTATTCATGATTAAAAATTGAATGTATGATCATTTGAATTTTTTTATAACCAGCGAGGAGTTGGTGCCTCCGAATCCGAATGAGTTCGAAAGAAAGGCATTTATTTCCTTGCTTGTGGTTTTTGTGGCAATATTGAGTTTGGCAGTGAATTCATCGGGTTCCCTGAAATTGATGTTGGGAGCCACAAACGAATTTTGCATCATCAGTATGGAATACACTATCTCACTGGCGCCGGCCATCCACATTTCGTGACCGGTCATTGATTTGGTCGAGGAGACCAGAGGTCTCACAGCGCCAAATACATGGTCAATAGCCTTGGCTTCGTTCTGGTCGCCAATGGGTGTAGAGGTGGCGTGTGCGTTAATGTAGTCAATGTCCTTAGACGAAAGAGATGCGTCTTTCATGGCCATGGAAATCGCCCTGATCGGACCGTCCACGTCGGGAACAGAAATGTGCTTGCCGTCAGATGAAAAGCCATAACCCATTACTTCGGCAATAATAGGGGCACCTCTTTTAACTGCGTGTTCCAAGCTTTCAAGAATAACAGTGGCGGCACCTCCGCTTGGAACGAGTCCATCCCTGTTTTTGTCGAATGGTCTGGAAGCTCCTGCCGGGTTTGATTCCAGTTTGGAAAAGGCATTCAGTGCATCAAAGCTGCCAACACAAAACAAGTTGACTTCCTGAGCACCACCGCAGATAATCATATCCTGGTAACCATGCCTGATCATGTGAAAACCCATGCCGATAGCGTGGGAACCGCTGGCACAGGCGCCACTCAGCGTGAAATTCACACCGCGAAGGCGGAAGATTACCGACAGGTTCATGGTAACCGAAGAATTCATAGACTGGAATACAGCTCCGGAACCCACCAGGGTGGTATCTCTTTTTTCACGGATGATGTCGGCACTTTGAATAACAGAAGGTGTTGAGCTGTCGTTGCCGAAAATAATGCCAACTTCATGCTGATTAAAATATTCCGCGCTGAGATTGGCATTTTTTACGGCTTCAGATGTAGACACATAAGCATATTCGGCATGGTCGGGCATGCATACTCTTGATCGCCTGTCAAGAATGCCTTTGAGGTTCGGGCGTTCCAGTTTGCCGGTCAGGCCCGACTGGTATCCATACGATTTGCGTTCCTCATCGAGCACAATTCCCGATTTTCCCTCATACAATGAGCTCTTTACCTCTTCAAGATTTTTTCCGATGGAAGAATAAATGCCAATGCCGGTAATAACAACCCTATTCATGTTAATTAAGCAACTAAATTAAGTATACAAACCACCGTTAACCGAAATCACCTCTCCGGTAATGTAAGAAGCCTTTTCGGATGCCAGAAAGCATACTATTTCAGCAACTTCCTCGGGAGTTCCAAAGCGGTTCAACGGTATCAGGTTTTTCAATTCATCTTCATTCAAATCTTTGGTCATGTCAGTTTTAATGAAACCGGGGGCTACAGCATTAACAGTCACCCGCTTTTTGCCGATTTCCTGGGCAAGGGCCTTGGTTGCGCCAATTACACCTGCTTTTGCAGCAGAATAATTTACCTGTCCCGGTAGTCCCTTTAAACCTGAAAGAGATACTACATTGACAATTCTGCCGTATTTTTTCACCAGCATGTTCTTCAACACAAAACGAGTAGCATAAAAGAATCCGTTCAGGTTGGTATTCAAAACATCCTGCCAATGGCTGTTTTCCATCCACATCATGAGCATGTCCTTGCGAATTCCCGCATTATTAACCAGTACTTCAATATAGCCTTCGGGATGTTGTTCCTGCCATTGATTCAACACCGCTTCAACCTGAGAACTATCGGTTACATCGAATTGCAGCATATCACCATCACTCCCTGCTTCCTTAACCAGATTGAGTGTTTTTTGTGCTTCTTCCTTATTCTGCAGGTAATTGATCAGCACGTGATAACCCATGGCTGCCAACTTAACGCAGACAGCTTTGCCTATTCCTCTGGATCCTCCGGTTACAAGTGCATATTTCATTTTGAAACAGAATTGACAATATTTTACTTAATTTTTATAAATTGGTTGCAAAGGTAATCTTTAATTCTCTTGATTTCAATGTATTTAATGGTGTCTTCTTCAAACCGGGGAACAATTTTGCGTAGTTGCTGGAACTTGTCCCTGGTAAAGGATGCCATTCTGGACTCCATATTCAGATAATCAATTGCTTGCATTACAGTCATCAGTTCGATAGCGAGCACCTGGTAAGTGTTGTCGATTACCTTTCGCGCAAATTGTGCAGAATTGGTACCCATGCTCACAATATCCTGGTTATCATTGTTATTCGAAATACTGTGAATATAATTTGGAAACGACAAGGTCTGATTCTCTGCAACAGTGGATGTGGCTGTGAATTGCGCTCCCTGCATGCCGAAATTGACTCCCAGTTTACCGAGATTAACAAACGGGGGCAGCTTATTGTTCAGCCTGTCGTTCATCAGGTAATTGGTCTGTCTTTCAAATAGTATTGACAGCTTGGTAATCGCAATTTTCAGTTTATCCATTTCCAGCGAGATGTAATCGCCATGAAAATTTCCGCCATGGAAGATATTTCCATTCACAGCGTCAATCATGGGATTATCGTTGGATGAATTGGCCTCATCAAGAAGAACCTTTTCCACATATTCAACCGTATCGAGGATGGGGCCCAGCACTTGGGGAACACAACGGATGGAATAATATTCCTGCACCTTGTCGGCAATCACATAATCATCGCGGTGCTTGCCGTTGAAGAAATGTTCTTCGCGCTTCCTGATCAGCTTGCTGTCGTTGAGAATATGCCTTTCCAGCTCAGCTATTTTATTCTGGCCGGCATGCTTCTTAACCCGGTTCAGTTCGGCAGAGAAATAATCATCAAAAGAACGAACGATCTCATTGATCATCGCGGCCACGGTAATTGCCCAGCTGATCAGGTTCCTGGCATGAAGCAAATTGACCATGCCCGTGCCGGTCATGAAGCTGGTGCCGTTGATCAGCGACAAACCCTCACGCACATGAATCGAAATGGGTTTCAGGTTGTTTTTTGAGAAGGCTTCTGAAGAAGGAACCAGTTTGCCCTGGTAAAAAACTTCTCCTTCGCCGATCAATGCCAGTGCAATATGTGCTAATTGAACCAGGTCGCCGCTGGCCCCCACACTGCCATGTTCAGGTACTACCGGGATGATCTCCAGGTTCACAAATTGCCTGATGAGTTCAATGACCTCCGGATGGATACCGGAATGCCCCTGGCAGAAATTGCTGAGTAGCGTGATCATGGCCGATCTTACATAAACGGGCTGAACCGGATCGCCACAACCAGAGGCATGACTTCGGATGGCGTTATAATGCAGTTTGAGTCTGTCGGCATCTTCAATTCTGTATTGAGCCATCGGCCCAAGACCGGTATTGATGCCGTAGATTATTTTGTTTTGATGGAAGGTCTCGAGAAATTCATAGCTTCTTTTGATTCTTTCAATAGCTTCTGTATGAACGTCTATCTTGGTATTTTCATTTAAAATATGTTGATAATCTTCCAGCGTTATGTTGCGTCCACCAATTGTTAGCATTTTAAAATATGGAGTTAAAAGCAATAAAATTCAAAAAAAGTAATAAAATGGGTCGGATTTTAGTTTAACGGCTGCAAAATAATAAAAAATTTACTTCTTAAGGAAATATTTATATTAACTTTCGCGTTTCAGGCATCTTGTTGCGGATTTAATATGAAAGGCACATTACCAGAGGATTTGCCCGTAGCCGGGATGCATACATTTAATTGCACACCTTATATATTACTAAATATCCTAAAATTAATTTCCATGAAAAGAATTCTTTTTATTTCGTTTACCTTGCTTCTTGTTGGCGCTTTTTCATTAACAGCACAGGAATCTGGTTCTAAAACCTCGGCTTTATACCCTTCGTTCGGAATCGGAATAGGATTTTTTTATCCTTCCGACGTTAATGATTATATTGATGCCGATCTGAGCAGCTACGTTACGGTTAATGAGGACATGTATATGTACCTTGAAGTAAAAGGCGGTCTGACTTACCGGTTAAAAAATGTTGACTTCAGCGGCATGCTTGAATTTGACGTGGGTCCGAAAGTTACAACCGGAGATGAAACAATCACTTATTTTTATACCCGGATTGCCCCTGAAATTAGTGTTAACTATTATATTTCCACAGGTTCAGGTAAAAATGCCTTTTTTCTTGGCGGCGCTGTTAGTTATGGCTTTTTAAAATTTGAGGATTTCAGCGCTTCTGCTCCCGGTTTCAAAGCCCAGGTGGGATACAGCATGCAGTTTGGAAAGTTTAACATGCAACCCTATGTTGCTTTTCGCTATAACAAGGCTACAGATGATCTGGATATCGGAAGTTTTGATCTGGATTACACAGGAGGACAGATCGGACTCATTTTTTCATTCCATCCCGGAATTCTATACAAATAATTTATATTTGCGATCTTCATTATGAATCTGATGTACCACTTTTGAAGAAGGAATTGGATGCGGAGATGAACTGGTGTGTGGTAATTCCGACATACAACAATGAAAAAACACTTGAGGGTGTTATCCTTGATGTTTTAAGGGTAACACCCTGCATTATTGTTGTTAATGACGGATCTACAGATAAAACAGGAGCGATTTTGAAGCGTTTCAGCAACATTACTGTTGTTGACTATGCGCCCAACCAGGGCAAGGGCCATGCGTTGCAAACTGGATTCAGAAAAGCAGCTGAAATGGGCTATGAGTATGCCGTTACATTGGATTCAGACGGTCAGCATTTCGCAAAAGACATTCCCCTGTTTATTGAAAAAATCAGGGAAGTGCCGGGTGCACTTATAGTTGGAAGCCGTACCCTTCCCCAGGATAAGCTGAGAAAAGGCAGCGGTTTTGCCAATAAGTTCTCCAATTTCTGGTTCCGGTTCATTTCCGGAGTCAGCCTGCCCGATACCCAGTCGGGTTTTCGGCTATATCCGCTTAAACCGATCAGCGGAATACACTTTTTTACCAGTAAGTATGAATTTGAACTGGAAGTATTGATCAGATCGGCTTGGCGGGGAATACCTCTTTTGAATATTCCCATCGACGTGTACTATCCGTCAAGAGACGAACGCGTCAGCCACTACCGGCCGTTTAAAGATTTTGCCAGAATAAGCCTGCTGAACGCTGTCTGTGTTCTTGTTGCACTGTTATATGTGAAACCCTTCTCATTTATTAAATACCTAAAAAAGGAGAATATCCGGACATTCATCAGGAATAACGTGGTTCAAACCCGCGATTCGGTGCCCAAAACTACATTCTCGGTAATGCTGGGAGTTTTCATGGGCATTGTTCCGATTTGGGGTTATCAGCTGATAACAGCCATTGCCCTGGCTTACCTGCTGCGTTTGAATAAGCTCATTGTTATTGTGGCTGCCAACATCAGCATTCCACCCATGATCCCGGTTATTCTGTATTTAAGCTACCTGACCGGCGGTTGGATTCTTTCCGGTGAGAGCAGCCTGACCTTCAGCTCGGGGATCGATTTCACCTGGGTTCGGGATAACCTGTACCAATATATTGTAGGAAGCCTGGTCTTTGCAGTAATTGCATCTGCTTTGTTCGGACTGCTTACTTTTTCATTACTCAAGTTTTACCACAACCGCCGGGTGATTATTGACTGATTCATGGAGACCATATTTCTGCTGATATATCGTTTTTTTGAGAAAAGGAGGGTCCGTCTTTTTTTTCTGATACTTTTATTCACTGCCGGCGCAGTTTACCTTGCCTCCCGGATCAGGTTCGAAGAAGACATCACCCGGATGATTTCCGGCGGGAGCTCAGAGGGTACAATCAACCAGGTTGTTGAGCATTCCAAATTTCTCGACAAGATAATCGTTACCATATCTGCATCTGATACTACCACACGACCTGTTGTTGATGAGCTCATCACCCTTGGCGATCAACTTGCCGATTCGCTTCATTCGCCGGTTTTTTCTCCATACGTCAAAGCGCTTACCTACAAAGTGGCAGATACTGTTGTTGAAACCATGTTCAACATTGTCTACGAGAACCTGCCCTTATTTCTTGAGGATTCGGACTATGAAAAACTGGATTCATTGGTATCGCCCGAAGGAATTGATCAGGCAATCAGCAATGATCTGAGAAATCTGTTATCACCGGCCAGCTTTACCATGAAGCAGATGATCATTCGTGACCCTGTTGGCATGGCTAGCATGGCTTTGGCCAAACTGGGAACCTACCAGAATGATGAAAATTATCAGGTGATCAATGGTTGTATTTTTTCACGTGATCTGCAGAACCTGATGCTCTTTATTACTCCGGTGTATCCCTCAAAGGAAACATCGAAAAATACCGAATTTGTTAAAAATCTCGACAGGGTTACGCGATTAATCGAAGCTGCCGGTAATGATAAAATGAAGATCAGCTACTTTGGATCGGCCATTATTGCCGTAGGAAATGCCGAGCGGTTGAAGAAGGACATACGGCTAACACTGACCATTACAATCATCTTGCTTGCCTTGATCATTACGTTTTCGGTTAAAAAGAAAAAACTGTTTCCTTTCATTTTCCTTCCCGCTGTAATTGGCGGCATCATGGCACTGGCGGTTCTTTACCTGGTCGAAGGCAAGGTATCCGTTATTTCTCTTAGCATTGGCACGGTTATTTTGGCCATTACCGTGGATTATGCATTGCACATCACCACACATTACAAACACGGGCACGATATCATCGGCACCATCAAGGATGTTTCGTTTCCCATTATTGTTTGTGGCTTTGCAACTGCCTTTGAATTCCTGACACTGGTGTTTGTTTCATCTGAATCACTGCATGAGCTGGGAATAATGGCTGCTGTAAGCGTAATCACAGCTGCATTTTTTACCATGGTGGTCCTTCCTCACATCCTCGATACTACGCATGAAGCGAAAGACGAAACCGAAGAAAAGAATTACCTGGAAGTGGTGCTGGATAAAATAACACAGTACGGCTTTGACAGGAATAAACTATTGCTGTTGTTCATGGTGATCTACAGCATTGTTGCACTGTTCTATATAGGCAGAGTAGGATTTGAAGACGACATGATGAAAATGAACTATATGTCGGATGAACTGATAAAGACGGAAGATAAACTCAACCGGATCAACAACACCAAACTTAGTTCGGTGTATGTGGTGGCATACGGTAATGATCTTCAGCAGGCGCTGCGCAAAAACGAGACTGTAATGCAACAGGCCGTTGAATTAAAGAATAAAGGCGTTGTCAGGGATTTCAATTCTCCGGGTTCTATGCTGATGTCGGATTCCCTGCAACTGTATAAAATTAACAAGTGGAATAATTTCTGGCAGCACGAAAAGAAAAGGAATTTTCTTACCCTGCTTGAGGAAAAGGCAATTGCGACAGGTTTCAGGCCGGGTTCATTCGCGCAATTCAACATGCTCATGAACAGGGAATTTCAGGTTGCAGATTCTTCCTTGTTTAACACTTTGGAATCTGTCTTCTTTATTGACAATATCAGTGTTACCCCTGAAATGGCCTCGGTTATCACCGTGGTTAAAGTGAATAACACAGACAAGGATCAGGCCGTACAAAGTTTTTCGGGAGCTGATGGTATTTTTGTTATCGATCGCAAATCGGTGCTCTCTCAAATTGTAAACACCCTGGGTGAGGATTTCAATTTCATTGCCAATGTGAGCCTTTTACTCATTTTGGGTGTTCTCATTCTTGCCTTCGGAAGAATTGAACTGGGCATAATAACCTTTGTTCCCATATTCCTGAGCTGGATATGGACACTCGGATTCATGGGCATGTCAGATATCCGGTTCAATATCTTTAATATTATTATTTCATCGTTTATCACAGGTTTGGGAATTGATTACAGCATTTACATTATGCAGGGCCTGGTACAGGGTTTTAAAACCGATAATAAAAACCTGCTTTCCTATAAAACCTGTATCTTGATCTCGGTAATGATTTCCATATCAGGCACCGGTGTATTGATACTGGCTAAACACCCTGCGCTGAATTCCATAGCACTCATTTCAATTGTGGGGTTGCTTTCAGTTGTTCTTATATCGTACACGTTTGAGCCTATATTCTTCAACTGGCTGGTGGTAAAGAATGGTAAAAGTCGTTATCTTCCGGTCATTTTTTCAGACATCGTACTCACTATTATTGTATTTGCTATATTCATTCTTGGGTGCGTATTCATGAACGTGATGCTGTTGCTGGTATTATTACTACCCTTAGCTTCAAGTCAGAAACGCCTGATCATGCACAAGGGAATGATGTTCTGGTGCAGGGTTCCGGTATATGCCATGGTGCATATCCGCAAGAATATTGTCAATTTGAGTAACGAGGACTTCAGCAAGCCTGCGCTGATCGTCAGCAACCATCAATCTCATATCGACCTGCTGTTGCTGCTGATGCTCCATCCGAAACTGATTGTGCTTACCACCAAATGGGTATGGAACAACCCCATCTATGCACTTGTGATCAGGTACCTGAACTATTATCCGGTAATGGGCGGATATGAAGAATTAACAGGCAGACTTAAAGCAAAGGCCAGCGAAGGCTATTCGATAATAGTCTTTCCCGAGGGCAGCCGCTCTCCTGATTCTTCCATCAGGCGTTTTCATAAAGGAGCATTCCTCATAGCCCACGAACTCGGACTTGATCTTTTACCGGTATTCATTCATGGTGCCGGTGAATGCATGAACAAAGGCGAAAATCACCTGAGGGGAGGTTCGGTTACAGTAAAGATATACCCGAGAATCAGACCCGGTGACCGGGAATATGGAGCGGACTACCATGAAATGACCAGGTATATGCTGTTGTTTTACAGGAGGGAATATAGTAAGATCAGGGAAGAACTGGAGACTCCAGCCTATTACAGACGCAAGGTAATTCGCAACTATATTTACAAAGGTCCGGTTCTTGAATGGTATACCCGGATCAAAATGTCGCTTGAGAGTAACTATGCTTACATTGACAAACTGGTTCCGCGTAGAGCCACTGTAACTGACATAGGTTGCGGATACGGGTATCTTTCCTATCTGCTGAACTTTGTTTCACCCGAAAGAAAAATACAGGGTGTTGACTATGATGAAGACAAGATTGAGCTGGCCAATCACTGTATTTCGAAAAACGAGCAGATGAGCTTTATAGCTGCTGATGCCACACAATATGAACCGGATAATTCCGATATTTTTATACTCAGCGATGTGCTGCATTACCTCAATGATAATCAACAGACGACTCTTGTGGAAAAATGTATAGAAAAACTGAATCCCGGTGGAAAAATCATCATCCGTGACGCCGACAGTGATCTCAAAAAACAACACAGACGAACACGTTATACCGAATTCTTTTCGACCAGAAGCGGCTTTAATAAGGCAAAGGACAACAAACTTCACTTTTTTTCGGGTTCCAAAATCAGAAAGATTGCAGAAAACAGGGGATTTCAGATCACCATAACTCCAAGTTCCAAACTGACGTCAAATACCCTCTTTGTGCTGCAAAAGCCTCCGGTTGTTCAATGACAGGATCCACATTCTCCGAATGCTGAGCGTAGTCTCGAGGCTACGCTCCAAAAACAGAATTCCGCCTTCAGACTGTGTTCATCTTTCTGCTTATTACATGTCCTCTAGACTAGTTTTGCAGCAGTATTCTTAGTAAATTAGCCCTGGATAAAAGGTGAGCCCATGGAAATATTGAATTCGCCCGTTTTTGATTTTCTCATTTTGCCCTTGTTGATTTTTTTCATGAGAATCTGCGATGTGACGCTGGATACCATGAGAATCATCTTTATGACCAAAGGATTCAGGAATGTGGCGCCCATTATCGGTTTTTTCGAAATACTGATATGGATTGTGGCTATCACCAGGATCATGGAAAACATCAACAACTGGGTAACTTACATTGCCTATGCTGCAGGATTTGCAACAGGCAATTACATAGGCATGCTACTCGACGAAAAGCTCGCTATTGGCCACGAACTGATCCGGGTAATCACAAAAGTTGATTCAACCGACCTGGCAAAGTCGTTACGCGAAGCGGGTTTTGGTGTAACAACTGTTAAGGCATCCGGGATGCAGGGAGATGTGGGCATATTGTTTATAGTTGTTAACCGGAAAAATCAGAAAAAGGCCATTGATATCATTGAGAAGCATACACCCAACGCATTTTATACCATTGAAAACATCCATTATGTAAACAGGGAATTGGATAAAAACATGATATCACAATCCATAGGCAGCAGGTTTTTTCCATTTTCAAAGAAAAAGCCAGGGTGATTATTCTATCTCTAAGGAGCTACAGGAAGAAGAAGTATACGCCGAGTCCAATCATGACCAAACCCGAAAAAATATAAATGATCCTCAATATTCTTTTATTGATAAAACTGCTTATGCGATAGGCGAAATAGGCTTTGATCACATCAAAAAAGGCCATTACCAGCAAAGTGGTGCCATAATACAGAATGGCTTGCTGCCCGTTCAGTTTCAGTTTGGATAGCGTGAAGGCCATTGTGCCCAACCAGAAAAGAATGACCGATGGATTCATCAGGTTGATGAAAAATCCGTTCATAAAGAGCATGAGGCTCCGGTTTTTGAGCTGGGGCAGCGTATCGTTCCGATGGCGTAACAGGATATAGTTTAGTCCGAATCCTACAAAAACCAGTCCTCCGGCCATGTTGAAATACGTGTTTTGAATGAGGGTATTGGTGATCCAGGTAGCAAAAAAATACACGGTAAGGATTATTGCTGTATCGCACAACACCACACCCAGATCAAACCAAAGGGCAGCCCTGAAGCCCCGCGACATGCTTGTCTCGATCAGCATGAAAAAAGTGGCTCCAACACAAATGCTCAGCAAAAGACCGGTAATGATGCCTTTGAGGATGATGTCCATCTAGTTCAGGTATTGCTTTGTAAATTCATCCCATTCAGAATACTGGTTTCCGATTACGCGTGGGAATTTATGTTGCCCGCCTTCTTTGCCCTTCATCTTCAGCCAGTCGTAAAAAGCTTTCACGGGAACGACCTCAACAATAACATTTTTCAGAGCGGCCTTTCGCTCAACCGCATAATCGTCATTAAGTTCCGAAAGGGTTTTATCCAGCAAGTTTTTTAATTCATGCTTACTGTCTATTTTATCATCGGTTCCGATATACCATTTATGGGCAAATAGCCTTTCATAGGGTATGCCGGCCACAGTAAATTCCTTGATATTGATATTCAGTAGTTCAGATAGTCTGCTGATAGCCTGGGTCATGTTGTCCACGCTCAGATGCTCGCCGCAGAGACTTAGGAAATGCTTGGTCCGACCGGTGATGATCAACTCAAAATCTTTCACAGATGTAAAACGCACGGTATCACCGATCAGATATCGCCAAGTACCCGCATTGGTAGTGATCAGCAGGGCATAGTCTTCACCTTCCTTTACCTGATTGATCAGCAGAACTTCGGGATTCTCAACAAGTTTTCCGTCGGGTTGAAAATTTCTTTGGTTGAAAGGTATGAATTCAAAGAAAATGCCATTGTCGAGCACGAGCTGCATGGCATGGTCTTTACGTCGCTGATAGGCCAGGAACCCTTCTGATGCGAGGTAAGTTTCAAGGAAGTAGATTTCCTTACCCAATATTTTTTCAAAGCTTTTCCGATAGGGGGCCAGATTCACTCCACCGTGTGCATATACCCGGAAGTTAGGCCATATATCATGAATGGTGGTCACATGGTAATACTCTATGATTCTTTCCATCAGAATCTGTACCCATGCAGGTACGCCTGAAATTCCTCCGATATCCCAGTCTTTGGCTTTTTTTACAATCTTGTCAATCTTGGTGTTCCAGTCCCTTTCCTTTGCAATTACACCGGGCTTATAAAAGCTGTTAAACCAGAAGGGAAGCCGGCTGGCCATGATACCGCTCAGATCGCCTTCAAAGTACTTTTCCATTTTCACCAGTGTGGTGCTTCCGCCAAGCATAAGTACACTCTTCTCAAAGAAGTACGGAGGCAGATCGAGTTCAGCAAGAGATATCAATTGTCTGATCCCCGTGCGGCGTATTGATTTGATCATGTCACGCGACAGGGGCACACGCTTACTAGCATCATTGGAGGTGCCGGATGTAAGCCCGAAATACTTTATTTTTCCCGGCCAGGTCACGTTGGATTTGCCTTCAAGGAGTTTATGCCAATACGCTGCAAAAAGCTTTTCGTAATCAAAAACCGGTACATTTTTCTGAAATTCAGACACAAAGCCGGTCGACTTCAGCATTTCAGAAAAGCTGTGGTCTTGTCCGAATTCGGTATTCTTTGATTTGGATAACAGATTGTATAGGGTTTCTTCTTGGACGGCGTAATTCAGTAGTTTTTTTTCGAGGCTATTTTTTTTCTTCTTGATCACCTCTTGCAGGATTGTTCCTACAATTGCCATATGCGGGAATTTTGAGAATTTGCGAACAAATGTAGAAAAAAAGAACGTCTGTAAATCAACACCTATTATATATTTATAACCAAATAGTATGGGAATCTACCAAAAAACGTTAAAAAGCAGGAGTATGTATTCTTCAATCAATCATTTCGGTAAGGCTGTTCTCTACTTTCTCTTTAGCATTTCTGAGTATATCAATTGCCTTTTCAATATCTGCTTTTTTGTGAGTAGCCATCAGTTGGAATCTGAAAATGGCTTTTCCTTTCGGAACGGCAGGAAATTCAACAAGGTTAACCATCAGCCCCTGTAAAAATGCCTCTCTGAATATCATTCGGGCTATTCTTTCATTTCCGATGAGAACCGGTATAATCTGTGTGGGCTTCCCGACCAGTGTAAACCCGCTTTTTTTGAATTTTTTTACTGTATAATCAACGAGTTCCTTCAGCTTTTCCCTGAGTTGTTCACCTTGTTCGGAAAAAATCAGATCCATGCTTTTACCGGCAACATGGCATTGCAAAGGAGAAGCTCCGGTTGAAAAGATGTAGGTAGGGGTCATAATGACCATGTGCTTCCTTATTTCAGCAGGCCCTGCCACAAAACCACCATTGGTTCCGAATGCCTTGCTGAAAGCGCCACATATAACCAGGTTCTTTGAATATTGTATGTCAATTGTTTCGAGTGCTCCGAGTCCTGTTTTGCCTATTACCCCCAGATCATGTGCGGTATCGATGATGACAATGGCCTCGTATTTGTGAGCCAGTTCCATCAAACGTCTCATATCAGGGGAGTCTGAGTTCATTGAAAACAGGCTTTCGGTAACAATGAACAACCCGTTTATATCGTCAGCCTTTCTGCATTTATCCAGTATTTCATCCAGATGAACCATGTCATTGTGGCGAAATTTGAACAGATTTTTCGTTGAGTACTTTGCCGCTACCTGCATGCAGTTGTGGGCGAGAGAATCAATCACAATGGTGTCTTTCCCATTGGTTAATCCGGCAACCGCACCAAAACAGGCCATCCAGCCCGAAGGAAAAATAAGTGCATTTTGTTGTTTAAGCAGGGTAGCTATTTTATTTTCAAGCTCAGCAGTCCATATGGTTCTGCCTGTAAGCGTCGGTGAACCCGAGCTGTGAATGATCTGGTTGGTTTCTATAAATTCCTTTAATGAATCAATGACTTCTTTATTCACTGAAAAGCCAAGATAATCCTGTGTTCCGAAATTAAGCGACCTCCGGTTGTCATTGATCATCCCAAAAGGCCATAAGTCATTTTCTTCGCGCAGCGTGCCCCAATGGTTAAAATCTTCAAAGCGTTCAGCAAGAGTCTTGCCTGAAAAATTCATAAAATTCAGTCCGCTACCCTCAAAGGGTCCAATAATTTGAGAAGCCATCTTATGTGAGTTAAAAACTATTCGCCGAGATCTCCTTTCTGGACAGAAAAGATCTCTTCAATAACCGAAGCATATCGTTTGGTGAGGAATTTACGTTTTAATTTCAGGGTTGGTGATAGCTCTCCGGTTGCCGGTGTCCATTCTTCCTGAACGAGCCTGAAGCGCTTAATCTGCTCGGTTTGTCCAAGTTGTTTGTTCATTTCATTGACTACCCGCTGATAACGCGATAATACCTGGGGTGTCTGTATCAATTCGGAATTGTCTCGGAATTCAACGCCATGACGCATGGCCCAGTTATGCAGAAAATTAAAGTCGGGCGATATGATGGCACTGGCAAACTTCTGATTTTCACCAATTACCATTACCTGCTCGATAAAAGTCGATTCTTTTAGTTTGTTTTCAATAACCTGAGGCGCAATGTACTTACCGCTTGAAAGCTTGAACATTTCTTTCTTTCGGTCGGTAATTTTCAGGTACCTGCCTTCCAGAATGATCCCGATATCACCGGTATGCAACCAACCGTCTTCATCAATGACTTCACGGGTGAGTTCAGGTTCTTTATAATAACCAGCCATTACGTTGGGCCCTTTACAGAGAATTTCCCCGTCATGTGCAATTTTTACCTCAACACCATCAATGGCAGGTCCTACCGTTCCAATTCTAATATCTCCCGTCGCAGGATGCCTGTTGGCAGCTATAACCGGAGAAGATTCTGTCATGCCATAGCCTTCCGAAACCGGAATTCCGGCAGCATTAAATACTACAGCCAGGCGGGGTTGCAATGCAGCGCCACCGGTAACAATCAGACCGACGTTTCCACCCAGTGCCTCTCTCCATTTGGTGAAAACCAGCTTATCGGCAATTTTTTGAACCAGCCTGTATAAAGGCCCGTTACCTTCGGGTATCTTATATTTCATGCCCAGATTAACAGCCCAGAAGAAAATTTGTTTTTTGATTCCTTTCAGATCTCTTCCTTTGCTGATAATCTTATCGTAAGTTCTTTCCAATAGCCTGGGTACGGTTATAAAAACATGTGGTTTTACCTCTCTCAGGTTATCCGCAATGGTTCCCATGTTTTCGGCATAATAAATACTCACACCGACGCTCTGAAAATAATAATTGATGGTTCTTTCAAAAACATGGCTGATGGGAA